>JAEEOB010000127.1 GCA_016284045.1 Bacteroidaceae bacterium
AGCATAGAGCGGCTAGTACAGTATGCACAAAGCCAGGGTGTTGATGTGTTTCTGTGGTACAGCTCCAGCGGCTACTGGAATGATATCGTTCAGGGACCGACAAACCGCATGGACAACCCAATCATCCGCAAGAAATGGATGAAGTGGATGAAGGGTATCGGTGTGAAGGGTATCAAGGTCGATTTCTTCGGAGGCGACAAGCAGGAGACGTTCCGTCTTTATGAGCAGATTCTCAGCGATGCTGACGACTATGGGCTGATGGTGATATTCCACGGCTGCACACTACCGAGAGGGTGGGAGAGAATGTACCCCAACTATGTGGGCAGTGAGGCGGTTCTTGCAAGTGAGAATGTCTATTTTTCGCAGGGCTTCGCCGACAAGGAAGCGTTCAACGCCTGTCTGCACCCGTTCATCCGCAATGCCGTGGGATGTATGGAATATGGAGGTTGCTTCATGAACCGCCAGATTCATAAAGGTAATAAGGGCGGCAACACCCGCCGCACCACAGACTGCTTCGAACTCGCTACAGCCGTGTTGTTCCAGAATCCTATCCAAAATTTTGCCATCACCCCTGAGAACCTTGAGGACGAGAAGGACGGAGGCGCCCCGAAGGAGGCGATGGATCTTCTGCGTGAGATGCCCACCACATGGGAACAGACCGTTTTCATCGACGGTTATCCCGGTAAGTTTGTCGTGCTCGCACGTCAGCATCATTCCACTTGGTATGTGGTGGGAGTAAATGCCACAGGAGAGACGCTCAAGCTTGACCTCAACCTCAGTGCTTTCCTCACGAAAGGCGATAAGGTAAGGCTCTATTCTGACAACATGAGAAATCAGGATCCTGACTATGATGCCCGTAAACACGTGAGCTCTCCCGAGGCATTCCCAGTAACTATGGCAAAAGACGGCGGATTTGTCCTGATTAAGTAGATTTTAGATTTTAGTTTTTAGTTTTTAGTCCTAAAATCATTATTCATTATATACCGCGGAAAGTGTACAATACAGTATACTTTCCGATTTTTTTATTCCTGGTGTTTCTGTAGACGAAATTATTGAAAAAAAATAAGAAAAATCGTTTAATAATTTACGTTTTGAAGTGTAAAATGTTACAAAATTGTTACCCAAAATATCAGAATTGGAAAAATACGAAAAAAAAAGGGGAAAAATGAACAAAAAGTTTTGAAGTGTAAAATTAATATTCTATCTTTGCAATTGATTAGCAAAAGCTAATCTAATAATTCTCCCCGATTCTCTATAATTTTTTAGTGTCGGCCGCGTTGAGAAACGCGCCGACACATTTTTTTATTTTCCTATTTGCCAGTTCAGTACTTTTTTTCTATATTTGTACTTGTATAACATCAATGAACATCCGAACAGATGAAAGACAAGCATAACAAAGGTAAACTGAAGATTTGCAAGGCGTCGGCAGGAAGCGGCAAGACATTCACGCTTGCGGTGGAGTATATCAAGCATCTGGTGATAAATCCTTCTGCTTACCGCAGAATTCTGGCTGTGACCTTCACCAACAAGGCAACAGCAGAGATGAAGCAGCGTATCGTCAGTCAGTTGTATGGTATCAGCCGGCATCTTGACGACTCAAAAGACTATCTCTCCAAAATTGTATCTGACGAGACCATACGCAATTGGTATGCCAGGCAGATTTCCTCGCAAAAAACTATGCTGTCCATCGAGGACATCGTGAGAGATAACTGCCGAAAGGCACTCTCGATGATTCTCCATGACTACCACAGGTTCCGTATCGAGACCATCGACTCATTTTTCCAAACCATCATACGCGAACTGGCGCACGACCTCAATCTTACAGCCAACTTAAAAGTGGAACTCGACAACGAGAGTGCGCTGAAAGAGGGTGTCAGCCGTGTGATAGATGCCATAATTGACGATAAGATTGTGGAACGTCGTGTGCTCAACTATGTGGATGCGAAGATGGATGAGAACAAGAACTGGACTGTCAACAGCGAACTGGAGAAATTCGGAAAGAATATCTTCAACGAGAATTTCCTGAAGTTCGGAAAAAATCTTCGCGACAAACTCAACAATCCCAACTTCCTGGATTCTTACCGTCAGACCATCGTGAAACTGAAAGAAAATGCCATTGCATCGCTTACTCCATTTGGTACGCAATTCCTTTCTGTCTGTAACAGCCATGGTTTTGATTATAATAATTTCTCTGGAAAGTCAAAAAGTACTGTGTGGATGTTCTTCACCAAGCTTTCTAATCTGTCCAATCCTGCAAATAAAAGATATGATTTTCCAAATTTGTCTCCCACACTGCTTAAGCATACGGAGGGCACAGACTGTTGGAGCAAGGACAAGAGCGTGGTTGCGGTTGTGGAGCATGAGCAGCTGGTCCAGCTACTCACAAATGCCATCAGTAAGCTCGGCGATGTGATAGAAATTGTCAACACCGTGGATGAGATAATCCTTCACATCAACCAGCTTGCCCTCATCAACACTATCAGCAACAAAGTGAGCGATGCCTTAGGCGAACGGGGAGAATTTCTCTTGTCCAACACCAATCATTTTCTCAACGAGATGATAGCGGAGAGCGACGTGCCGTTCATCTACGAGCGTACAGGAACGCATTTCGACCACATCATGATAGATGAGTTTCAGGACACGTCGGTGTTGCAGTGGGAGAACTTCAAGCCGCTCATAAAAAACTGCCTTGATTCGAATCACGAGTGTCTTGTTGTCGGCGATGTGAAGCAGAGCATCTACCGTTGGCGCAATGGCGAGTGGAGTATCCTCAACGGAATGAACAATGATTCTGATTTGAAAGACTTTGTTAACCCCGCCCCGTTAGATACCAACTACCGCAGCGCGGAACGTGTGGTCCGATTCAACAACGAATTTTTCGAGAAAGCCAGTTTGTTGCTCAGTGAATCTTACGCCTCGAAAGAGGGCGGCAATGCCCAGGACATCCTCAAGGCATACGAAGAATGCAGGCAGAAGATTAAAAAACAGGATGGAGGCTACGTCCGTGTGGAGCTGAAAAAAGTGTCGCAGTCGGCCGACGACATGGATGAATGGCAGTGCCGACGCATAGCAGCCAACGTGGAAAAGCTGCTAAAAGCAGGAGTTCCGCAAAGCCAGATTGCCATTCTCGTACGTAAAAACGAGTTTATCCCTGCAGTTTGCGACTATTTCGACCACAAGGCCGGACTGATAAACGGCGAACAGGTGAGGGTGGTGAGCATGGAGGCTTACAGGCTCGACAGCTCACCTGCTGTCAGGATTCTCGTGTTCGCACTGAAAATGCTCCAGAATCCAGATGATAAGATGTTTAAGGCGTTGCTAGCCTACCATTACCAGTCTGATGTCATGGTCAACCAGTCGGTGAGGACTGATTTCCACCAACTTTTCTCAGCCGACGACGCAAGCCTCAATGCTGCATTACCGGATGCACTAACACAACATGTCGAAGAGCTGGTGCTTGTTCCCCTTTACGAACTATGCGAACGCCTTTACACCATCCTCAATCTGGACAGGATAGCCGATCAGGACGCTTATCTCTTCACATTCTACGACCATGTGAATAAATTTCTTGAAGGAAACAACACGGACACCGAACATTTTCTCAGTCAGTGGGATGACAAGATTTGCGCTGTGACCATCAATGACGGAGGAGCTGAGGGTATCCGTATCATGAGTATACATAAGTCGAAAGGTCTGGAGTTTCACTCTGTCATTATCCCTTTTGCCACATGGAAAGTGACTGATGGCAACAACAACCGAAACAACCTGATTTGGTGTAAACCCGATGTGCCTCCCTTCGACGCTTTGCCGCTTTGTCCTGTCAGAGTAGTAAGCTCAGTCGGTTCTTCCATTTTTTCGGAAGACTACAAGACAGAGCTGCTCAAACAATATGTCGATAATATCAACCTGCTCTATGTTGCGATGACACGTGCTTCAGAGAACCTCATCGTCATATCCCATCCCCATGATGGAAAGGAGAGAGATAATCTGGCCACAATGTATGAAGTGCTCAGGCAGGCAATGCCTTCTGCCTGGACCGGTCAGTTATCTGATGATGATCTCGACATTTACGAAGAGGACGGGAGCACTGTGTGCGGGTTCCAGGAAAAGCATAAAGGCAGTGAGAATGTGATGCTTCAGAAACCAGTAATGCATTCACTCACTTTCACCAGTGGCGAATCGAGAGGGGAGTTCCGCCAGTCGAACAAGTCGAAGCGGTTCATCCAAGGAGAAGATATTGCCAGAGAACGCAGTAAATATCTCGATGAAGGAATCCTCTTCCATGCCATTCTTTCAGAAATCCAGACGCTCAACGATGTGGACCGTGCCATTAACCGTCTTGACATCGAAGGCTGTTTCGAGAGCCGTTACCACCGCGATGATGTGAAACGTCTTGTGGAGCATGCATTCCAAGACTCTCGAAGCAGTGTATGGTTCGACAGCAGATGGACCGTCATCAACGAGAACGCTATCGTGTTCAAGGAACCTGACGGAAGAATCTCAACCTGCCGTCCAGACCGCGTGATTACCGACGGCAATGAGACCATTGTTATTGATTATAAGACCGGAATTTACTGCCCTGCTCATGAAGAACAGGTCAGACGATATATGAAACTTCTCCACCAAATGGGGTACTTGAATGTGAAAGGATTCGTATGGTATATCCGTCAGCAAAGCATCGTGGAGGTTGTAATTTAGTTTTTAGTTGGGTTGTTATTGGTGACAGTTGATTCAGTGAAACGGTTCTGACACGCATAATAATCAACGGTTCCGAAAGTAAAGCGTGTAGGAGTTGACGTTTTCTTTCGTCAGTCATCAGAAATGATCCTGATTCGCACACTGACATCGATTTGTTTTACTGACCTTGCCATTATTCGATTCAGACACGTGATTACTTGTGAATTATGAAAACTCCACCTCCGATAACTCCCAATTAAAAAAATATAAATTATTAATTTTGAATTAAATATATGTTCTCTCCTTTCCTGAAATCTGTGGCAGACGACTTGCTCTGTAAGTTCGACGGCAATTTGAAAGACCTCACTATCGTTCTGCCAAGTAAACGCGGCCGACTATTCTTCAACCGCTATCTGGCTGAGATCACCGACCATCCTGTCTGGTCGCCCGCTTACACCACCATGGATGGACTTTTCCAAAGCCTGTCGGATTTGGAAGTGGCAGACCAGCCGTTGCTTATATACCACCTCTATGCCGCTTACTGTGAGGCCATGCATGAAGTGTGTCCTGTTGGAAGTTGCACTACTGAGGATCTTGATCAGTTCTATTCATGGGGAGAGGTGATGCTGAGTGACTTTGATGATATTGACAACAACCTCGCACATGCAGAACAGATATTCACCAACATGAAGGACCTGGATGATCTCACCACTTTAGACTATCTCACCGATGAACAGCGTAAAGCCATTGAACATTATTTTGGTATCTTTAATGTTGGAAGAGACTCGGATTTGAAACAGAAATTTATCAGTATTTGGAATTTGCTGCTTCCCACATACCGTAAATTGCATGACCGTCTGCTTAAGCATCGAATCGCCTATCAGGGAATGCTACGTCGCGAGGTAACGGAAGGTTGCTGTTACTTCAACCGGCTGAAGTCGAAGAAATACGTGTTTGTAGGATTCAACGTGCTCAATAAGACAGAGCGCCTGCTTCTCGACTCATTACAGAAAGAGGGGATTGCCCTTTTTTATTGGGACTACGACAAAGCTTATGTTCAGCAGACAGCAGAAGGTGACTGCTTCTTTGAAGCTGGCCGCTATGTAAGGGAGAATCTGCAGCGTTTCGGGTGCGAAATTCCATCTGACGCACCATGCTATGACAACATGAGCAACGGCAAACACTTGACATTTGTGGCTTCTCCTTCCAACAGCGGTGAGACTCGCTATGCGGGAGAGTGGATCGGGCAGCATGTAAAGGCAGATGCAATTCAACACCATACAGCTGTTGTGCTGTGCGATGAGAAGATGTTGCAGTCCATGCTTCATAGCATGCCTGCTAACGACTCTGATGGACATGATTATCAGATGAACGTGACAATGGGCTTTCCGCTTATCCAGACTCCGGTGGCCGGACTGGTCATGACCCTGCTTGATCTGCATGTTTATGGAGACAGAAACAAATACTGGTACTATACCTATGTGTCAAATGTGCTGAAACATCCTTATGTTGTTAGGATGTCGGACGGTGAATCCGTGCGGATTCTCAATGATATTAAGAACCGTAATCAATTTTTCGTGTCACCCGACCTTTTCAATGAAAACCACTTCCTGTCAAAGTTGTTCAAACCGCAGAACGACATTGACGGACTGCTCTCCATGCTTTCTGAAGTCACTCAGTCTGTCGCCCTCAGCTATGTCGATGCCGACTCCCAGTCGTTCGACATACAGCTTTACCAGGAGTCGCTCTATGCCATCCACACGCTCATCAACCGGCTTATTGCCATCAGAGCCCAGATTCGGAGGGATGCCGATTTTCTGATTGTGCGCGAAAACGACATGAGTAGCGACCGATACCTCCGGCTGATACGTCAGATTATTCAGTCAGCGTCTGTTCCCTTCCATGGAGAACCAGCTGAAGGAATACAGATAATTGGTTTGTTGGAGACACGCTGTCTCGATTTTGAGCATGTCATCATTGCTGGCATGAACGACGAGAACATTCCGAAAGCAGTGAAGAGGTCATCTTTCATTCCCTATACCCTGCGTGAAGCCCATGGTTTGACTACTTTTGAAGCACGCGCCAGTCTTTATGCCTATTCTTTCTACCATCTCATTCAGCGTGCATCTGACGTGACACTCATCTACAACAGCACTGTAGATGCTCTCTCAAAAGGTGAGATGTCGAGATTCATGAGTCAACTGCTTGTTGAGCAGGACAGTGTGTTCTGCGGTCAGACATATATTGAACAGACGGCATTGGAAGCTAAAGTGCATACTTCTGTCAGTCAGCCATTATTTGTGAAAAAGACAAAAGAGGTGATAGACCGTCTAGGAAAGCGTTTCTCCGATAAAATACTGTCCCCTTCAGCTATCAACACCTATATTAACTGCCCGTTCAAGTTCTATCTGGAGAAAGTGGCGGGACTCAAAGCCGACGGGGATATCACGGAAGAAGTGGGTAACGACGTGTTCGGCAACATCTTCCACTATTGCATGGAACAGCTTTACCGTCCTTATATAGGAACTGTTCTACCAGGCAGCTTGCTTGAAAAAATGAGCAAAGAAGACAAGAAAATCGGTGATCTGGTGGACGAGGGATTCCGCGAGCTTTTCTTCCGACAGGATAAGAACCAACAAATCAGCTATAACGGCGAGCAAAAGCTCAACCGCACGGTCATTATCAAATATGTGAAGAAACAGCTGGAATATGATGCCCTATTATGTCCGATGCGGATTGAGGGGGTTGAAAACGAAGACCACAAGCTGAAGATTGAGATTAACGGACATAGCATAGTCCTTGGTGGTATTATCGACCGTATTGATACCATACATGTGGGGATGCCACAGGAGCGTCACCGGATTGTAGATTACAAAACGAGCTCTACTGCCATGACTTTTAAAGTGGTTGATGAACTCTTTGACAGCATGAAAGAAAAACGTCCGTATCATATTCTCCAGACTTTTTACTATTCCGACATCTACACCAATTTCTGTTCGCAACCCGTGGCACCGGCTTTGATGTATATCAAGCCAGCGTCAACCGACCGCAAACAAGATCAGGAAGACGAGAGCATCATAAGATACGATAATGGTGGGAGGAAAGAAGCGGTTATCGATTTCGCAAGGCAGTTGAAAGAGAACTTCCATCAGCGCATGATGGCTGTCATTGAGGAGATGTTCAACCCAGAAAAAGACTTTGATCAGACTGAGAATCTCCATACATGCACCAATTGTGATTTCAGACAAATATGCAACCGGTAGATGTTTCTTTGGAGCTGGATATTCTGGATAATCCGTTTTTCCCCAAGTATATAATGTCAAAGAGGCCTGTAAACCCTGATACCGAGATGTGATTTCTGCGCCTGAGAGTAATCATAGAATGTCTTTTCATCCATCACCACTTTCTTTTGCAGGCTGGAAGCGTGCATCAGGTGGAGTTTGCCTTGGTCCCAGAAAACAATGCCCACATGGCTTGTGTCTAAGCCGTCTTTGTTGGTGATGATGCTGATGATGTCGCCGGTGTGGACATCCCGTAGCTCCTGAGAACTGCCGTTCAGACGCGACTTCGGTATATAACGGTATTTCTTGCCGTTGCTCGCTTGTTCATAGCGCCTTATAACAGGAATGAAATTGGGATTCGCTTTCAGGTGCTTGTAGTAGTCGGGGTGCTTGCTCATGTAGTTTATCTGGATTGTCTGGATGGCTGTGAACGGTGCCTCGTTGTTGGTCACCTGACGCACCAACCCCATAGACTCATTGTCTTCTCCCCACCACGTGAAATAATGCAGACGAGAAGTATAGTCTGTCATCTTGCCTTGTCGGTATCTTATTTTGCCTAAATGGTTGCAAAAGTCTTTGAATGTACGTTCATTGTTTTTGTCGCATAGATATAGAGCTAACACAGTCTCCACAAATGTGGTACAGTCAAGGCCATGGATGTTGACAATCAGATGCTCACTGTCGCCTTCTTCCAAGGTGTGGGCCACGTATGGTATGCCAAGGAACTGTTTACCGAAATATATCATGCGGTTTTTGTCGCCGGCTTCTATTGTGGCTTTACAGAGTATCTTCACAATTTTCGCACTGTCGGCGGCTGTATATTCCACATTCTGCCCCCTTGCTGTTACTGGCAAGAACAGCAACATGATAATCAACAGGTGTTTCATTATTGGGTTTAGGTTTTAGGGTTTAGGTTTTAGGAAAATGGTAATACTCTGAGTTTCCGGATTAATCGAAAAATCAGATTAAAGACCTTATCACCTTTTGTAATATAATATATCCTCAATTGTGTGTCCGAACATGAACCGGCTCATATCCACACCGCCCTTGATTCCTTGCACACGGCTTTTCTCTGTGAATTGCCACATGATGTAGTCATGGTCATTATTCAATACAGGAGGATTCGTTGTGTATGCTGCAATCCAGAATTTATACTGGCGCCAGTAGGAGTTGTTGAAATATTTGTTGAAGAAATTTCTGCCGGTGTAGATTATTGGACGTGCTCCGTATGCGCGTGTAACCATCTCGCAAAGGCGTTCCAATCGGCTTACAAACAAATCATAGGACACACCATTGGTCAGCTCGACGTCAATCACTGGCAGAATATCCTGCTGTTGAGGGTCGATGTTGCGCATCATGTTGCGGAATTGAAGCTCCGGGTCGATATGGGCGCGGTAGAAGTGGTAGCTGCCCACTTTCAGCCCGTAGCGGTGTGCCTCACGGATATTGAACTGATAGCGGTCGTCAACAAAGTCGCTCGCCTCTGTGGCTTTCATAATCACGAAAGTAACCTGTGGATCACGGGCCACTTCCGCCCAGCTGATGTAGCCTTGATAATGACTGACATCTATACCAGTCTTTCCCGGACCACCTATCACCACGCGGCGGTTGTTGAACAACGGCGGTTGTTGAAGTTCTGTTCCGCCGCGGTCAGGATTCGATGCATAGTTCAATGGTGATATCTCTGTGTATTCCACAATTACAGGACTTTTCTGTTTCTTGTTTTTCTTCTTATTGTTCGTCTCGTAGCGTTGCTCAAAACGGGGATTATATTGCGCAAGTGAAACTGTGCACACACATAAAAGCAACGTAAACGTCAAAATGATTTTGGGACAGTATCTGTTCATCATTAATTAGGCTTGGGATAAGAGGAATTGTAAGAATACGATTGCGCTAGCACATTTAAGACGCAATAGTTCAGCAAAGATACGATTATTCTTGTAATAAACCAAAAAAAATGCCTGCTATGCTTAACTATTTACATTTTATTTACAAATAAAACAAGAAAGGAGGCGCCATCACGCACTCCTTTCTCGGATTATGAGTGAGGTTCCTCACTCTTTTTTGATGTTATTAAAGCACATACACGATGGCCAGACGGTTGGAAGTCCTTCCTTCAACACCACGGCCTTCAATTGTGTCAATAATTACACCGCGGCTCTCAAGATAGGCGGCTACAGCGTTTGCGCGGTTCATTGATAACTTTTTGTTCCATTCTGGATCTCCCTCAGGAGAGGCTGTTCCGATAATCTGAACATGAGATCCTGGTTTGATGGAGTTCAGGTCAACCTTAGCATCTTCAGTGATATCCCATTTTCCCTGTTCAAACGGAACCACCTTCAGATTGTCAATTGAAATGGTGCGGGTGGAACCTTCAACCACTTTCTCAACCACTTTCTCAACCACTTTGGGGTTGTTTCGGCAATCTTCCAACAATGCGTTCAGACGTGCTAACTCTATATCACAGTCACGCCCAAACTTAAAGTTGTGACCACCGTAGGAGCAACCGAATTTATAGTTGTAGCCCACCGACAAGCTGAAGTATGCGTAGTGTTTGTCAAACTGAGATCCGCTGTGTCCGTCCTTGTTCAGGTTCCAGAGCAGAGCTGGCTCAAGGTAAATCTGATGTTCTTTGGCGTCACCAAAATTATAGGCGATGTCAACACCTGTCTTCACGGTCATCACGTCGCGGTCTTCTTTCTTCACTAGCTGGCGGCTGCTGGAAGGGGAGAACACATGTCCCCAGCCGATACCAACCTGTGTGATAACTTCAATGTCTTGTGGCTCACCTAGATATCCGTTCATCAAGTTGGTCAGGTTCAATGTTCCGTTGATGCCAAGGTTCATGGCGCGGAACAAGTTGTGACCTTGTGATTTTCTCACTTCTGTAGTCACTTGTTCCGGCGTGTACACAATGAGTTGACCGTCTGGGCCCTCGAATGTCTGTGGTGCTTGGGTCACAGTTGTCAGAATCGGGTAGGTGTCGAAGCGGTCAAAGCCGTGAAGAACATGATATCGGCTTTCAGCGTGAGATCCGAACCATGCTGTTGCCTCTATGTTCAAACCGAAAACAGGAGTTATGTCCTTTCCCAGACGTAGTCCTAAAGTGGGGTTGAGCGGAAAGAATTTGTTGCCTGCAAGGTTCGTGTTCAAACCCAAGTTAGCACCGACATATATATTGTCGGTAAACTCTCCCGTCAACAACGACTGCTGGGCATTGGCTGCTGTAAATGCCAGTGCCAATGCAAGAGTTGAAATAATCTTTTTCATAAAAAGAAACTTTTGGTTAAATAAATGTGTGAATGAATGAAATATAATATGCAAAGATAGTGATTTTTTTTATACTTTATCGTATTTTGCCCCCTTTTTTCATCGACTGAGCAACTTTTTTTTAGACTTTTCATTTTCCAGATATCCTCTTTTGTGGGAAGGACATAAAAAAAGAGGTTCCCAAAGGAACCCCTTTTAAATGTTAGCTGTTACAGAATTACTGAGGACGGCTTGTGATGTAAACGATAGCCAGACGGTTAGAGGTCTTGCCCTCAACACCGTGACCCTCGCAAGAGTCAACAATCACGCCACGCTCCTGGAGATAGTCGCATACAGCCTTTGCACGGTTGTCAGACAGCTCCTGGTTCCAGCTTGCAGGTCCTTCAGGAGATGCAGTACCGATAACCTGTACGTGTGCACCTGCAGGGATGGTGTTCAGGTCGCTCTGAGCTGCGTCAGACAGATACCACTTGTTAACCTCGAAAGGAACAACCTTCAGGTTCTCAACAGAAATACCTGGCTTCTCAACATACTTGATGACTTCCTTCGGAACTTCCTTGATAACTTCCTTGGTGACAACCTTTGGAGGACGGTTGTTGCACTCGTCGAGCATAGCCTGGAGTCTTGCGAGCTCAGCATCGCAGTCACGACCAACCTTGAAGTTGTGTCCACCATAAGAGCAACCGAACTTGTAGTTGTAACCGAGTGAGAGTGAAAGGTAAGCATAGTGCTTGTTGAATGCGATACCGTCGAAACCAGTCTTGTTCAGGTTCCAGATCACAGCAGGCTCAAGATAAATCTGATGCTGCTTGTCGCCACCGAAGTTGAATGCGAAATCCAATCCAGCCTTTGCTGACAGGTGGTCACGGTCCTCATCCTTCCATTCGTTTCTGAAGAATGTGTTGTTTTTCTCACTTGATGGAACAAATACCATACCCCATCCGAGACCAGCAACTGTAGAAATCTCGAATCCGCGAGGTTCACCTGCATAGCCTAAGAAAGCATTCATCAGGTTGATTGTTCCATACACACCTAAGTTAGCAGCGCGGAATGCGTTGTGCTTGCCGTCAGGATTTGAAGGATAAATGTCAAAGCGCTCCGGGAAGAAACGGCCGTTGTGAGCCTTGAACTTCTCAGTGTGTGAGCCGAACCATGCAGAACCTTCTACGAAAACGCCAAAGATAGGATTGAAGTCCTTACCCAAGCGAACGCCGAAGGTCGGGTTCAGAGGGAATGCCTTGTCAAAGGCAAGATTTGTGTTTACACCACCGTTAACGCCGATATATACGTTATCGAAGAATTTAGGGGTGTAAATCGTTTGCTGTGCATTAGCTGCAGCACATGCACAAACAAGAGTTAGAGATAAAATTAATTTCTTCATAACATAACTAGTTTTAGTTAATAAATAGAAAATTATTTAAATTATTGCAAATATAGTGATTTTTTTATTCACGCAAACTATTTTTAAGATTTTTTTTCGCAAAATAGCATATTTATTCACGTTTTATCGCAGAAAAGTGTTTTTCTGCAATAAAAAATAGAATTTCTTTGTTTAATTGTAGTCTTTGCAGTTTTTGTATGTGAACTATTTCCTGATGTGTTCTTGTGAATGAATGTCGCTTAAATGTTGCTTATACCGCATTTTCGCCACAAAGTTAATACTTTTTTTTATAAAGAACATTCTTTTTTCTTATTTTTTTTTGTCTAAGTGGAAATTTATTCCAAAAACATTAAAATAAGTTAAAAACTTATCCACTTTTCACCATATTAGAATAAATAGTTGTAATTTCGCACAGATTTTAAGATACAACATTCATTCAATTCTATTTTGACTTAAAATGAGATTTAATTTAAATTTCTCGAAAGGTATGCGTATTTGCATTACCTTTTTAATTATTATGTGCTTTCCAATCAACAGTGATGCACAGTTTTGGAAAAAATGGTTTAGAAAGAAGAAAAAACCGAAAGTAGAGGTTGTCACCACCGAGATTCCGAAAGATACGGTTGCAATCATCGCTGAGCCTGAAAATACTGATACACTCGTCAATCTTGTTGCCTATATGCCCGATGATGTGAAAACAGACTCTATGGCGCCGTTTTCTGACTTCATCACCTCAAGAGTGAACAACAAGATAGTGAATGTCAATGGAGTTCAGTTTAAGATGATAGGAGTCCAGGGAGGTACTTTCCTTATGGGAACCACCATTGACCAGTACAGACGGTCGGAAATCGATGAATATCCATGCCATTGTGTGGCACTCAACACTTTCTATATTGGTGAGACCGAGGTTACTCAGGAGTTGTGGCAGGCTGTGATGGGAAAGAACCCCTCAAACTTCAAGAACCCTAAATCACCGGTTGAGTCCATATCATGGAATGACTGCCAGCTTTTCCTCACTAAGCTGAACTCAATTACAGGAATGGAGTTCAGACTGCCCACCGAGGCAGAGTGGGAATTTGCTGCACGTGGCGGATGTCTGTCTGGGCACTGGATGTTTGCCGGTGATGATTTCCTTGACGGGCTTGGATGGTTTGTAAGCAACGCAGCCAAGACCATGCCTGTAATGCAAAAACGTCCGAATGAGTTGGGATTATACGACATGTCCGGTAATGTGGCTGAATGGTGTTACGACTGGTATGGGGAATATCCTGACACTTGTCTGACGAATCCTATCGGTCCGACGACTGGCACAAACAAATGTGTGAGGGGCGGGCACTGGATTGACGGTACAAATGCGGCTCGTGCGGCATTCAGATATAGTCTCAGTCCGTTCGCTTCCAACTATCACACGGGCTTGCGCCTTGTGGCTTCTGTTACACAGAGTGACCTCAATGAGGCAGTGACTAATCCAGTGTTGCAGAGCCGTTATTTCACAAATTTTTCAACCCAATATCTCAAACCGGAGAAATTCTCCGTGAAAGGAGTTGATTTCACGATGATTGGTGTTCAGGGTGGCGTATTTCTGATGGGTGCCACACTTGAACAGACAAAGTACGGCGATATGGATGAGCAGCCATGTCATAATGTGGCGTTGTCGAGTTATAGAATTGGTCAGACCGAGGTTACTCAGGCTTTATGGAAAGTTGTGATGGGCACCAATCCGTCGGCCAACAAAGGCGACAACCTGCCAGTGGAGAATGTGTCATGGAACGACTGTCAGACATTTATTGAGAAACTCAATGCATTGACTGGTAGAACATTCCGTCTGCCCTCGGAAGCCGAGTGGGAATATGCTGCCAGGGGTGGAAACATCAGCAAGCAGTACCCGTTCCCTGGCAGTGAGAATTGCAACTCTGTTGCATGGAACGCACACACATGTACTTCCACTAATCCTGTTGCGATTCTGTTGCCTAATGAACTGTGCCTCTACGATATGGGCGGAAATGTGGCAGAGTGGTGCGACGACTGGTATGCATCTTACAATATAGTCGATCTCACCAATCCAAAAGGTCCGGGACATGGTGCAAACAAGGTTATCAGGGGCAGTCACTGGGAAGACGGACAGCGCTATTGTCACTGCTCCTACAGATACAGTGGAAAACCAGAGGCCAAATTCTATTTCACGGGATTCCGTCTTGCGCTTTGATTATTCCGACTGGTTAATCAAATTCGCAAAGGATTTTTTAAATAGTTCCAAAACTCATCTTAAAAAACTGGGCGAACCTGATGGTTCGCCCAGTTTTTTTGATTAAGTATTAATGGATTAGATGGGTGTTAATAATCCACAGCCGGATCCATTTCCTTAGCTTGGTCAATCATTTTCTGAATCTCGCTCTCAGCAGGCACTCGGTTGCATAGGTTCTTTGCCTCATTGGTCTCGTCAAGCTTTGCTTTCAGATTAGCAGCCACACGGTGACGGAGTTCTTTCACCGTGTCAACCCCTGCAGCCTCAAGGAGCTCTGCAAACTGCGGTCCGATTCCGTTGATACGGAATAGGTCAGCATGGTTTGTCCATTTAAGAATGAGCTTGGGGCTGATGCCCGTCTCTTCAGCTAATGCTTTGCGTCCTGCCGGCTTTCCGCATTTTGCCAGGAGGTCTTCTACTTTCTCAATGCCTGCTGCAATGAGTTTCTCTGCATAAACCTCGCCTACGCCTTCAATGTCGATAATTTTGTAAGCCATAGTTTTCAAAAATTTAAGGAGTTAATAATTAATATATTTGGTTGATTAGGGATATCTCGTTGTTTTTTCTAGTCTTTCCGTCTTCTGGTCTTCTCGTTCTAATAGACTCTGAAACCGATTGTTTTGCGTACTTCTTTCAATGTTTTCACTGCGCTTTCACGTGCTTTCATTGCACCTGCTGCTGCAATACGGTCGAGAAGATCTGTGTTGGAGGAATATTCCTGTATGCGTTCGCGGATAGGATTCAGCACAGCCACCATATCCTCTGCAAGCTGTTTTTTCATGTCACCGTAGCGGAGTGTGCAGTCGTTCCATTTCTCATCGAAATAGCTCACGGTGTCGGGGCTTGATACGATGCTCATCATCTTGAACAGATTGGCAATCACCTCTGGCTTTTCACTATTGGGGGTCTGGGGACCGTTGTCAGTCACAGCACGCATCACTTTCTTCCTCACCACCTTCTCCTCGTCGCAGAGGAAGATGCAGTTTCCGTCGCTTTTACCCATTTTCCCTGTGCCGTCGAGCCCAGGTACTTTCAATGCTTCTGCGCCGAAGTAATAGTTTTGAGGCTCAGGGAAGAGGTCGGTCTTGTAGATATTGTTGAAGCGTCTTGCACATTTGCGTGCCATCTCCATGTTCTGCTCCTGGTCTTTTCCCACGGGCACCCATTTGGCGCGGTGCTGAAGAATGTCGGCTGCCATGAGTGTGGGATAGGTGAACAATCCTGCGTTTACGTTGTCGGGCTGTTGCCGTGCTTTCTCCTTGAAAGTGGTGACACGTCCAAGCTCGCCGATATATGTGTTCATGTTCAGATAAAGATAAAGTTCTATCGTCTCAGGAACGTCGCTCTGTACGTAGATTGTTGCTTTTTCGGGGTCTAATCCGCATGCGAGATACTCTGCAAGGATGGTGCGGGTGGAATTCTGTATGTTGTCAGGGGTGGGGTGAGTGGTCAGTGAATGCCAGTCGGCAATGAAGAAATAGCAATTGTATTCATTCTGCATTTTCACGAAACTTCTTACTGCCCCGAAATAATTTCCTAAATGAAGATGGCCGGTAGGGCGGATGCCGCTAAGTACTGTGTCCATTGTTGCTTTTTTTGCTCTGTTATTCTGTTTTTATTTTATTGATATTATAGATTTTATAGATATTACAGATGTTCTGGATTTTTTGTGTTTTATGATGGATTTTTGTGGATTGTTAAATCTTAAACCATCTTTTTTATTGTAAATTAATAAGCGTTCTTCTCGCCTTGAATTACATTTGTCACGGTTTTGATAATGATCTTGATGTCGAGCAGGAGTGTCCAGTTCTCTATGTATTCAATGTCTTTCTTCACACGGTCTTCCATTTGACTGATCTTATATGTCTCGCCTCGGAAGCCGCTCACCTGAGCCAGACCAGTGATGCCCGGCTTAGCGAGATGCCTCACCATGTAGCGGTTGATGATGCTTGAATACATGTCGGTGTGTTTCAACATGTGAGGGCGTGGCCCCACCACTGACATCTCTCCTTTCAACACGTTTATGAACTGTGGCAGCTCGTCTATATTCGTCTTGCGCATGAAGTCTCCGTAGGAGAATTTCCTGGGGTCGTCTTTTGTGGCCTGCACTTTGTCTGCATCATCGTTGACGTGCATCGAACGGAATTTCAGACACATAAATGATTTTCCGTCAAGCCCTGTTCTAAGCTGTTTGAAGAATATTGGTCCAGGAGACTGTATCTTGATGATGATTGCTGAGATGACATACACTATGGGGAAGACGAGGATGAGCACGAGCAGTGAGAAAATGATGTCGAACAACCGTTTGATGAGTTTGTTGAGTGGGTAAGTGAGTGGTTCACGACGTCTTGCCACAACAGGTGTCTTGTCATATTGTGTGAATGATAGCTTCCCTCTGAAAATGTTCATGTCAGGAACATAGAAGAAACGAATCAGATTGTTATCGCAATATTTCGACAGCATGTTGATTCTGTCCTGTTCGTTATTGTCGATATGTGCGTATAGTTCGTTGATAATGTTGCTTTTGTTGTTTTCTGACATCCATTCATAAATGTTGTCGGATGTGCCCGCATAGAGCTTTTTCAAGTCAGGGTCAGAAGACGGTTCTTTACCGAAATGTGCTTTGATGGTATAACCATACATCGGCTGGGACAAATAATGGAAAATCTGCCTGATACCTGCAGTGTCGCCAATGAGTACCACCATATTTTGGTTTCGTTTCCGCTTACGGAGGTAGAAGAATATCTTACGCAAAATGAGCCTCTCAATCAGCATTATGAAGGAGTATATGATGACGAATGAGAAGAAATAAGTGCGTGGAAACCTGATTGACGGATAGAAAATAATAATCAGCAGGGATGTGAACACCCCAAAGAGCATACTAGTGATTATCACGTTTTTTATTACATCCTCCGACCGGTTGAGCCGCTTTTGGTTAACGGAAGGCCGTATGGTGAAACTGAAGAGATATGCCACTAAAAGAATGAATGTGGTCAGCTTAAAGCCTATCGTCGGAAAGGAAGCTGGCGACAGACTTTTAAAAAGCATGTAGAGCACATAGTTGAGAATGACTATGAGTGCCATGTCGGCTGCCATGACGATGTAATAAAGCTTGTTGTCTCTGTTCACTTGCATAAAAAAAGACTTTAGGGCGGTTCTTCTATTTCCCTTTATCCGTTAAATGCGGGGTATTGTCTATGCAAAGTTACGAATAATAATTAATAATTGAAAGGAAAAGGGTAAAATAAATAAGGAGTGAGAGAAAAATCAGTTTTTTTCTTCACTCCCTTAATAATTATAATATCCTTGATTGTAGAGCGCTCCTTTACACATCTCACGGAAATGCTGTATCTCACGGTTCATTTTAAACGATGGCGGTGCAGTGTTGTATATAGTCTGCAGCTTTGGTGGCATACAGTAGTATCCTGCGTTTGATGACGCTTCGTCACACATTCTCAAAAACCATGACACGCCTAACACGTTGTCATAGTTTTCTTCCACGAACGCACATTCCAGGCTGTCGATTTGTGCAGTGATAGTTCGTATGGAGTTGGCATCAGTTTCGTATGTGCTCATGGTGCTATAGACCGACATTGATGAAATGCGGTCGTAAAGCTCTTTCTGTATGAACACCAGTGAGTCGCGTGTGTTGAGGAATGTGTAGAATCTGTCGTTCAGAGGTGTACCGCTTACATGAATATTTGAATTTTGGAAATTGATTGTCACTTCTCCTGTCTCAAGCACCATAGGTATGCCAGTGCTGCCCATGTATATCGTCACGCATTGGATGGAGTCAAGCGGGCCGGTCATTTCAAACTGACCATGAACCACACGGCATGAGTCAATGTAAGGAAGGCTATAGGAGGACATAGGAGCCATATAAGCATATTCACCGTCAAGGGTCGATTGTGTCGATTTGCCCTTCACAAAGTATTGCTGCTCCGAGCAGGAAACTACCAATACTGAAAAAATAATTATGGTGTATATGCTGTACTTCATTTTAACACACAATTTTGCAGACGTAGCAGTGGAATAATACGTTGCATGCCATGTTATTCATGCAAAATTACAATTAACTTTGTTTTATCACAAATAAAATGCCTATTCTTTTAGAAATATTCAATTTATTTCACGTTTCGACTCAATTTATTTACGTTTATTCACTTTTTACTGTTTATTATTTGGAGGAACGGATTATTTTTACTAACTTTGCACCGCAATTAAGAAAATTGCCTACGAAGGGCGTTTAGCTCAGCTGGTTTAGAGCATCTGCCTTACAAGCAGAGGGTCGGCGGTTCGAATCCGTCAACGCCCACAATATAAAGAGTCCATTTACGGACTCTTTTTTGTTTTTAGTTGCTTGTTATTGGGAACGGGTTTTGTATAATGATTTTTTAGACGCACCATGATGCCTCTCTGCCACGCCTACGGATATTTCATTCGTGGGTGGGGATTTGGAAAACGTTCCCAATTGCCTTCCAATTTGACTCCCATTCCGCAGGAATAAACTCCCATTCAAAGGATTAACTTCGTATTAAAAACTCATCTGAACCTTCCGATTTGACTCTCGACCCGTTTTTCCATGTCGTCGGGAATGGCAGGGAAAAAGTCAATTCCTGTGATTCGTTCCACTTCGTCTATTGTCATCAGGTAGTCATTCAGGTTGGTGCTGCCGTGGCGGTTCTCACAGATAAATCCGATCCCTTTACCCTGATGTTTGTTGCTTAACACCACCTTGAAGAAAGCGTCGGGAACGGGTATTCGGCTTTTGCCCAACATCTCGCGGTTGCGTCTGTGGGGATAGAAAATCGGTCCGCAGACGATATATACATCCCCTTCCTGACGTGCCCAGTCGCGGCATTTTATCTCAATGTCGTTCCACACGCCGCTGTTCAAGTCGTAATGCTGCGGGCAGACGTTCGTCATCAGGAATGTTTCGTACATGGCATCTTCGTCCCATTTATTGTCGCCAGCTGGGCAGAGGTGCCCTCTGTCGTAGAGTTTTGATTTGTTATAGTCGTAGAAGTGGGTTGAGTTGCTGACTTCATCATCGTCGTGAAATGCGCGTTGAGGACGCTGGCCGTGACCGTATGTATGTGGTTTTGTCAGATGCCATGCTACCCAGTTGGCCTGTTTTGTTTGCTGGTTATACGACAGAGCATAGGTCTTCCGATAGAGAATCTGCTCTGGTTTTTCTTTGATTTTTGCAGGGATGGCGATATAGTCGGGAGTATCGGAGAAAATACCGTCCTCGTAATCGGTGTTTTTGTCGTATTTGTATTTGTAGCCATGCAGGTTGGGGTCATTGTCGTTGGTCGGCTTCCGCTGAGGAGAGCCGGGATTTGATGACGCTGTGCCTGTGCTGCCGTTTTTAGTGGTTTCCTTGAAATCTGACTTCGTTAGTCCTGTAGCGTTCTTATCTTGTTGCTGTTGTGAGGCGTTTTCTATCTGTAAGCCTATAAAAGTTTCTGATTTAGCTTGTTCGGCATCGCTCTTTTTGTCTGTTCGGCTGCATGATATCATGACAGTTCCTCCAATAAGCATTGCATAGCATACGTTAATTGTCAGAATTTTCCGAAAGTTGTTTCTTTTCATTATGTTGTTGGTCTATGAGATTGGATTTTTTGCAAATTTAGATAAAATTTCCGAATTATAAGCCAATCGTGATAAAGAAATTATTTTTATGTCCACAACTATAAGTGTGGGTCCAGTAAATTATGTCAGAATTGTCTGTGAAGCCATTTCAGCACAACGTTCACCGTCGATACCTGCCGACACAATACCGCCTGCATAGCCGGCTCCTTCGCCACAGGGAAACAGTCCTTCTATTCGGATGTGCTGCAGTGATGCAGGGTCACGTAGGATTCTGACCGGTGAGCTGGTGCGTGTCTCTATGGCAATCATGGTTGCTTCGTTGGTGAGGAATCCGTGTGCGTGTTTGCCGAAATGCCGGAATCCTTCTTGCAGCCGTGTGCTGATGAATTTAGGCAGCCAGAAATGGAGTGGTGAGATGATCAGACCTGGCTGATACGACGATGTTGGCAGACTGCCCGACACGCGTTTGTTTACGAAGTCAGCCATCCTCTGAGCGGGTGCTGTCTGGTGTCGGTTGCTCTGTTGCCAAGTGAGTTTCTCCAGATAAGCCTGAAATTGCATCATCGCCAGCGGGCTGTCAGCTAACCATTCCTGTCCTTCTGCGGCCAGCATGGTGTTGATAAAAATTTTGGCATCGGCATCAATCAGGCTGGTGTCTTGAAGGTCTTCCGGACGAGTCTCCACCACCATTCCGCTGTTGCTCCAAGGAGAGTTGCGCTCAGCCGCAGACATGCCGTTTACGACCACCTGTTCCGGTCCGCTTGCCGCGGGAACCACAGTGCCGCCCGGACACATGCAGAAGGAATAGACACCTCTGCCGCCCGCCTGCATCACGTAGCTGTATTCGGCGGGAGGCAGGTATTTCCCTTTGCCTTCCTTGTTATGATATTGTATTCGGTCGATGAGTATTGCCGGATGTTCCAGTCTCACGCCTACAGCAATGCCTTTTGGCGCAATCTCGATTTGACGGCTGTGCAGCAGTTGATAGACATCACGGGCTGAATGCCCTGTGGCGAGTATCACTTGTCCGCGGAATTCCCTGCCGTCGGCGGTGGTGATGCCTTCCACCTTGTTGCCATGTATTAGCAGACCGGTCATCTTGGTCTGGAAATGGACTTCTCCGCCGCAGTTTTGGATTGTGTGGCGCATCGACTCGATGATGCCGGGCAACTTGTTCGTGCCGATATGGGGATGGGCATCAATTAGAATGGACGGATTGGCGCCATGCTGGCAGAACACCCGAAGGATTTTCTCTACGTTTCCCCGTTTCTTACTGCGTGTGAAGAGCTTACCGTCGGAGAATGCACCTGCGCCTCCTTCGCCAAAGCAGTAGTTTGATTCGCTGTCGATTTCCTGTGTCTTGCTGATGGCACCCACGTCCTTACGACGAGAATGGACATCCTTGCCTCGCTCCACCACCACGGGTCGCACTCCCAGTTCAATCAGCCGGAGGGCAGCGAACAGTCCGGCGGGTCCGGCACCCACCACCACCACCTGGGGGCAGCCGTCAACATTTCGGTAGGCAATCTCCTCAAACAGCTGGTCTTCTGGTCGTTCATTCTCATACACCCGTACGGTCAGGTTGACGTAAATCGTGCGTTGACGTGCGTCGATACTTCGACGCAGCACACGCACATGGGTGATGTTCCCTCGGTTGATGCCTTTCTCTGCCGCTATGTAATCGGTGATGGCACTCTTTGTATAGGCTTGCTCGGGCAGCAGGCGCAGTTGAAAATCGTATGTCATTTTTTTGTAAGGAGTTAAAACTTCATTTGGAGTTAAATTCCTTCGGAATTGGGAGTAAAGTCTCCGAATGGAAGTTAAATTAGAAGGCAAATGGGAACGTTTCCCAAATCCTCATCCACGCATAAAATAACCGTAAAAAAACCGTCAAAAATCAAACCAACTACAAACTAACAACTAACACCCTGGAATTAGCAGCGATGAGTCGCCGTAGCTGAGAAACCTGAAATCGTGGGCGAGCGCATAGTCGTAGATGGTGTGCCAGTCGCCGTTTACGAATGCGGAAACGAGGAGGAGCAGGGTGGACCGTGGCTGGTGGAAGTTCGTGATCATCATCTTCACAATATGGTAATGGTAGCCGGGTGCGATGATGATTTGTGTGCTGGTGTGCAGTGCTTCCAGACCGTTTGTGTTGAGATATCCGAGGATGTTGCGGAGGTAACGGATCGTGAGTGCCGTGTCGTCTGCTTCTTCTTCCTCGCGGTCTTCGTATGGCTCCCACTGATCCACGTGCAGGTCGTTCTCTGTCAGGTCGATGCGTTTGTCCAACTTCTTGCCGATATAATAGAGGCTTTCAAGAGTGCGGACCGAGGTGGTGCCGACAGCGATGGCGCATCCGCCGTGTTCAATCAGTTTCTCGATGGTCTGCCGTTTCACTACGATATACTCGGAGTGCATGGCATGTCCGCCTATCTCGTCGCTCTTCACAGGCTTGAACGTGCCGGCTCCCACATGGAGCGTCAGCTCCTCGCGCTCAATTCCTTTCGTGTCGATGGCGGCTAGCACTTGCTGGGTGAAATGCAGTCCGGCTGTGGGTGCTGCCACCGACCCTTTCACTTTTGAATAGACCGTCTGATAGGTGCGCAGGTCGCTCTCCTCTGTCTTACGGTTTAGGTAGGGTGGGATAGGCATCTCACCACATGCCTCCAGTACTTCGGCGAACGAGAGCGACTCTTCAGTCCAGAAGAAGCGTATGCGGTGGCGTGTGCCGCCGTCGTCGGCGGTGGCGGGAGTGTCTGTCTCAATCCGTTCGGCGAATAGTGTCAGATTTTTTCCGTGAACGGTGATGGTCCGTTCAAGCGTGCCTGCCTTCCAGCGTTTCAGGTTGCCTATCATGCAGAGCCACTGGCATTCGCCTTTTGATGCGAAATTCTGCTGATATTCCAGGGGGTGCAGCGGCTCCATGCAGAACACCTCAATGGTGGCACCAGTGGCTTTTTGGAAATGCAGACGAGCCTGAATCACTTTCGTGTTGTTAAATACCATCAGGGCATCTGCAGGCAGGTAGAAGGGCAGCGATGCAAAGTGGTCTTCGATTACTGTCCCCTTGTTGTAAACCAGTAGTTTGCTACTGTCTCGCTGAGGTAGAGGATATTTGGCTATGCGGCTGTCGGGCAGCTCATAGTCGTAGTCGGAAATATGTATGTGTCGGGGTGATGTCATGTGAGTCAAACTTATGTCATGTGAATCAAACTTATGTCATGTGAATCTAACTTCTTTGAATTCATAACGCCGAGTTGTGCCTTCATCGTCAATGAGTAGCAGGTGTCCGCTTTCCTCGATTCCGGCAATCCGTGCGTTAAATGTGCCGTGGGCATCCGCATAGGGGTGAAAGCCTTCGCGGCGGTACAGGTTTTCTGTGTATTCTTTTCTGATGGCAGTCGCTTCTCCGTCTTTGAGTTGGCTATAGATGTCGGCGAACTCCTTGATAATGGTTGTGAGCAGCATATTGCGGTCGAACTCCCTGCCGAATATCTGTCTGAGCGAAATGGGGTTGGGTGCGTCGCTCACGAACCGGGTCTGGTTCACGTTCAGGCCGGTGCCTATGATGCAGTTGTCTATGTTCTTGCCTTGCAGGTCGCACTCGATGAGCGTACCGCCGAGTTTGTTGTCGTCGTAATAGATGTCATTGGGCCATTTCACGGTGAACCGGTGACTGTGGGGCGGGCTGATGGTTTTCAACAAACGGATGATGGCGAGTGCCATGGTCTGGCTGATGATAAACTGCCGGGCAGCAGGCAGAAACGACGGGTGAGTCAGGATGGAGAACGTCAGGTTTTTGCCTGATTCGCTCTCCCAGCTGTTGCCTCTCTGACCCCGTCCTGTCGTCTGGTTGTCGGTGCTGACCACAAGCATCTCTTCCGCCTTGTAGCCTTCATCCAGTTTCCGGCGGAGGAAGTTGTTGGTGGAGTCAACCGTTGCTAAAAATAACTGATGGAAGGGCATGTTTGATTTTCTAGTTTTTTAGTCTGAATACTCAGAAATCTCAGATTACTCGAAATTCTCAGATATAATTATTATCAAAGAATACCATTCTTTTTCAGAACTCAATCCGGAATTTATGTTTTTCCTTCATCTCGTCGTATTTCTCCTTGTTGAACCGGTAGTTGATGGGTATTCGTGGGCTGTTGCGCACGATTCCATCATCCACGGCATCAAGCAGTCCCAAGTTCATCATCTTACGGTAGAAATTCCGTCGGTCGAACTTTACGCCCAGGATCGCCTCATACAGGTTCTGGAGCTCCGGCATGGTGAACACCTCTGGCAGCAGTTCAAACCCGATTGGCTCGAAATGGATTTTCTCTTTCAGACTCTGGTGTGCCGCAGCGAGGATTTCTGCGTGGTCGAATGCGAGATTTGGCAGTTGACCAATCGGAAACCACTGAGCTTCAGCAGCATCGTCACCCGCTCGTACTTCTGTCTTGTTCACCAGGGCGAAATAGGCGATGGTGATGACACGCTCTCTTGGATCACGTCCGATGTCGGTAAAGGTGTGAAACTGCTCAATGAAAGCCGTGTCCAGCCCGGTTTCTTCCTGGAGCTCACGTCTGGCGCACTCGTCAGCGGACTCGTCCAAACGCATAAAACCGCCGGGAATAGCCCAGCAGCCTTCAAACGGTTGGATTCCTCGCTTAATTAGCAGCACGCTCAGTCCTGATTTGTCGTAACCGAAAATCACGCAGTCGGTTGTTATGGCGGCATGAGGGTATTTATACCAATAGCCGTTCATCACTTCCACGCCGGCCTGTTTGCCGGTAATCACACTCAGATCAATGTTCGATTTGCGTAAAACATCCCTCAAGTCAGGATGAATCCCTTCTGGTCCCATATCAAAATAAATCTTATTAGTGTTAATTCTACGCAAAGTTAGTGATAACAAACCAAAAATCCAAATATTTTGATGTTTTTCTTCAATGTCGGTTATTTTTTGTATTTTATCGAAAAAGCAGCTGTTTTTTCATCGAATATGATTAAACTAAATGAACTAAACAAAATCTAATAAAAAAGTATGTTTTTTCAATAACCAGTTTAAGAGATGAAAAATATTTATTTAGTGGCATTGCTTTCCCTGTCTTTGACGACAGCCAATGCACAAGAGCCAGCGATTCCAATGTTTGGCCGTCCTCAGAACTTTGATGTGAAATTCAATGAGTACAAAGCAGCCCCAGAGGGATTCGACCAGGAACGTGCGGGGATTCCTCATGGAACGGTGGAGTTAATAGAGTACCAGTCTGAGTCCGTTGGTACGACTCGTAAGGCAAATGTCTATCTTCCACCAAAGTACGATTCGAAAAAGAAGTACAGCGTGCTCTACCTGCTGCATGGTATCGGTGGCGACGAGAATGAGTGGTATAAAGACGGTGGTGTGCCCAACATCATCATGGACAATCTCTATGCCGACGGTAAGGTGGCGGACATGATTGTCGTCATGCCTAACGGACGCGCACAGAAAGATGACTCACGAGCAGGAGGCATGGGGTCGTTCAGGGCTTTCGGAGATTTTGACAAGGACCTCATCGGAAGCCTCATTCCTTTCATTGAGCAGAAATACAATGTTTATACAGATAAGGACCACCGTGCCATCGCCGGTCTGTCTATGGGTGGTGGTCAGTCGCTCAACTTCGGACTTGGACACATGGACGTGTTTGCCTACGTGGGTGGGTTCTCCTCGGCACCAAACACAATGCGTGCCGCACAACTCATTCCTGACGTGGACAAGGTGAAGAAAGAGAACAAACTCCTCTGGATGGTATGCGGCGGTGCTGACGGACTGATGGGAAACAGCGTGCAACTCAAGGCTTTCTGCGATGAGAAAGGCATCCCCTGCACACTCATTAACTATCCTGACGGACAGCATAACTTCGTCGTCTGGAAGTATGGTTTGTATAATTTCGCACAACTGATTTTTAAATAATCCTTCATACGGTCTGTTGATATGACAAAGGAAAGATATTATCAACGGGTTACATCATAAACATAATCTCAATGATATCTTTAACCGCAACAGACTCACTGTGTTTCAGTGGGTCTGTTGTTTTTAGGATTATGAGGATTGTCCTCAAGCGTCTTAATAATCAGTTTGTAGTTTATGGTTGTTATGCTTTTTGTGGCTGGTCATGCCATTTCACGATTCAAGAAGGTGGTTGCTTGTGAAGTATGAAAACTTCACCTCCTATCGGTTCTGCTTTGAGAGAGGTTTTGGTGATGGGTTCTTTACGATTTTATTTTAGACGCACCATGGCATGTCTCTTCAAGCCCTACGGTTATTTCATGCGTTTGTGGGGATTAGGGGAGGTTCTGGTGACGGGGATTATGAGGCCGTTTTATGTGGTTTATTGCCAGGGGGGCATAATAAAGCAGACGGCTGCCTGATTACGTTGGGCGGCCGTCTGTATGAATTATCCTTTCACTACCCTTCGAGCACGTGACTGGCAAGTCCGTCGGCTGCGATGAGCAGGGATACGAGTGGTGTGAGCTCCTTGGCTTTGTTGAAGTTGCCTTTGGCTTCTGCCGACTGCATGGGTATGTCCCATGCCTGCATGTGCCATCGTATGGCGAGCGCTTCCTCGGTTGTAAGTTTCAGACCGTTCTTCATGAGCACGATGACGGATTTTTCGCCGTGTCCAAATGGGAACTGTCCGTAATCCACATCATAGCCTTTGACTTCCTCCCATTGACCGTCTTTGTTTTTCTGCTTTTTCATGGCTGGTTTGTAGAAGTCTGCCTTGCAGACATCGTGCAGCAGCGCTGCGATAATCACGCTATCGACTGGCAGTTTCTCTTCTATGTCGGGTGTTCTCTTGATGAGTACCTCGCGGATGTCCATTGCCATGTCGAACACGTTGAGAGAGTGTTCTAATAATCCTCCTTCGTAATTCAGATGAAATTTTGAACTGGCAGGTGCTTTAAAGAATCCGATTCTCTCGAGCATCTGCATAGTTTTGATGATGCCGTCACGTTCCGTTGACATGAGCAACGTCATGAATCTGTCTTTTCTTTCTTTCATGGTTTTTTATTTTGTAGTTGTTTTTGCAAAGATACGATTTCGCAGGGAAAAAACAAAATTCTTAATTAGTTTTTAGTCGTTAGCGGTTGGTTTTTATTTTTTAGTTGACATGCAGACGGTTTAGACGGTGCTCATTTGAAAAGTTCGAAAAATCCTGTGGGAAAAAATATGAAACCTGATTTGAGATTCAGAGTCCTTCGCGGTAGAAATCGAGCATCTCATAGATTTCGTCGCGGCTGGCGGTCTGGTTGATTTCGATATCTCCTATGGATTTGAGGAGCGTGAAGTTGATGGTTCCGGAGGTGTTTTTCTTGTCGTGGGTCATGAACTCATAAAGTGTGGGATAGTCGTCGCAGGTGATGGGCATTTGTCCGTAGTATTCTTTGATGAACTGCACGCATTGGCGCATCTTGTCTGTGGGGAAGCCAGTTTTCACGCATGAGAGGTATAGTTCGCATATCAGTCCCCATGCCACTGCATAACCATGTAGGACGGGCTGCGTTGTCAAAGCGAAGCTTTCGAAGGCATGGCCAACGGTATGTCCTAGGTTGAGAGCCTTTCGGATGCCTTGCTCGAATGGGTCGGCTTCTACGATATGCTCCTTCACCTCCACGCTTCGTCCCACCATCTGTGCAAGCATCTGTAGGTCCGGCTCATGGAGGTTGAAATTCAGCAGCTCGGCAAGATGGCTTTTGTTGCTGATAAGTCCGTGTTTAATCATCTCCGCATAACCGGAGCGTATGTTCTTGTCATCGAGCGTCTTGAGAAAGACCGTGTCTATGATGACGTACTCTGGTGAGTTGAACACACCGATTTCATTTTTCAGTCCGTTGAAGTTTATTCCGGTCTTGCCGCCTACAGAAGCGTCCACCATCGAGAGCAGTGTTGTCGGCACATTGATATATTTGATACCTCGTTTGAAAGTGCTTGCTGCAAATCCGCCCAGATCTGTCACCATACCACCGCCGATATTCACGAGGAGCGAGTGGCGTGTGCCGCCGTAGCTGCCCATTAGAGCCCAAACGGCAGTCAGTGTGTCGAGCGTCTTGTGTGCGTCGGTTGCGCCGATGGTGATATGGTGTGCCCCGTCAAATACCGGTAGGTTTGCTATAAGGGGCAGACAAAGTTCGTGTGTGGTTGTGTCGGTGAGTACGAACAGCTTGTCGTGGGGACATCCCTCTATGGCTGCTGTCAGTTCTTTGCGTATATTCTGTGAAATAATAACTCCGTCTAACATTTTTTCTTTTATTGGATAGTGATAAATGAATAATGACAAATTAATTTACGCTTGAAGAAGAAAAATCAAATTAAGAACATAATTATTTCATTCTTCACGTTCGATTTGATAGATGTCAACGGCATTCCCGCCCTGATTGCCACGGCCTTGTGAGGTGGTGATTACAGTTTTGCCATCCTGGGAGATGTCGAGTCCTACTGGGTAGGAGTCAGCTTGGATATTGGCAATCTCCTGCATGGTCCGGGTATCAACAATGCAGATTTTGCTGTCTATGTTACAGGCTGCAAATACATAGCGTCCATCAGGTGACAGTTCGATGGTGCGAGCTCCGTCGCCGACCTTGCAGTCTTCCCAGCCGTCAACACTTCCGATATGGTTTTCCATTTTCGACGCTGCCTGCAGGAAGCGGTCAAGCCTGATTCGCTGCACGTAGCCTGTGCGGTTGATGCTCAGATAGAGCCATCCGTCGTTTATGACGAGATGTCGTACGTTCGATCTCATACCTTGCATACGCCCGAGATAGGTGTGTGTGGTCATGTCGATGACTGCGATTCCTCCGCTGTTTCCCATGCATCCCACAAGCAGATAATGGTCGTCGGGTGTGAAAGTGGTACCACGCAGCAGCCATCCGTCGCTCTGGTCACGGTCCACAGACTCGGTGAGACTGAAATTCAGAATCAACTTCTTGTCTATCTCGTAATATCTCAAGTATTTCCAGTCATGGGGGTTGGAGCTTCGAATATCGATAAGCCCAACGGTGTTGTCTCCCCAGTGAGAAACGACCATATATTTCCCGTCGTGGCTGGCACATACCATTTTTGGGAGTGGTCCCGTCTCCATCACCAATACCGTGCTGTCTTTCTCTGTGTCGATAATTGCCATGGCAGACGGCTCCTGTGCGTTGAGGTCGAATGTTCGCCGGTAGAATGGTACCCAGAAGTAGCGCCCTCCGTGTGAGAAAGCACCCTCCACTGGTTTTCCGTTAAAAGTGTTCAGGTTATTCTTGTAAAAACGGAAAGGGAACAGTCCGCATGGTTTGCTGAACAATGCAGAGTCTGCTTCCGTGAACCTGTGGCTTATCACTTTCAGTTTACGCTTGGACTCCATGTCGTAGGCGATTGTCTTACAGCCTTCAAGAGAGTTGATATAGAATTTTCTACCGTTAGGATGAATGTTCGCTGATTTTGGCGAGTTGATGTCCGCATCGAACTCCCCTCCGCCATTGATGGAGAAATGTTGGATTTTATCTGTGAGTGTGATTCTCAGGGTGCTGTCGGCAGTATATACAGTTGTCCCAATAGAAGGGTGATATGCGGGATAAGTCTGGGAGATACAGGTTGATGTGGCGGATGAAACTGAAAGCCCGATAATTACTGAGATGAGTGTATGTTTTGTGGTCATGTATTGGTTTTTTGTATTTGTTTGTGGGTTATTTACGTTTTTTAGACGCTCCATGTGCGTATCTACTTCTTTGATTTTTTGCTGATTAAAAACATGAAAAGAAAGAAAAGAATAATAATTCCAATTCCTAAAACGATTTTTTTCAGAGAAAAAAACGATTTTGAATTGGATTTGTTTTGATCTTGATCTGTTGAGGTGGAGTCGGAAATAGTTGTTGTAGAATCATCCATCTCTTTTTCCAGTATTTCACTGTTGGTGTCGATTACTGGCTCTGGATCCGCATAACTGATGTGGAAAATATTGACAGCATTTCCTCCGCCTTGGTTTTTACGTCCTTGTGAGGTCGTGATTACGGTGCTGCCGTCCTTTGAGATATCAAGCCCCACAGGGTAGCTGTCGATATCTGCGGATGCGACCATCTTCATGCATCGGGTGTCAACTACACAGAGCTTACTGCCCATGTTGCATGAGGAGAAGATGAATCGTCCGCTTGGTGAAGCCTCTATCGTCCTTGCTCCCGGCAGCACTGCACATTCTTCCCATCCACTGATTTGTGTCTTGTGGTTCCGCATGGCTGGTAGTGCTGACAGGAATTTTTCAAGGCGTATGCGCTGCACGACTCCTCCAGCGTTGATGCTCAGATATAGCCATCCTTCTTTGATAATCAGATGGCGGATATTTGCACGCATACCCAACACCCTGCCTAAGTATTCTTCTTTCTGCATGTCGATGACAGCAATTCCTCCTCCTCCTCCCATGCATCCCACGAGCAGATAGTGGTCATCGGGGGTGAACACCGTTCCTCGCAGTACATAACCACTGTTTGCATCGCGGTTGACTGGTGTTGTGAGGCTGTAGTTCAGCTTTAGTTTATAATCGATGACATGGAGTTTCTCGTAATGCCATAATTCGGGGCTGTTTCCTTCGATGTTGATGATGCCGACAGTGTTGTCACCCCAGTGTGATACAGCGAGATGACGGCTGTCGTGTGAGCAAGCTACCATTTTTGGTATTGGACCTGTCTCAAACATACGGACAATCTCGTCGTTCCTGGTGTCGATGACTGCCAATGCCGACGGATCCTGCGCGTTCAGGTCGAATGATCGGCGGTAGTAAGGCACCCAGATATATCGACCTTGATGGGAGAACGTGCTCTCCACCGGCTTCCCGTTGAAGGTGTTCAAATCACGTTTCGAACTGTCGTAATGCGTGAACTCAAACAGTCCGCTTGGCTTTGCCCACAGGCGATGGTTCTGCTCGTTGAACTCATGATGAATCACCTTCAGCTTTTTCCATGTGCCCATCTCATAGACCACTGTGGCGCATCCTTCGAGTGAGTTCACATAGAATTTTCTGCCGCTGGGATGGATGTTGACCGATTTTGGGGAGTTTATGTCTATGTCGTATGTGGCAGTGTCTTTGGCGTTGAAGTGCTGAATCTTGTGGATCAGTTTGATTCTGATGCTGTTCGATTCTGATGTTTCCTCTGTGCCAATCACGGATTGGATAGGCTGTGCATCAGCATACATGATGCTGATTAGAAACAGGATGATGGTGGTAATTGTATATTTGATCATTTACAATTTCAATAATATGAACAAAAAAGGCACCGTCGCAGGTGCCTTTTTATATTATTAGGTCGCGCTTAATCGCGTGTGCCGTAGCTTTTTGTGAGTGTGAAGAAATCTCCAGTTACATCCTGATGCGGGAAGTCGAACATGAGAGCTGGATTTACAGGCACACCACAAACTCGTGTCTCAAAATGAAGGTGTGAACCAGTTGACCGTCCTGTGTTGCCGCCAAGTCCGATTGGCTCTCCTGCGCGAACAATCTGATTGTTCTTCACGAGCTGCTTGCTCATGTGTCCATAGAGTGTCTCAAGTCCGTTTGGGTGCCGGATCACCACGTATTTACCATAGCCTCTTGCATCGAAATCCACCACACGCACTTTTCCATCGAAAGCAGCCACAATGGTGTCACCTATATACACTTTGATATCGAGTCCTGCGTGGAGACGTCCCCAGCGCTGGCCGAATGGTGATGTAATCTGACGGCTGGAAGTCGGCATGCTGAAACCGCGGAGGTCAATTCGTGTTCGTGCCGGTGCATACCCAGGTGCAGCCTTCACGCCCTTGTTTTTCCAGTCTGAGTAGATATGTGATGCTGGTGCCATAAGGTCGGCAGCAGAATAGTTTGATTTGTAGTATGTGTTTTCAGCAGCATTAGCCATATTGTTGAAAACGAACAAGTTAGGGATGTTTGGCTCAAACACGTCGCTCGGACGTTGATCATTCATCGTTCTTGCTATAGGCTGGCTTACCTCTGGAACATAGGGCATTTGGTTTTGTGCTGATATACTTGTAGTTGCAGTCACGAATGCTGCGCAACATAAAACTTTCTTCATTACATTCAATTCTTTCATTTTCAATATTATTATCTTTATAGTAAAAAAATGTTTCGGTGTCTTTTTTGTTAGCAGATAACATTCAGTTTTTTGTGGGAAGAAGAACCCTGTTAATATTCGTCGTTGGCATAAAGGAACTGGAATGGTGCCTGGTTGTAGTCGAAAATCTCCTCAGGCTTGAAAAAACGGTTCAGCTCTACTACAGCGTTCTCCGGTGAGTCGGAGGTGTGGATGATATTTTCCTGGAAACTCATACCGAAGTCTCCTCGAATGGTGCCTGGAGCTGCTTTTCTGGCGTTGGTGGAACCAGTCATTGCTCTGACAGTCTCAACGGCGTCCACTCCCTCATAGCAGCAGCAGATCACAGGTGCTGCCATCATGGAGTTTTTGATACGCTGAAAAAACGGTTTATTAGCCAGATGTGCGTAATGCTCATCCAAAATCTTGTCGTTCAGCTGCATCATTTTCATTCCTGCCAGTCTTAAACCCTTACGCTCAAATCGTGCAGTCACCTGACCAACGATTGCTCGTTGAACAGCGCATGGTTTCAGAATCACCAGAGTTTTTTCCATAATTTTTTTATTTCTTCTATCTTGCAGCCAACCGATTTACGTCAACACAGGGAATAAAAAACAATATCGTTATTACCCTATCAACAAACGTGTAAATCTAAAATGTCCGGCTGTGTTTGATAAGTGCCCAAAAGGCTGATTTCTTCTTTCCGAATGCAAAGTTACGAAAAAAAATGTATTTTCTACAATTATTCCAGACCCTTTTAGTTTTCTTTCACAATTATATGGATATAATCCCTTAATGTTAATTTAATTAACAAATAAATGCTCGTTTTGCTAACTCTGGTTTGCAAAACGGGCATTTTCTTGTCATTTTTGTTGTCTGAGCATGTCAAAAGGATTGTTCCGACATAATTCTGTTTACCTCCTCTTCGACGCTGAATAATTTCTTCTTGCAGAAAGTCATCAGGCTCTTTGCCTCTTTCAGCTTGTCGGCGAGGGAATCGATATCCATTTCACCGTTCTCAATCTGATGGACGATTTCTTCAAGGCGTTTCATTGCCTCTTCGTATTTAAGCTCGTTTTTCTTTGGTTCTTCCATTTTTTATTTTATTTTGATTTTTTTCTAGGCTTTTCAGGGCATTCCTGGGTTTTTTCTTGGCCTTTGGGATTTTCTCATGCCATCCAGGTGTTGCTGTCGGGGTTGAAGGGTGATTTCTTGAGTTCCTCATCGTAGGATGGAGGCGGTGCGGGATTCACAGTTGATACAAATGTACCGTTGGCGACAGTGGTCATCACCTGGTCGCCGGCTTTGATACGTGTGACATCGGTTACAGCCTTTCCGTTGATTCGGCTGATGCTGTATCCTAGCTTGAGGAGCCTTTCCGGACTTGAGCTGTTGATATGAGCCTGGATGAGTGTGTGACGGTTCTTCTGATCATTGAACCAGTTCGTCAGGACATGTCGCAAGCTTTCTCCGATTAGTTGCAGTGTGGCTCGCTGCTCTATGCTATGCGACCTGATAGAAGTTTCTAAAAGAGTTTGGAGACGGGCGACCAGATGAATCTCCCGTTCCTTTCTCAGCGTGAACAGGGTTGGGATTTTGTCGGCTATGCTGTCCAGCCGTCTTTTTGATTCGGAAAGCAATTGCTGACATGTGAGCACCACAATGTCCTCATAGCCGTTGAGTTGCGTCAGCTGCTGGTATTGATGGGCAATCAGGAATTCAGCTGCTGCGGTTGGGGTCTTCACCCTGGTGTGTGAAACCTCGTCGATGACGGTATTGTCGCGTTCATGTCCGATGCCGGTGATGACCGGTATGGGGAACTGTGCCACGTTTTCAGCAAGCAGCAGCGAGTCGAACCCGCGGAGGTCGGATGTGGAACCTCCGCCACGGATAATCACCACTACGTCCCATTGGCTGATGGCAGCATGTACATTGTCGAGGGCACGAATCACCGATGACTCAACGTTTGTTCCCTGCATCACAGCCTCAAACAGCTCAACTTTGAAAGCCAGACCATATTGGTTGTTTGTCAGTTGGTTGCAGAAGTCCTGATAGCCAGCTGCTCCACTTGCTGAAATCACTGCCACACGGTTCAGTAGTGCGGGGAGTTGTAGGCTTTTGTTAAGGTCGAACACTCCCTCTTCTTTCAGTTTCGCGATGATTTCTTTCCGCCTTCGGGCGATGTCACCAAGCGTATAGGTGGGATTCAGATTCACAACATTCAGCGAATAGCCAAATTTCTCATGAAACGTTACTTCCACTTCAGCAAGCACCTGCATCCCGTTGGAGAGCGGCTGGCCGGTGGCAGCCTCAAACTTTGGCTTCAGCTGACTCCATCGGTTAGCCCAAATCTGAGCACGAGCTCTGGCAACAGGTTCCGTGCCCGCCTCGTCTTTCTCCACGAACTCAAAATAGCAGTGGCGTCCGCCCTGACGAAGGTCGCTCACCTCGGCGGTTATCCAGTAGGTGTGGTTGAAATGCTGATCAAGCACACAACGTACCAGCTGGTTCAGCTCATATAAAGTTAAAGGAGAAGACATGGGGATTTATGATTTACGATTTATGATTTACGATTTATGATTTACGATTTATGATTTACGATTTATGATTTACGATTTATGATTTACGATTTACGATTTATGATTTATGATTTACGATTTATGATTTATGATTTACGATTTACCATTTACCGATTTAATCATACAAACCCCGTTAGCAATAACAAACCAACTAAAAACTAAAAACTAAAAACTAAAAACTAATAACTAATAACTAAAAACTAATAACAACCCTATTTCGCATAATCTGGGATGCCCCATCCATATACATTGTTGGGATGGCTGGCGTTGTCTCCGAAGCTGCGGATGAGTGCGATGATTTCCATGGCGGTTAGGTTGGGATGTGCTTGCCAGAAACAAGCCACCATGCCTGCTGTGATCGGCGTTGCAAACGAGGTGCCGTCGGCAGTTGTGATTTCACCGCTTTTGTCGATGACGCAACAGTCCTCACCCTGTGCACAAATGTCCGGCTTGATGCGGTTGTCGGCAGAATTACCGAGTGAAGAGAAATAAGCAATTTCACGTGAGTCGTTCACAGCCCCCACCGACAGGATGTTGTCGGCATCTGCAGGCGCACCGATGAGCTTCCAGTGTGAGAAGCTTCCCTCGTTGCCAGCAGCCTGAACAAGCACCATACCTTTGGAAGCACCCATCGATGCAGACTTGGAAATCATGCGGGTTTTACCGTCAAGCTCCCATAGTCTCACGTTGTCGGCTTTGTTGTCATATACAGTGTAGCCAAGCGAGGTTGTCACGACATCGGCACCTACGCTGTCGGCAAACTCCACGGCAGCACACCAGTTATCTTCCTCCACCATCTGCTCCGAATGGCCGTCTTCGCTGCGGAGCAGCCAGAAGCTTGCCTCTGGTGCAGTTCCTATCATCTGACCGCGGCAATTGGTAGCAATGCATGAGAGCACCATCGTACCGTGTTCCTCTTCCTCAAACTCATTGCCTCCGATTTTAGCGAAGTCTCTGGAGCCCAGAATCTTCACATTCTTGAAGTAAGGTATGACATCTGCGTTGTGGAACCCACCGTCGATGATGGCAATAGTCATGCCCTGACCACGATAGCCTTTTTCGTGGAGTGCGATGCCGTTGAGCATCTTAATCTGGTTATGGGCTTTGCCATATTTATATGAGTTGTTGAGATTCCGCGCAATCAGGTCATCTTTCATGCCAGCGAAAAAACTCTTCGACTCCGGATCCTCACCGATGTTTTCCACCAGTTTCTTCCTGTCACGGTCGGGGGTCGGCATCGTGGTATATGATGCCACTTTGCGCACACTATCGACACAGTCGAGCGCATTCACCCGGTTCATCTTCGTGGTGTCTATCGTCTGCACCACTACCGTGTTGTTCCATTTGCTGCAGTTGATGAGTTTCACTCCGCATCCTTCGATTTGGGTGAGATAAGAGCGGTTCAATGGTATGTCGGTCATGTCGATAGCCAATTTCTGCTTTTTACGCCGCTCGATAGCCTTTGTGGAAAGGAACTCCTCGGGCCTGCTGACCGAGTAGGGACTTCCTATTTTGTCTTTCAGATACACGCGGTAGCGGTAGAACGGTGCGAGTTGTTTTTCCATGTCCATGTTAAGATCAGACTCATCTTGTTGGATTATGACAGTGTCATTGTTCATTTCTTCGTCAGTGTCCTGTGCAAACAGTGAAACGGCAAATAAAAAACACAAAGATGTGAATGCAATTTTTTTCATGATAGCGTATGTTTGATTGTTTGTTTTTAATTCTTCTTCAAAGTTATGCTTTTTTTTCAATACTTACAAAAAAATAGACTTTTTTGTGAAAAAACATTGTTTGAGAATTACTCTTTTCCCTTATTCTCTAAAGATGTTGTGGGTTTTTATAGATTTTATTATATTATAATAGTTGTGGATTTTATGAAGATGTGTGATTCTTGCCGGTTCAGACCACTGGGCGCCGTCCTTCGAGCACAAAGCGGAATTTTTCGAACGACTGCTCAATATAGCTTAACTCGTATTGCTCTACCTTCAGCGAGAGCTGTCCATGAATTTCGTTCAGGCCGAAATATGTGCGTAGGATGCTAGCCATGTTGTAGGATAAATCGTCCTGCTTTTTCATGATTTGGCGGCAGCAGCTGACGCATTTGTCGTGGTGGTCGGGCATCTCCTTGAGAGTTTTGAAGAGCAGGTAGTAGGTGAGGGGAGTGCTTTCGCGTATGAAGAGCGAGATGCGTGTGTCTGGACTGTCAATTCGCATGGCTGCGAAGATTTGTCTGACTGCTTGTTCGCTTGGCAGATAGTGAAGTGCCATGCTGATGAGCTTTTGCCGTTGAATTTCGTCGAGTTGTTTACCGATGGTAATGATATGCTGGTTGTTGAGGTTGAGAGTGCCGTTTTCTGTGAGTGCTCCGATGCAATGAACGCATGAGAGGAAAGCCTGCGGGCGGAAGTCCAGAAAATGGCTGAATGCCTCCCAGAAGTCCTCATTCGTCAGACGAGGGAGTATCTCATTGCGCACGATAGGCTGTACCCTCCGGAATTCCGAGTTGCTCAGATTTTTTAAAACGAATGACAACTTTGGCCAGTCTTTACGGATAACAATGGTTTCTATTTTTTCTTTGAGGGTCAAGGTTGTAGTTTATAGTTTATAGTTTATAGTTTATAGTTTATAGTTTGTAGTTTATAGTTTGTAGTGAGATTGTTATTGTGGGTGTAGCCATTGTGCTATTCAGGAAGGTGAGTGCTTGTGAAGTAAGAAAACTCCACCTCCTTGTGGTGGTACTTTGGTAGAGGTTTTGGTGATGGGTGGATTACTTCCCATTTCGCAGGAATTAACTCCCATTTGAAAAAATAACTCCCATTCCGGAATGAACTCCAAATGAAATTCTAACTCCTATTTGAAGAAATGAAACAGATTATCTTGTGAGTGAGAATTTAAGACTGACACCAAAGTCGGCTGTCACCGTGGGATAGGAGGATGTGGTGACAAGGGGTACGGTTTTGTTCCAGTCGAAGAATCCGCTCATAGTAAGCATCTTAGAGAAGGTGTAGTCGGCGGCGAAAGATAATTTATAAGCCGTCTGTCCGCTTGTTGCTGTTGTGATAAGCGTTTGGATATTCCTGTTGAGCGCATTTTGCATTCGGTATGAGAAGTCCAAGCGGAGGTTGAGGTCGTGACTCACCTGACCTCTAGTCTTTGAAGTGCTCTTGTTTCCGCTTTCCTGCTCCTCTTCATCTTTTTTCTTACCTTTTTTCTTGCTTTTCTTGCTCTTCTGAGGGTTCTGGATATTCTTTGCTCCGAAAAGGTTGATGTCCTTGATTTTATAGCCCAGTCCCACCACTACGTCGTCGGAGTAGGTCTCTGTGAGTGCCACCGATGTCATAGATAGGTTAAGCACACGGGTCTTATTGAACTGGCACCGTGCAGTCAGTCCGCTGTTGAAGGTCATGTCAACGCCTAAGAGCGGTGAAAATGTCTCGTTTATGCTCACTGTCTGCACGTTGTACATGCTGCTTGGAATCGGGTTTCCTGTCGTCACATCGGTGATGAATCCCATGTCGCCCATGAATGCCATGTAGTTGGAATAGGTGTTGTATGCACCCACAGCGAACACGCTCTTGTATGCGTGGTTGATGTTGAAACTTTTGAACCGGTCGGCAAACCAAGGCAGTTTCGTCAGCCCGCTGTAGGTGATTCTCCATTCAGGGAGCAGACGTGCAATGCTCGGGAAGATGGTAAGCGGATATTTCTTCGCGTCGCCTCCGGTGTATGCAGCTAAGAATGCAGGCACCATCACGTCTGCGGAATACAGCGACATCACGCCGTTTTCGGGGTTATATGGCTGTCCTGCGAATTGCTCACCAGTGGCTGCAGGATAGGTGGTCCCAGCGTATTTGTCCTCCATGCGGGTTTGGATGACTGCAAGGTTGTCAATGAACTTGTCGAAGTATTTCGAGTGGTAATTGTTGTTGATGTTACCTGATCCTCCGAATGCAGACTTAATTGAAATGGTAGTCTGCGTGAAACTTCCGGTCTGGCTGGTCGGCATGTCGTTGTACATAAACCGTATGTTCTTAGCCTTTGTCACGAGGCGTGCTGCCGCAAGATCAATTTTGAAATCGCGGAACGGCTCGAGAAGCACTCTTAGCTGTAGGTCCTCCATGGAGTTAGTCGTTGCAGGCGATGTGAGGTTGGAGTCGTTCTGTATGAGCCATCCACGCTCAGCCGCTTTTCGGATATAGTCATCTCCGATGGCACCGAAAGCGAAATCGAGGCCTGGTGATAACCTTCCGTCAATCCTTTTCTGTCCGAATGCGTCTCCTATTTCTGTCTGGAATCCAGGCAAGGTGAGCGCGTAGGTGTTTTTGTATGAGAAGCTTGCATTGCGCAGCATCATGAGTCCACGTGCCACCACCTGGGCAGTCTTATACCAACCTTTCTCATCCAGTTTCGGTTTAGGCACCACAAACACAGTCACATCTACCGTGTCGCGGTTCTTGATGAGTATGGTGTTGGCATCCACCTTCTTGTATTTAAGCTTATAGCTTTTGCCTTTGTCGGTCTTCGCTCTTACTTCAATGCGCTTGGAGTTCTGTCCGTGTTTCAGCTCCACATTCGTCGAGTCGTTGAGGGTGACAGTCTTCTGGAACGACTTGCTCTTCTTGGTCGTCTTCGGACCTTTGCCGTCATCATTAGCATCTTCCTTGCCTTTTTTCCCGCCCTTACCATCATCTTTTTCGGCATTTTTGTCGTCTTTTTTCTTTTTGTCCTCCTTCTTCTCCTTGGTCTTGTTCTTCTGGTCGTTCTTGTTGCGCGACGATCCGGAGAACCGCTTCTCTGCATCCGCCAGGAACGGTGACTTTTTATAAAGTGTGGTGAAGTCCACCTTTCCGTTGAGGTTGATGGTCCGGTTGCTTGTGATGATATGCCCGAGTGATGTTCCGTCCTCCAGTTCTGTTCCTCTTGTCCATCCGTAGGTTGAGCTGTATGAACCGTCGGCGCTTACCCAGTCGAGGAGCGGAATCTTGTCGAACGGCACTTTGTAGGATCCATTGAAAGATCCGGCGTAGGTGAGGGGACGTCCGAACGACTTGATACTCTGCCGCACGGAGTCTTTCCATGCCTCATACTCATCGGGATAGAGGTGCTTGTTGATGACGGTGTACGGTTCCTCGATTTCCGCATGGGTGGCTGATGTGTAAGTCAGTTTCAGCGACTTGAAGATGTCCCATCGGAGTGAGAAGTCACGGTTCCATAGGAACTGTTCGGAGAATACCACCGGCAGTCGTGTGCCTGCGTCGATATCACGCTCTTGCAGTTCATAGTAGGTACGCGTGATATTCGTGTTGAACGATATGCTTTGCGGTAGGTAGTTCAGATTCTGTGCTTTGATGATGTCGAACCATTTCGACTTGGCTTTCAGGTTCTTGAACGGCTCCCATGTCTTGTATTTCGGTGAGTAGCTGTACGACAGGTTTGCTTTCCAGTCCTCGTTGATTTCATATTCGATGGTTTCCCCGCTGAGGTCTCGGCGGTTGTGGGAATAGCTGAAAGAGAAGTTGGCGGGATCCCAAGGCATCGGCACACGGCTGGCATAGCCCGATCTCCAGTTGGTGAGTGAGAAGCTGCGGTTTTTCGTCACTGTGCTGGTGATGGATTCCAATGAGTCACGCTCCGCCCCCTGCAGTTCGTCAAGCGCATCTGAGAGCAGCATGTCGGTGTCGAACGGGTTGTATTTAGGCGATATTTTCTTCCATGAGTAGGAATAATAGATAGGCAGGCTCATTTTCCAGGTGTCCGGGAAAAGTTTTCCGAGCTCCCACTGCGTGGTGATGCTCCATTCGTAGAGGTTGTCGTCGCGTCTTTCTTTCACGCCCTGTTCAAGTCCTCCGAATCCGTCGGTCTCCACATGCCCAGTCATATTCACAGTCGCAAGGTCAGCCAGCTGCACATTGAGGTTACCACGTGCTGCCCATCCGCCGTCGTTGTTGTACCCCTTCATTCTCAGCTCGTTCACCCATACCTCCACGCTGTTGGTCTGCTTGCTGTTGTTGCGCACGCCGATCATCATCGTCTTGATTTCGCCAATCGATGGGTTACCCATCACGCTGATTTTGTTGTTCGGGCGGTCGTTGTCATACGTAGAGAAGAGGTCGGTGTAGCTCGCCTCGCCAATGGCGCGTGCCTTGTTGCGCTCATGCTTCGCCTGTGTCAGCTTGTCGAAATCTATTTCCAGCATGTTCTCCTCCGGCCAAACTGCTTTACATCCCTGAGTGGAGTAAGTGTCGTAGTGTCCGGGCGGTGTGAGCACGAGCGGAATCTCATACTCATAGTAGTTGCTCTTATTGTCGGATCCAAGACGTACGAACACGCTCATCATGTTGTCCTGAAGCTGGGTATCGCCTTCGAGTGCATTGGCATGTACGAACATCTGCAGGTGCTTGTATTTGCGCAGGTCGATGGACTGTGTCTTATACACGGCACGTGCGTCGCCCGATGCGAGGTTCTCCACCTCGATGACGAGTGCCTGCTCGTTCTCCTGTGTGAGCTGCGGCTGCGAAGGGTCCTGAATACGTGTAATTCCTGGAGGCAGCACATAGTTCACAGGAGTCTTGTCGTTGTTCTCCTCTATGTTCACGGCAGAAGTGTGAAGCAGACCGCTTACGCTCGGCTTCGTACCAGTGAATAGTGTCTGCGTGTAGTTTCGCCATTCTCCTCGTACCAGGTCGAGTGATGCGAAACGCAGGACAATAGGCTCCTCGAAGCCAGTGAGGTACATACGCATGAACCGGATGCTTGAGAAGTCGCTGATGCTTCCCACCTTCTTCTCGAACTCATCCACCGGAATACGGAACTGATACCAAGTTGCATCCTCGCTGTTGCCGTTGCGTAGCTTGACAGAAGTCTTGCGCTCATCCACGATGAAGTTCTTTCCGATGGCAAGGTCGCTTGGACGTATGCTCACCTTATACTGGAAGAAGTTCTCATACTCGTTCATCGTGTGGTCCTGGTTGATATCCTCCACGTCGGGAGTGGTCTTGTAGGCGGTGCTGTAGCTTTCGCCGCTCTCGTTGGAGTTAGGTGAGTTGCCTTCCGTGCCATTGATGTGCTTGTAACGTTCCAAGATCGGTGTTTGAGCGTCATCGAAGTCGCTTCCACGGAAATAATGGTAGTCGTCGCCTGCCGGGTCGTCAAAGAAGGGGCTGAAAGCCTCTGGCGACATCTTGCCCTTGATGGCATCGAGATAGTCACTGTAGATGCTGAAACTGCGCTCGTCAGTGCTGTTCAGACCGTTCAGACCGATGTCCTGCCTCTGACGGGCTCCTCCCTCGGTTGAGAAGGAATAGACAAGGCTCTTCTCGTTGGGTATTCGTCCCCATGTGGTCTCGGTGAAAGATCCGGCATCCGACACAGGCATACCGCTCTCATAGTATTTCTTTCCGTCTTTCAGCACATCCTCGCTCACGTCGCCGAGGTTGATGTAGAGGTCACCTCCGTAGCGGTTGTCATCGCCAGTATATATGAACGGGTCGAGCATCCAGAACTCGATATACTGCACGTTGGATGTTTCGAAGTCGCTGGCATCGATTTTCCTCATCATTCCTCCCCACCGTTTCTTGGGGTCGTTGAGCCTACCCTCGCTGTCGAGGTCGGGGTCGAGGTTATATGGTCCACGCTCGTTGGGGTAGAATGCGAGGTTGAGGATTGACAGCGTGTTGCTCTCTCCCTGGTTGGTGTCGCGGTTAGGATACACCTCTCTTACATACACCTCCCTGACATAGTGGTTGGAAAGCTGGTCGAGGTCGCCTTTAATGTGTCCTGGTGTGAGCGATGAGCTGCGGCGTGTGAAGAGCGGGTCGATGTTGTACCATGCGAGTAGCGCTCGGTTATATCCGTAGCGCACGTCGTTGGGCAGGTTTCCGTTTTCAAGGTTCGACGGGGTGGATGATAGCATCCACTGCGATGGTGTGCTGACATCAATGCCATTCTTTGTCGATTCGAAGTCATCGAGATAGGATGACCCTCCTTGCACGTTGGAAGGTTCTCCTGCTATGAGCTGTGCGAACTCACCGGAGAAGGATATGCTTGAAGGCTTGCTCACGTTGATGAGCGGGATGCGGTCGATGAGGTTTGTCAGCCACTGGCTCTGTGTTTTCCAGTTCATGTTCAATCCCCAGATGGTGTTGTTGAGCGGTTCTTCGCCCATTCCCACTTTCGTGGTCAGCGGTTTTTCATGCACACGCATGTATGTACCTCCAATCTGGAAGTTCTTCGTGAAGTCGTAGGTCCAGTTCAGACCTATCATCGTCTTACGCATCGTGGAGAATTCCGACTGGCTCTCATAGGTGGCTTCCACATCCGGGTTGGCATCGATGATGCTCTGGTTGAGCAGGGTCACTTTACCTGCAGTGTAGTCCACGGAATAATCTGTTCCTTCAACCAGCTCCACGCCGTTCGCCGTCACTCTCACCGAACCCTGCGGGATATTCATGGCGCCCAGGTCGTATTCCCTGCCTGATGATGCCTTGAACTCACCGGTGAATGAGAACTTGTTTTTCTCACTTATCTGCTTAGCTACCACCTTCGTGGAGTCGTAGAGCTCGTCGTAACAGTATTTGTCGGCAAGCGCATTGTCGCCGAGCTTCTGGCGCAGCCAGTCACCAAACGGCTCAACCACAGGGAAGATGATTCGGCCTGAACTTGGATTGATGGTATATCCATCCACGAAGTCGTATTTACCGTTAGGGTTGGTTTTGTTCTTGTCGTCAAGCCGGTCGAGGTTCATCATGCTCAGGAGCGTGGTGTTCTTGAAAGCCTCTTCCGGTATGTAGCTCAGGTAGGTGCCGTTGACATCGCTGTAGTATTTGATATCGAGTTTGAAACGTTCTCTCTGAACCGACTGTGCATTGAGCGAATAGATGTTCTTCATCATCAGGTCCCAGTTGCCCATGCGCGGTGAGTTGCTGGTGTTTTTCAGCAGCTTCACGAAGAGCGCCTGGTCATTGTCCTTGATGTCGGATGAGAACTCACCCACCTGGTAGGTCTGGCCTCCGTAGGTGTATTCGTATGCGATGGCGAGCACCTGGTTGCTCTGCAGCGTGGATTTCAGCGACACGTAGCCTAAGTGTTTGTTCACCGTATATTCAGAGCTTTGCAGCAGTCGCGCGTTCTCCACTTTCTCATAATCCACACCACCTGTGAGAAAGGCATCGAGCACTGTGCTGGTCTGATCCGACACACGTGCGGCAGAGTAACTGCTTACCATTGATGTGTAGAGCGTGTTCGACTGGTTGCTCGGCACACTGCTTCCGCTTGGCGACCACATGCTGTTCATGATGCGGTCGTGCTCACCTAAATCCACGAATCCCACGATGTTGCGTGTGTTTTCCACCTGCCCGGATGTGTTGGTCACCCAAATTTCCACGCGGTTGATGGTAACACCTGAGGTGATATTTGGCAGGTTGGAGCAGTTTTTGTTGTATGTGTTGCGGAAGAAATGCGAGAGGAAGAAGTTCCGGTTCTCGTCGTAATCGTAGGCTTCCAGCTCGAAATTAGTCATCTGTGCGCCTCCGTTCGATGATACGCTCTTCGATTTTGATTTCTTTTGGCTGACAGCCATTTGAAGGTTCAGTTTTCCGAACTGTAAGTCGGTGCGCACACCGAACAGTGAGTTGGAGCCCTGTACCAGCGAGTTGTTGGATGGGAATGTGATGTTACCTGCCTCGATGAGCTTCACAATCTCGTCTTCCTTGCCCTCATATTTCAGTTTCAGGTTCTTGGAGTCGAAATCGAAGGTGGCTTCTGTGTTGTAGTTCAGGTTGAAGTCCATCTTGTCGCCGATTTTCGCGTTCATCGAGAGGTTCACTTTCTCGTCGAAGTCGAAGCTTGTGGTCTTACGGTTACGCTCCGACACCGACGGGTTGTCGGTGAACGTGTAGGTGTAACCTAATTTCAGTTCTGCCGACCCTTGTGTTTTCAGCTGAACACCGCCCGGACCGAAGATTTTCTCTGCTGGTCCGAGGTCGAAATGCATGTTGGTGAAGTCGAATTTCTCCTTGCCTTTCCTTACGAACAGCGAGTCGTTGCGCAAACGGAAATACTTGTCAATCGACTGACGTTCAGTCCATCGGATGTATTCCTGAGGTGTCATCAGGTATGGGGCGCTCAGGTAGTTGTCGCCCAGCTTGGATCCTATGCGGTAAAGCCCGCTTTTCTCATCGTAGTCGTAAGATTCAGGCTTGAGGTTCTCCGGGTCTTCCAGGTCGAACGGATAGTCTTCAGGCCGTGTGTCGTCGGGGTAGTCGCTCTGACGCACTTTCCGTTTCGGCACGGTGTCGATAGGTGCTGCCTCGCTTGTCTGCCAGTCTGATAACAGTGCCAAAAGCTCTGTGTTTGTGAAAGGTTGTCTGCCAGTAGGCTCCCATTCTTCCCTGCTGAGTGAAATGTGAGTTTGTCTGTTGTTTTTCAAGAAGTTGGCAGTCAGGAGATTAAACCAGTCTGAATTGTTTTTTACTGCAAGACCGACTGTCCTGGCAGCTGATTTTTGCTTAACAGGGGAGACAGACGAAAAAAGTGCGCTATCACCGATTGCGGCAATGGCGCTAATGCTGAACATAATAAGCATTATATAAAGAAGTCTCCTGGCTTTCACGTCGTAGATGAAATCTCCTGATTTTTACGTCGGGTAGTAAAGTATCCTGGCTTTCAGATAATTATCTCACTCTTCGCTGCATTTTAAACAGATGCGGGACATGCCCGGTTTCCTGTCAGCTCAATAATAATAACGAAGAATTCTTCATATTATTGCAATTTCCCGATTTTTATTGTTCCAGATACCTTACCGGCTTGCCTGTCGCCTGTGCGTAGGCTATCTCTCGCCTGGTGCTCTCGCCGATATATCCGCCCACATTGATTACGAAAATCTCGTCGGCAAGGTCGATTTTCCGCAGGTGCATGTCGTCGAGCATCTCTTTCACCCCCGGTTTCCACACATCGGCATCGCCCGAATGGCCGAACAGCCCCACACTAATAACAATGCATCCTTCAAGTGTCAGCTGTTTCTGAGCTTCCATGAACTGCTCTTTGAAGCGTGTGCTGCCGCATAGTGTCACTATTTTATAGTTTCCCATTCTGATTTCTGTCGCTTTCAGGCTATTTATGATAAAAGTACTCTCTTGTCTTCTCGTCTTCTTGTTTTCAGATATCCTAATTCTTACTGCTGCCTTTTACTGCCTTCGGAGTCCAGCATTTGAAAAAACGGAGCACATGCTCTTTGTTGTAGGTTTTACCCTCTTCCAGAAAAGCGGAGTCCTGGGTATGAATCACCTCCCCCTCATCGTTGAGCACCACTAATACCGGATATCCGAAACGTGAAGGATTGCCGAGCCTACGCAGTGCCTGTTCTCCTAACGCCTTCTTTGCCTCATTTTCCGATTTCGACGGATTGTAGTTCACGTGGATATACACATAATTCTCTGCAATCAGCTGGCTGATGTCACTGTCTGTCGTGATGAAGTCTGCGAAGCGCAGACACCACGGACACCAGTTGCCGCCAACCTGACAAATCACATATTTCCCTTCCGCTTTTGCTCTTCCAACAGCAGTCTTAATCTGTTCGAGCTGATTGATGCTCTCGTCATATACTTTTTTCTGCTGCCGCTGTGCGCTTAAAGTCAGTGTGCATAAATAAGCGAGCAGAATGAGTATTGTTTTTTTGTTCATTTTTATTACCTTTTATTTGCTGATAATCAGAAATAAGACAAATTCTTAATTGAGGATTTTCAATTATCCGATTATTTCCACACTGTCTATTCTGAGCTTCATCAGTCCGGCAGGCACCTGAATCTCCACCACGTCGCCGGCTTTTTTGTTCAACAGCCCTTGTGCCAGTGGCGACTGTATGGATATCTTGTGGGCACTTGGATCTGCCTCATGGTTGCCAACTATGGTGTAGGTCATCTGCATGTCGTTTGCCAGGTTCGTCATTTCCACCTTGCTCAGCAAACCGACTGTTCCGCTGCTCAGCTTTGACTTGTCGATGACACGTGAGAACTCTAACACACGCTGCTTGAAACGGATTCTGCCGAGTAGCCGCGCCTGCTCACGCTTGGCTGCATGATACTCAAAATTCTCGCTGAGGTCGCCCTTCTCTCTCGCCTCGGCTATCGCTGCTATCACTTTCGGCAGCTCCACATTCTCCAGCTCTTGGAGTTCTGCCACTAACTTATCGTAACCTTCCTGAGATATATATTCCATTTTTGATTTGTAGATTTGCTTGTTTAGGGTAACGCCTTTGCCGGCCAGCCGTAATCCTGATACATTGTCACTTCCAACTTTTGGTCTTTCACATATTTAGAAAGCACCTCGGCTCTCAGTTCTTCACGCTTCTGATCGTCACTCTGAATTGCCTGTAAAGCATCGAACTTGTCGCCGAAAATCTTTTTTGCACTCGGAATGTTGTCCGCCCCGTCTGCCACCTGTTCAAATGCGATCACCTCGAAGCCGCTCTCCGTCTGACGCAGATGCATCAGACCTGGATAATTGCCACCAGAGGCAGTTTTCAGCGTATCGCCCGACTGATTGTAGTTGAACAACCAGAAGTCGCCCCACACCAGAATGTCGTCTGCATTGCTCTCATCCACGCCCACGATGCTGTGGAACGGCACACAGTGGTCAGCCTTATCATAATGTTTGCCGATTTCTTCCACTAAATAGCGGTCGATTGCCATAAAATAAGTCGATTCATTTGCTTCTGCTGACGGCGGTTGTTCTTCGTTGGTGACCTGACCGTCGGTCGTTGTCACTCTTTCTTCTGTTGTGACTGCATTAGTCTTTGTCTCAGTTGCCTTTTTCTTACAACCCGTCATAATGAATGCGCAGACAGCAATAACTGCCAGCAGCAGGTTGAACTTGATAGTCGTCCTCATTATTATTTGTTTGTTTCAGTCTTTTCAATTGTTTGTTTCAGCCTTTTAATTAGAAAATGAATTCTTCATTGGCTTCGCCGAACCTGCTCACGCTCGGCAGAATGAATGCAAGCATTCTTCTGCTCTCGCTTACTCGCAGGTTTCTTCATTTAATATACCCTTTCCCTTTGCATTTTCGGCAGGTTATCAAATCTATGTCTATCTCACCGATGTTCTCGTTTTTTGAGCCGCCACAAGTGGGGCAAAGGATGACTGGACGGAGGTATTGGGCCGACACCCAGCCGCCACGCTCGTCGCCGCCCCATTCCAGACCTTGACCGATAAGGCAGAATCCGTTTCTGCGTTTGCCTTCATCTGTGACAACTGTCCCTTTCATCAGCTGGAGTTTATACTTAGGGTTGATTTCGGCACCAACAACCAGGTAATTCTTGCCAGGACCTGTGCGCACATTCACATGATTACCAGTACACACAAAACCTCTCTGCTGAGCATTCACGGATAAAACTGCAGACAGCAGCATACATATTAATACTATTTTCTTCATGGCAAAAGTTTTTAAATTGAACATTTAGATTGACTTTGGCAAAGTTACGAAAAAATAAGAGCAGTACAAAGAAGAAACGAGATTTTTTCTTTGTATTGCCGAGTGAAGGTAACTTCGGCGCAGCCATAGTTACAAAAAAACAATGCGGAAAATACTTGAAATTAAATCAGAAAAACAGGTTGTTCATTATTTATTCTCATTTTCTTTCACAAATTGGTAACTGCCTTCCCACTCACCGAATTCATGGGAAGTGATGCCGTTGCGTGTGATTTCAGGATATGCGCTCTGGCCAGGTAATATCTTTATTTTCACGATTCCTGTCTGTCCGGCTTTCAGCACACCGGCATGCACTGCCGCAGTGCCTATATGCGAGTCGGTGGTATAGATATTGTTCCTGCCTCCCCAGATGGCCTCCTCTGTCTGGCCGGTTACCTTGAAGATGAAAAGAATGTCGTACTTGCCTATGTAGTCAGACATGTTCGTTGGAGCACCTGCCACGTCACCCGGTTCTGGTGCTGACAGCTGATAACTTCCATCACATGCTTCGTGTTCCTCAGATGTGAACCCGTTACGGGTGACCGAAGGATAGCTGTCGCGACCCGCCATCACCTTCACTTTTATCAGTTTTGTCTCGTTTACTTTCAGCAGTCCTGCATGGACGGCAGCCACGGCAAGCGAAGACTCGTCGGTATAGACATTGTCCTCACCGCCCCAGCAGGTGCCTTCATTGCCCGTCACATAAAAAAGAAATGTCGATCCGACTTTTTCCCGGTAGTCACTCATGTCAACCGGCAGGTCTTGTGCAAAAAGGGAAATAAAGGGACTCAGCAATAGCACAATAGCAAAGACCCGTTTTTGGATTGTCGTTTTCATCTTGTTCTGGTTATTAATTATAATAAAAGGTTATAGATTTCTGTGTGATCATCAGCGGCATACAATGCCACCGCTTTTCATACGAACATAATTGTGTCTGTCAGTCTCGATAAACACGTCCTCGCCTTTTGCGCTGATTTCTAAGATGTGTTCGCCGTTCGGGGCAGACCATAAGAAACTGTAACTGCTGGAACCCGTTGATGCTTTCTGGAGCTCTCGGTCGTTTTTTGGATTGATGCGGAACAGCCATGCGCCCGCTTTGCATACATTTCCCATAATGATTGCTGTTTTTAGTTTTGCCTGCTCTTTTTAAGAATTCTTTCGGGGGCTAATCCAATCCGCATTTGTCCTTCATTTCAATGAGAATTGAATAGACTTTCACCAGTTTTGAGTGTAAATAACTGTATTTCTCAGTCTTCAGAATTTTCTTGCATTCTGTTAATTCCCTCTGCATCTGTTTCTTAATTTCCTCAAGAATCGTGCGGACTTCCATCACTCTCGAATAAAAAATTCTGTATTCGGGCATCTCATAAAAGAACCTTATTATATCACGGGGATCAACTGTGCTGTCTGTGATGTCGAATTTGGTATAAGCTACATCCAGCACCTTTTGTTTTTGTTCAATCACTAAAGAAGAAGTGCTGACATATTGCTGGGCTAATGTATAAAAATTATTAATATGACCAATCAAATCTACATTGCCTATTGTATTCAGAATTTCAATCTTATAGTCATCCAGACCGTTATCTGCTTCGAGTTGTGAATATTCCGACATCGAATACAAAAGCAGTTTAGTTATAGATTCGTTATCTATTCTGTCTAAAGTGTCGGCAGGTATAGCACGGCGCACACATGTGAAGATGGAATCAATGGAGTTGTAAATCTCCAGATATGAATTTACCTGCGTCTTCACAATTTCCATGTTTTCAGTTATTTGTAGTGCCAGCAGCTGGGCTGTTTCTTCCCTTCTCTTCGATTTGACATAGCTGTCGAATCCGAAGGTCAGCACGATGCCTAGCACGGTTGCCAGAAAACTGGCAAGGAACATCATCAGCCAGGATTTTGTCTCTCTTTTCATGCTACATTCAGTTTTATTTCCCCAAAAATGTTTTTTTCAGCAAAGATACGGATTTTCAAATGAAAAACAATACCATACTTGAAAAATAATCAAGGTTACGCATCTAAACAGTCAGAAACATTTATTTTTTATTTACAATGATGTAATATTTCAAAATATTCTGTTTTTTATTTCATCAGCGGTGTAAATCCGACTTTTTTATGTAAATTTGCAAAAAATAATAAAAATATGGACTCAAAATCGTATTCATCAAAAGAAAAGACAGCCGGCAGCTGTCAAAATTCGCTGAGCCAGTTTTGGCAGTCGCTCATAGCCACATCCATTTCTATCGTTCTCACCTTCGGAACGGCTGCGGTGATGGATTATTTTAAGAAAGAGTCAGCCAAGAAAGAGATGGTGATGATGATAATCTATGATTTCGACAAGACCATTGAAAGCATGGAGGAAAACGACACCGCTTTCAATGATGCCATGCTCAATCAGGCGGACCTGGCTGTCCATCCGGAGCATTTCGACAGCCTACGCTATACGTTTGTTCCAGCGATGACGATTGTCAGCTCTTTGTTTCCTGAAACAACCGAAAAGATATTCTCATCAAACATCGAGACATTCAACACTATCAGCAATGTCAATTTCATCAGCGAGGTGTCTGATTTTTATTCTGTTCGCCAGTTGTTCAAGAAACAGGTTTTGGATGAATTTAAAAAGGACATTGAAGGAAAAAATATTGTAAGTTCGATGGGCAGTCTTTTCAGTGTTGATTTCTCGGGATACACTATGCTGAATCGCGCCTATTTAAACAGCATGCGCACATCTCGTGATAAATGCATGAAAATAATGGATATCAGCGAGGAAGACATGTTAGCATTCAGAACACAAAGAATTGAAGAGGAAGAAGAACTGGATTCTGAAGTTGCTGATTTTAAATGGATTCAAGAAATAGATAGTTTGGAAACGGTGATAAATAAGGCAAGAGAAAAATATCAGAATTCAAATGATGAACAGGATAAATTAACAAATTAAAAAATTAAATGTTTATGAAACGACTATTAGTTTTGCTGTTTGTGGCTTTACTGACCGTAGGAGTGAAAGCTCAGTATAAAAAAGGACAGCATTTTTATTGCACCACAAACAATGTGAATATCCGCAAAGGTCCGGGAAAGAACTATCCTTTTTGCAGTTATACGGAATACGATAGTGGCAAAAAAAAGAATTTCCACCTCCAAAAAGAAGCCGGATTGAATATCGGAATGGGGGTTGACGGTATGTTCTACATCACTTATCTTGGTCAGAGCCGAAATGGTTATCTGCATGTGGAGACCGGCTCTTGGTGGTTTAACAATATGCGGGAGGACAACCTGATGATTTTCAACGGCTGGGTACCTGCCCAGTATCTTCGTCCGGTATGTAAGCAGT
>JAEEOB010000020.1 GCA_016284045.1 Bacteroidaceae bacterium
CTATGGGAAGCAGTTAGGCATGGATGTGATTAAGACTCCTGCTTATTCTTTCGAGGATAGTCCTAAAGGGTTGACTGTTTCTTCTTCTTCCATCAGGATGGCATTGGAGAAGGGAAATCTTGGTTTTGCCAACCGCTGTCTCGGCTATGAATACAGTTTGGAGGGAGAAGTGGTCGGTGGTTACCGGGTGGGGTCCAGCCTGGGTTATCCCACAGCTAATATTGCGGTTCCGTCATTGAAACTGGTGCCTGCCAATGGTGTGTATGCGGTGAGGGTGGAACTTCCAGGATGGAAAGGATTCGGTATGCTCAACATAGGAAGGCGTCCCACGATCGACAATGGTGACGACGTGTCAGTGGAGGTGAATATCTTCGATTTCCATGCCGACATCTATGCTGAGCGTGTCCATGTCAGCCTTGTTAAGTATATCCGTGAGGAGCAGAAATTTGATTCGGTGGAAACATTAAAAAAACAACTGCAAACGGATGAGGCCGTCTGCAGACAGTTATTTTGCGTTTAGTATATACACAATCCACTACAAAATCCTCATTACTCATTCCTCTCTTCCAAGGTGTAGAATGAGCTGCCGTCGAAGCAGTGGGTGCATATCTGGCACTTCTCCAGTCCGATTGCTTTCACGATGGTCTCGATTTTGGAGAATTTCAGTGTATCTACATTCAGCCGCTTTGCCATCTCCTCAACCATTGCATGATATTCAGGAGAATCGGTAGTGGCGTATGCCTTCAGTTTTTCAGGTGAGATTTCTATGTCCTTGGCTGTCTGAGCGTCGGAGAGGCGGGTTTTAGTCTGTGAGTGGGTCTCCAGGTCTTTTATCACCCGTCGTGAGATGAGCTCCAGCTCCGACTTGCTTGCTGAGAAGTTGACGAATGGGCAGGCATAGATGAGTGGCGGGCATGCTATTCGCATGTGTACCTCTTTTGCGCCTAATTCCTTCAGCACTTTCGTGTTTTCACGAAGTTGTGTGCCTCTGACGATGGAGTCGTCGCAGAACAGACAGCGTTTGCCTTGGAGCATGTCTTTGTTTGGTATGAGCTTCATCTTAGCCACGAGGTTGCGTATCGTCTGGTTCGAAGGCATGAATGATCGGGGCCATGTGGGCGTGTATTTGCTGATTCCGCGCTGGTAGGGCACCTTATGCCCGGCGCTGTAACCCACAGCCATACCGATTCCGGAGTCGGGGATGCCGCCTACGGAGTCCACTTCCGTGGGGTCTTCTTCGCCCATCACACGTCCGGTGGTGAAACGCACGTCTTCCACAGTCTTTCCTTCGTAGGAGGAGGTTGGGAAACCATAGTAAATCCAGAGGAATGCACAGATCTGCATCTGTTTGTTAGGCTTGCGTAGCTGCTCCATGTGGTCGTGGTAGAGACGTACAATCTCTCCCGGACCCACATAATAGGTGGTCTCAAAGCCCAAGTTAGGGAAGGCGGTGTTCTCGCTGGTTGCTGCCATCGCGTCTGCTTTCTTTCCCACTACGATGGGGGTTCGTCCCCATGCATCTCTGGCGGCGATGATACCGTCTTCCGTAAGAATCAGCATAGAACACGACCCTTTCACGGTGTTATACACGTTCTCTATGCCTTCCACGAAAGTTCTTCCGCGAAGAATCAGCAGTCCGACCAGCTCTGTGGGATTGATTTTTCCTGACGAGAACTCCGACAGGTGCATGTTTTCTGAAAGGAGCTTGTCGGCGATTTGTTCGATGTTGTTGATTTTCGCCACGGTCACGAGCGCAAAGCGTCCCAGGTGGCAGTTGAAGAGCATAGGCTGTGCGTCGGTATCGCTGATGATACCTATGCCGGAAGTGCCGACAAATTTATGGAGCTCTGGTTCAAAACGTGTCCTGAAATAAGTGTTCTCCAAGTTGTGGATGGCGCGGTAGAATCCCCTCTCTTTGCAGTAGGTAGCCATGCCACCCCGCTTTGTGCCGAGATGTGACTGATAATCTGTACCATAGAATAAGTCCGTAGCACAATGCTCTGTAGAAACTGTCCCAAAAAAACCTCCCATAAAAAAAATTAATATTGATTTTTTGCAAAGTTACGCAAAAAAAATGAAGAATGGTAGTATTTACGATTTACGTTTTACGTTTTACTAATTATTTTAACATTTGAAAAAATATCGGGTGAGAGAAAGAAGGACGAAAAATATAAGGGCAGTGTTAAAAACAAAAAAAAGAAGGAAGCCTTTTATGACTTCCTTCTTGCGTTTGGAAAAGAATTGCGGAAAGTGAGGGATTCGAACCCCCGGACCAGTTACCCGGTCACCGCATTTCGAGTGCGGCCCGTTCGACCACTCCGGCAACTTTCCTTTTGTTTGGTCGAGCTGTTATTTTTTCAAAGAAGAAGGCAGAATGCTCTGCCTTCTTCTATATATGAAAGCCGGGAGGAGATGTGATGAAACTCCGAGTAGATAAGATTTGAGGGTTCGCATATCTTTGTAATCCACCGACTTTCGTTACCCCGAAGGGCGTGGCCCGCCATTAACATGCGAAACATTCTCGGTTTTCTGATATGAATTTGATGAGTATCCCGATCGATCCTAACCCCGGCTAAAAGGTATGTCGATGTTCAACTGACAATGCAAAGGTAGTTGAATAATTTGAATTATCAAATTTTTTTGCCTTTTTTTTTGTTGTTTTTTACCTTTTTTTCTTTTTATGCGTAAATATTACGCATATTTATGAAAATTTTATCTGTCAATTTTACGTACAATCGTATTCTCGTTATTCTTCATCTTCTGCTCCTGTTCCAGCCATGATATTGATGACAGCTACTATGTCGGAGATATTGACATTGTTGTCCTCGTTCACGTCGGCATCTTCATAGAAGACAGAGCCAGCCATGTGGTTGATTATCGCCACGACATCGGAGATATCCACTTTTCCGTCGCGGTTCACATCGCCTCTGATGCGTTTTGGTGTGTCTGCCACTCCTTTGAACTCCTCAATGTAGTCGGGCAGGAAATAGCCGAGATGCGGAGGCTGGTTGTAACCGGTGTTCTGCCATGCCACAGCCATTCGGTAGTTGTGGTCGTGCATGAGTGTGGGCACACGATAAGGTGAGACCTCCGTCGTGGAGAAAATCAGGACTTCCGACGGGTCTTCAGCATTATACCAGATGACCTCTTCCCGCCAGTCACCGAAGATGTCTGCCTGCAGGCAAGGTGTGGATTTTGTGCTGTTGCATGACGACAATTTTGCTATCTGGCTGAATGTCTTCATCGTGACATTGCCGGTAGATATACCCATCTCGGTGAAGTCCAGGCTTCCTCCGTTCAGCCTGTATTTGCGGATGGATGTTCCGTCGAGCAACTCATCGAGGGGGTCGGCATCCCAGAAAATCCGGAAGTTCATCGATGGTTTGTCAGCAGTTATGGCAACTAAGTTCTGTGCGTTCATCGTGTTCGCCACTTTTGCCGACCAGAACTCATAGCCTTTGCAGTTGGAATTGGCGTCAAGGATATTGGCAGTCAGCCCGCGTCCGTTGTCTGCATCTCCGGTCACAGCCCAGATGATTTCTCCTGTGGCAGCGTCGATGAGGTGTGCTCCGTATGGATTTTCCTCATGCACCTGGTAGATTTCCAGTCCGGGACGTGCGGGGTTGAGGTCGCCGATATGCAAGGCGTCTCCATGTCCGAAACCAGTGGAATAGAGGAGCCAGCCGTCGTTGTCGATGGTTGCGCTCCCGTAGATGATTTCGTCGCTGCCGTCGCCGTCAACATCTGCGATGGTGAGGCTGTGGGCTCCCTGACCGTATGCGGTATAGACAGCATGGGTCTTCTTAGGGTCGGTGTTCTTGCTATAGGTCTTGGTCGTTTTCTTTCCGGCTGCATCGGTCCTCTCCACCTGTGTTTCGTTGATTGAACCGTGGATCCAATGTGTCTTCAGTTCTTTTCCGTCGAAATCGACAGCCCAGAGGTAGGAGCGTGTGTACATACCGCGGCACATGATTGCAGAAGGGTTTTTGTCTGGTCCGTCAAGGTATGCCACGCCTGCGAGATAACGCTCACCGCGGTTGCCATAACCGCCTGCGTCGTTCTTGCCGCTGATTGCCCAGTTGAATGTTCCTGCCGCATCGCTCAACACGTTTGTGGCATTGCGGTTCGGAATATAGGCGATGGTATGGACTGCGGCTCCTGTCTCGCCGTTGAACACTGTCAGAAACTCATAGCCGCCGTTGATGCGTCCGCCTGATACGCGGTAGTCCTTCGTGTTGTTCGTGGCGAGAATCCTTGAGTCTGTCCCCGCTTGGCTCACGTAGTTGCCCTTGCCGTCCTTACTCCCGGGGGCGGTCTTGCAAATCAGCTCTGCCTTGCCGTCACCATCGAAGTCATAGACCATATACTGTGTGTAATGAGCACCCGAACGGATGTTTATGCCGAGGTCGATTCTCCACAGCTTCTCGCCTGTAGAAGTCTTGTAGCAGTCGATAATCGTGGGGCCGGTAAATCCATT
>JAEEOB010000128.1 GCA_016284045.1 Bacteroidaceae bacterium
TTTCTCTCTCCAAGTCCATATCATCAAGCATCTGCCCTTCCGTCACCTTGATAGTGTTGGTGAATTCAAGGAGTCTGTCTGCAAGTGTAGATTTACCGTGATCAATGTGAGCAATGATACAGAAATTTCTTATATTATTCATAATCAACAACTTTCAATACTGACACAAATGTGTGATTGTTTTAAAAGGCAAATTTACAAAAAAAAAATGAAATACAGGCTATTTTTCTTCTTAAAAGGCAAGAATACAAGAATGAAGAAGGCAAGAAAAGAAGGCAAGAAGAAGATGCGTTTGGTTCTGCAATGATAGTAAAAACAAGAGGCAAATCTCCCTCATGAATTTAAAGGTTTTCATGTTCGTTAAATCCAGGATATGAAATATTCATAAAAAAAGAAAGATAAAAGAAGAAGAATCCATATTTATTTGCAGAATTGAAGTATAATTTGTAACTTTGTTGAATTAACTGCACAAAAACAACAAAGATGAAACTGATATTGCTGACGACCCCTGATTTTTTTGTTCAGGAAAACACGATAATAAACGCCTTATTCTCAGAAGGATTAGACATGCTACACATCCTAAAGCCTCAGAGTGAGCCCGTTTATTGTGAGCGTCTGCTGAAGCTGATTGACAAAGAATGGCATAAAAAAATAGTGACCCATGAGCATTTCTATCTGAAATCGGAGTTCAAGCTTCGCGGCATTCATTTGAGCCAGCGCAATCCCACTCCCCCCAACAAATATCGTGGTCATGTAAGCTGTTCATGTTACAGCATAGAAGAGGTAGCGCGTCGCAAAGATAAATGCGACTATGTGTTTTTAAGTCAGATATTCCAGGGCATAAGCCGTCCGGATTTGCGGGGCAGTTTCAGCGATGAGGAACTGTATGATGGAAAAAGCCGTGGTGTGATAGACAATAAAGTGATGGCATTTGGCGGCATCTCCATCGACCGGATAGATCAAGTGAAAGACTACGGTTTCGGTGGTGTTGTGATATTTGGCGATATATGGAAACGCTTTGACTATCATTTATCTTCTTCTTACAAAGGTGTTATAGATTACTTTAAATTACTTAGAAAAAAAACAGACTGACATGATACGACTTGTATTTCTCTTTATTCTTGTGTGCTGGACCACATCCGATGTGTCTTCCCAGCCCCTAAGCGAGCAAGAAGCCCGCTCACACGTCATGGACTTTTTATCTGACCGAGGAGTCACGTTATCGAAATCTCGTACATCAAAATCCTCAGAATCAATTGTGTTGTCGTACAGCAGTCCCCGCCTGTATGCCTACAATGTTCAAGGCCGTTTCGTGTTAGCCTCAGGCGACCGTTCAATGCCTCCGATATTAGGTTATTCTGACGGTTGCAGTTTTGAGAAGGCCATGGAAAGCGAATGCTTCCGCGCGTTGCTTCGTCACATCTCCGCGGACTACAACCCGAATTTCCGCATTTACAAACCAGCTGACGTTGCAGACTACGTTGAACCATTATGCAAAGACACGTGGCACCAATATGCCCCTTACAACAACCTGACCCCCATGATCGACGACGAGCACAGTGTAGTCGGTTGTGTAGCCACGTCGATGTCTGAACTGATGCATTATTACCGTTATCCGGTGCGAGGGACAGGCAGTTTCAGCTATAATGACTCCACAGGCTGCGGTCAGATTCTGTCGTCGGACTTTTCCTCTCATGTATATGACTGGGACAACATGCTGGACGATTATGGGTATAACGGCAATGTGAGCTACACAGACAAGCAGGCACAGGCAGTTGCACAATTAGCGTCGGACTGCGGGATCAGCGTCCAGATGCAATACACGAAATCGTCAAGCGGTGCCAAGATTATCCGTCAGCCCGTAGCCTTAGTAAACTATTTCGGTTATGACGAGGGCATGTCGATGCTCTACCGTAATTTCTTCAATCAGTGTGAATGGGACTCCATCATGTTTCACGAGCTGAACGAAGGCCGTCCGATGCTGATAGGCGGCTGGAGTCCAACCCGTGCCCACAGTTATCTGTGTGACGGTTACGACAGTCACGGTTATTTTCATCTGCGCTTAGGCAATCCGCTTGAAGACGGCAACGGCTATTATTATTTCACATGGACCACCCCCCTTCAGCCGGAATGGTATGACATCAACTCAGCCGAGGGCGGTTTCAATCTGCTTCAAAGCATATTAATCGGTGTGAAACCCAAGAAAGACAACACCCCTAGTGCCCAGCATTATCTATATTCATTCTCTCACATAGATCCCCTTGGTGGTGAGCCATTGACAGTTGACCGTGGTGAGCCGTTTGACATAGGAGTGTATGCGCTTTGTAATGTGGGATGGAATGATCATCCCGGTACCGTAGGCATCGCCTTGAAAAAGAAGGATGATGGCAAATCCACTCCGATAGAATCGACCCGTCTTCTTTACACATACTCTCGTCATTTCCCTTTAGAAGAGTTCACCGACTCAATGTTTGACGACACCATCACCCTGCGTATCCCCGCTTCCGTTCAGAACGGTGACTACAAGATTGTTCCAGTATATGAGGAAAACGGACAATTTATAGAGGCCCGTACGATGGTGGGCATGCCAAACAACCTACGCTGTGAAGTGCGTTCTAACAAAATCACGTCGTATGAGCCCTCAAACGAGCACAGTTCACTTAGAATCGTGTCAGTCAGTTTTCCTGACCAAATATACCGTTTAGACCGTCCACCTTACAGCTATACAATCACCAATGACGGATCTGAATATTCCGGCCGCGTGTTCTGTTGCCTCTATAAGGAAGACAACCCGGATGTTTTATACACATTCAGCCAGCAGGGAGTGTCGATAGACAAAGATGAGGTTCAGACCTACAACTTCAAGTACAGCCGCTTCAACACGATACCTCCTGGCGAAAATTATCATTTGAGGATTTATGCAGACATTGACCTGTTAACCGACTCTGTAGTAGTCCTTTACGATGATCCGACCCGTAACATCACTGCCATCAACGGCCATATCCCCACAGCTATATCGGAAGTTCCTTCCTCCACGACATCCTCATATTATGATTTACGCGGGCAGCGGATTTCTTCCCCTCTGTCATTGCCAAAGCATAGTGTCTATATTGAGATAGATGAAAGCGGCAAGGTGCGTAAACGCATCCGGTAGCGGTTAATTATGAAAACTGAAGAAACGGTATAATAAATCAAGGAGGGTGCGCCAATTCTTAATGACGCACCCTCCTTTTAAAAATTTATGAAAAACGATTAGAATTCAAGTCTTTCACTGACAGACTCGTTAGCCTGCACACAACTGATTGCAGTGGCAAACATTTGTGATATAGTGATTTGCTTCACTTTTGCACATTTCTGTGAATAAGGAATGGAATCAGTAAAGACGATCTCCTCGAGTGCACTGTTCTGTACTCTGTCGCTAGCCGGATCGCTCATAACGCAATGGCTTGCCACCGCCCTGACACTTTTTGCTCCAGCCCTCAACATCTCGTCTGCCGCTTTGGTGATCGTGCCAGCTGTATCAACGATATCGTCCACAAGCACAACATTCTTCCCCGACACATCACCAATAATTTGAATTGAGCTCACAACATTTGCCCTTGCTCTGGTCTTATGACAGAGTACAAGCGGGCAATCGAGTTTTTTCGAGTAAAGAGCTGCCCTTTTAGACCCTCCGGCATCCGGTGAAGCAATGACAAGATTGTCGAGATTAAGCGACTTGATGTAGTCGATGAGCACAAGTGATCCATAAAGATGATCGACAGGCACATCAAAGAATCCCTGAATCTGATCGGCATGGAGGTCCATAGTCATCAACCTGTCAATTCCCGCAACTCCGAGCATATCAGCCACGAGCTTAGCTCCAATAGCCGTTCTTGGCTTGTCTTTTCTGTCTTGCCTAGCCCATCCGAAATAAGGGATTACGGCAATGATACTTTTAGCAGAAGCTCTCTTCGCCGCATCAATCATGAGCAGCAATTCCATGAGGTTATCGCTATTAGGGAAAGTAGACTGTATGAGATACACATCGTTACCTCTTATAGACTCTTCAAAGCTTACAGTGAACTCGCCATCAGCGAAATGCGTGATGATCAGATTTCCAAGAGGGCAATCAAGATGTTGACATATTCTGTCGGCCAGATACCTTGATTTTGTGCCTGAAAACACTTTATATGGTCTCATTTTTACTAATTAGAAAGAGAAAAAATTAATATTATTGAGCATGGAAGAAGAATCCCAAGAGATATCGTTTAGAAATCTTTTGCAAAGTTACGAAATAAAAAGAAGAAAACGGCATTAAGAGTTATAAAAAATCAATTAATTCACGAGTTTTGTAAACTCTTCGGGAATATCGGTTTCAAATTTCATCAGCTCAGAGGTGACCGGATGAATGAAATAGAGTTTGAAAGCATGCAGACACAACCTGTTTGAAAGAGTTGAGGGATTGCCATATTTTTCGTCTCCTAAGACGGGGTGTCCGATCTCTTTCATGTGCACTCTGATCTGGTTGGTTCTTCCGGTCTCGAGCCTTAACTCCACGAGAGAGCATGAATCAGAACTTTTTCTAGTGAAATAATGCGTGACCGCATATTTTCCGCCGTTGTCCACGGGGCTGGAGAAAATGACATATTTCTTGTCGTCGGAAAGCCATGATGTCACGGTACCCTTATTCTTCTCCATTTTTCCTTCTACAACCGCCACATATCTTCTATCGGTTACCGCCTCATGCCAATGTTGAATAATTGTCTGCTGGATATCTCTTCTTTTGGCGAAAATCATCAGTCCGGATGTACCTCTGTCGAGGCGATGAATCGTGTGGACACTGAATCTTTTGTTTCTTCTCTTGACATACTCATCGAGAATGGACTTGACAGAATTCTCCCTAGATCCGGGCAATGGCACAGACACGATCCCCGGTGCTTTATTGACCACGATGATAAAAGCATCCTCGTAGACCAGCTCCACAAACCGGTTTCTCAGTTCGTATGGATTTCCCTTTTGGGAAATCTGAACGATCTGTCCCGTTTTCAGCGGTGTATCGAATTTTGTCGTTATTTGCTTATCAACGAAAACCATTTTGAGTGAAAGCATTTTCTTAGCCTTGGTTCTGGATGTTCCCGGAATGTCGTTGATAAGGAAATCCAGTAAGGTACAATCCCGCTTCACTTTATAGTCGGTGTATTTGGGGGCAATTTTATTTTTATATTGTTCGTTCATTTTTTTGAATTGGAGTTATTTTTTCAATGGAGTTAAATTACTGTGGAATTGGAGTTAACGAATTTGGGGGTCATAAGGAAAAGTTATTCACTATCACTTTGATTTTTCTCGAGCAGGACGACATTCTCGACATGCTGTGTATGCGGGAACATATCGACTGGCTGTACTTTGGTGACGTGATACTGCTGACACAACATCTGCAGGTCTCTTGCCTGGGTGGCAGGATTGCAGCTGACATAGACAATACGTTCAGGCATGGCAAACAGAATGGTGTCGATGACATCCTTGTGCATTCCAGCTCTTGGGGGGTCGGTGATAATGACATCCGGTTTTCCATATTTGAGAATAAAGTCCTTATTAAGGATGTCCTTCATGTCTCCGGCAAAAAACAAGGTGTTGTCGATGTTGTTGATGCTGGAATTGACTTTGGCGTCCTGGATGGCTTCCTCCACATATTCGATACCGATGACCCTCTTCGCCTTTTTCGCAACGAAATTGGCGATAGTGCCTGTTCCTGTGTAAAGGTCGTAAACCAGCTCATTGCCTGTAAGCGAAGCGAAATCCCTAGCCACCTTATATAAAATATACGCCTGATCCGTGTTAGTCTGATAGAACGACTTAGGTCCGACCTTAAATTTGAGGTCTTCCATCACCTCATAAATATGGTCATTCCCTTTGAACACGTGAACAGTCTGGTCGGCAAACGTATCGTTGCACTTATGGTTATCGACATAGAGCAGCGATGTGATTTGCGGGAACTTCTCAGCCAGATGGTCCATCAGTGCCATAGCCTGACCGTTCTCCTGTTCGTTTTCGATTCTGAACTGAACGAGCAGCATGAGTTCTCCCGTATTGGAATTCCGGATCATGATGCTTCTGAGCAGCCCCTTATTCAATCTCAAGTCGTAGAAAGTCAACTGATTGTCAAGCGCATAGTCTCTGATATCATTCCTAATCAAATTGTTGATATTATCCATCAGATGACACTCCTGAATATCAAGAATTTTATCGAAAGCCCCAGT
>JAEEOB010000129.1 GCA_016284045.1 Bacteroidaceae bacterium
GGCACTGCTGCTCATACTCAATGTCGGCTTCGCTCTTTACAACTTTCTCTACTGTCTCTGCCACATCCTCCACTTTCTTGTCGGCCAGGATGCGTACCAGTTCGTAGGTACGGTTGCTGGCATCCTGAGGAGGATTGGCTAAAATAGTCCGCTTAACGCGCAACTCGTATTCATGGCCTCTTTCGTAGGTGAAACCTTTGATGTCGCCGAAGTGTAGGTTCTGCCACTGTCCCGGTTCGTCCTCTGTCATCACACGCATGCACTCAATGGGATGTTCTCCCATGCTGTCGAAGAGGTCGTACATCACGCCCGGTACAGCGGAAACGCTCATGTTAATCTCATTGACAATGTCCTTGTCGTTATCATCGTCGCTGCTGCAAGAGGCGAGGGAGAGCATGGCAGCGCACATCACGAAAATGTTTCTCCAGATTTTCATTGTTTTCATTACTTCTATTCTGTTGCTAATGTTTCTACTATTAGAAACGCTGTGAAGCAGAAAATCCTGCATCATTGGGCGTTAAATATTCTTAATCATAGGGCATAAAGGAAGCGTGAACATCCTTCATCTTTCCCTCGTGGCTGTAGGAAATGCCATAATTGTCAGATAAGTTTCGTCCACGCTATAAAGTGAACGCTCACCTTATCCATTCTCTGACAATTATTCCTTGAAACTTCCTACATTTCGAGGTCTTTGAATGAGATAGCGAACGCCAGTTCTTTTAGCTCATAATGTCTTTGGAAATCGCTGTAATGCGAAATCCGTATGCAAAGGTACAACAAATTACTGAAAAGTGGCATACTAATGCCCTACCTTTTATATATTATTTGCAGAAAGAATAAGTTTGTCGAATCCGCCAGTGAATCGCTTTTGACCGCCTCAGACCGTGCGGTTTATTTGGCTAAAAACAGCTAAGATTGGCGTAAGTGATTGATAATCGGTTATAAGCAAAGTTTTCAACGAGGATAAGTATTAAGAAATAAGCGAAGTAAGCATTCAAACTACTTCGCTTATTTCTTTTTATGCTTAGCAGCCCAACATGGCTGCGGGGGAGATGCCCAGTGTGGTGCATAGCATACGAGCTATCTTTAGTGTTGGTTCTGCCCGCCCTGAAATGTAGTCGCTGATGCGTGAAGTGCTGACACCGATTTTTGCAGCCAACTGTTTCTGGTTCATTTGCTTCTCTTCGAGTGAAAGCTGTATCAACTGGGCTACAGTGGGTTTTGCAATAGGGAAATGCTCCTTCTCGTAGTCAATCACCACGTCAGACATCATCGTCAGTTCTATGGCATTACGGTCATTGGCTGGCGTGCTGTCGTCAACCATAGGCAGTAGCTCTTCAATCCTTGCCAGCGCAAATTCGTATTGTTCTTTTGTTATTTTACTCATAATGTTTCCTCCTTATAGTTATATTGTTGATGCATCAATGTTATCGTATTCACTATGCATACCCACAAAGCGTATGAAAATATGTCCTATTGTGAATTTTACCACAACAATCAGCCGGTATTTGTTTCCTCTGATGTTAAACACATAATGCTGATTGCCTACATAATCGGTCGCAGGAAAGTCAACCTTTATATCCGAGAGGTTTTTCCATTGTGCCCGCTCTGCTGTGTCATACCATCGTTCGAGGGCAGATTGTGCATCTCCATGTCCTTCCGAACTGTAGAACTCCACCAGCTTTCTATGTGAAACTATTCTCATATCGGCTGCAAAGATACGCAATTATCTTGAAATACAAATCTTTTCATATGGATATTTTTATATTTCAGAATGTACAAGGTAGTTTAAACGCTATATGAATAGCCAGCCTGACAAGGAGGAAGCATCTGGCAGTCGATGATGTGCTCAGTGCCCAGCAACGGCTGATAACCTTCAAGCGCAGGGAGAAGCTTTACACATTCGGCATACTTCCTTTCATATTTCTCTGGGTAGTATGGCTTCTGTTTGACGTTTATTACGGCACCGATATTCCCTTTTTCCCCTCAAGTGAGAGGTTGCTTGTCTATTTCGTGGTGATTGTCATCACATTTGCCATATTATCCTATGTCTTCTCCCGCGAGATGCGCTCGCTGAACAAGACCATCAAGGCTATTGACGAATTCGCTGGTAAGGAATAAACAAATAAGTTTGTCCACTACGCCTACGAATCGCCTTTGACCGCCTCAGACCGTGCGGTTTATTTGGCTAAAAAATAGTCAAGATTGGCGTAAGTGGTTGATAATCGGTTATAAGCAAAGTTTTCAATGAGGGTGAATACTAAAGAAACAAGCGATGAGGCTAATGCTTCATCGCTTGTTTCTTATTTGATAACATCCAAAGTGCGATTCCTTTTGTCAAGTAAAGTATAATAATCAACCTTCATCTTCTCTGGCAGAAATGATTGGCTGATGAGTTCTTTCCATTTGGAAAGGTGTGTTTTCATTTGTTCTATCATCTTCTCTGATCTGGAAACAGAAATACCGCTTTCGACGAAAGCTGTCATGAAAGTATTGCGATCAAAGCCACTTTTTTTGCCTCCCACCGAAAAGCTCATCGCCATTTCCTCTGTATCAGCAGGGTCAGCCAACAATACCGCTAACAAATCATAGGCAGGCGAGAGGACATACTCGCCACTCCCTGTGTCTATCAGAGAAAAGTTCTTGCAATGCATGTCGGAATTACCTGTCATCCATGCGAATAAAACTAGCTCCCAAAAGCGTTGAACGTCAAGCATAGGGGCCGAAGAGTACTTCTTGATGGTTTCTGCTAACTGTTGATAGGTGCCGTAGTACTTGTGCTCAGTGAGTCGATTGGTCAGTTGGCACATATCCAGCATGGAGATCTTTTCATTTTTCTTTCCACGGTCCATTCTGAGCGTCAGATAGCCCAATTCACCATCAGCAAGTCGAATAAGTGTGTGGCGCGCAGTGCGAATATGTGCCACTTCAGCCATTTTCATCGTGAGGTCTTCCAATTCCGGAAGATGGGGATATTTTGCGCTTTGCGGCTTAAATATATACTTACCCCAAAGACCCACAACAGTGAATTTTGCAGGTTCATTCTTGCCGCCACGATTCACGTCGAGCGACATCTTAGCCTGCACACCAGTAACCGACACGCTGGCTCGAATCACCTGCCTGGCCAGTTCAGACATATTATCCCGCGTATAGGGAAACACAGGCACTATTGCACTACCGAAGAATTTACGGGCACAGCTGGGATGAAAATCCACCTGACCTTTTTCCAATTCCTGATAACAATACAGACACTTACTCA
>JAEEOB010000130.1 GCA_016284045.1 Bacteroidaceae bacterium
CATCATCATCGATTCAGCCGTGGCGGCTGCCCCGTCGTACATGGAGGCATTGGATATGTCCATGCCTGTCAGTTCTGCCATCATCGACTGATATTCGAAGATGTAATGGAGCGTGCCCTGTGATATCTCCGCCTGATAAGGGGTGTAGGAAGTGAGGAACTCCGAGCGTGAGAGCAGATTGGGGACGACTGCCGGCATGTAATGGTCGTAAGCACCGAAGCCTGCGAAGCAAGTGAGCTGACGGTTCTGTGCGCCGAGCTCCTCAAACACCTTGCGGATTTCCAGCTCACTCATCGCCGGCGGGAGGTCGTAGTCACCCTTGAAGCGGACACTCTCCGGAATCTGCGCATACAGCCCGTCAAGCGAATCCACACCGGATTTCTCCAGCATGACTTTCAGCTCATCCTCCGTATGAGGAAAATATTTGTATGACATGTTTTAGTTTTTAGTTGTTAGTTTTTAGTATTTAGTTGGTTTGATGGGAAAGCCTATTTCGAGCCAAGTAAGCCTAGTTCGACTAGTTTGACTAGTTTAACTAGTAAGCCTAGAAAACCTAGTTTGACTAGTAAGCCTAAAGCCCCTGGATTTTCCAGCCCTTCCTTAACTAAGCCTTCTCGCAGAATGCCGTATAAGCCTCTGCGTCCATCAGGTTGTCGATTTCAGCCGGATCGGAGATGCTGACTTTGATAATCCAGTTCTCATAAGCGTCCTGATTGACCAGTTCCGGAGCATCTTCTAGCGCCTCGTTCACCTCAACCACCACACCGGATACAGGAGAAATCAGGTCGCTTGCTGCTTTCACACTTTCCACAGCACCGAAATCCTCACCTGCTGTCACCTCGTCATCCACATCGGGCATATCCACATACACCACATTGCCAAGGGCATTCTGTGCAAAATCGGTGATACCAATATATCCATACTCACCTTCTACTCTTAAATATTCATGCGACTCCGAGTAGTAGAGTCCTTCAATTACTTTTGCCATATCTTGTTATTTTTTATAGGGAGTTAAAAAGGAATTATTCCACTTTTACTTCCATTTTTACTCCCATTTATTTTTTATAATGTTTCTCGTAGAATTTTTTCTTCACCACTTTGCCGGGGAACGTTTTCTTTCGGATTTGGATTTCCACCTCCGTGTCGAGTTTGGCGAACTGTGTATCGACGAGTGCCATACACACGCTCTTGTCGGTGGAGATCGTGCGGTAGCCGGTGGTCACTTCACCGATTTCCTGTCCGTCCTTCACCACCTTATAGCCATGCCGGGGAATCGCCTTGTCTGCCAGCTCGATGCCAACGAGCTTGCGCGCCACGCCCTCGGTTTTCTGCCTCAGCAGTGCCTCGCGTCCGATAAACTCGGCTTTGTCTAACTTCACGAACATCGAAAGGCCTGCCATCACAGGAGATATCTCGGCAGAGAGCTCATCACCATAAAGGGGCAGACCAACCTCAAACCGAAGCGTGTCGCGGCATCCGAGCCCGCATGGCTGCACACCCGCGGATATCAGCTTGTCCCAGCAGGCACGGATATAGTCGTGGGAGGCATAAATCTCAAAGCCGTCCTCACCGGTATAGCCTGTACGTGAGACGATGACATCTCCGATGGTCTTCACCGTATAGAATGTAAGTTCCTTACACGGCAGCCCCAACACATTCTCTACCGTCGCCTCTGACTCTGGTCCCTGCACGGCAATCTGTCCATAAAAGTCAGAGCGGTTTTCCAGATTAATCTCGAAGTCAGCCGCCTGACGAGTCATCCACTCCCAGTCCTTGTCGATATTCGCAGCGTTGATGACGAGGAAGAAGTCGTTCTCACCCATCTTATACACCAACAGGTCATCGACCGTGCCGCCGTCCTCATAGCACATCATACCATAGTAGATTTTACCCACCGGCGCACCAGCGATGTCGTTGGTGAAGATATGCTGCACATACCTCTCCGCATCTTTTCCGCGGACTGTGACCTCGCCCATGTGGGAAACGTCGAACAGCCCCACTTTCGTGCGCACAGCCTGATGCTCCACGGCAATCCCTTTATACTGAATAGGCATCTCGAATCCACCGAACGGAGAGATAAGAGCTCCCAGCTCCACGTGCTTGTCGTAAAGACACGGCCGTTTGTTTTTTACTTCATTATCCATATAATTTAGTTGTTAGTTTATAGTTCTTAGTTTGTAGTTATATAATATCACTTTAAAATCTGAAAATTCCGAAAATTCCTGTAATAATATCTTTCACCAGAGTAAATAAACTTTTCACTATTCACTTTTCACTATTCACTTAAAAACAGTTGTTCCTGTCAGGCTAACAACAGCTCCAAAAAATCTTCCTTATTCAAGTTGAGAATAACTGTTGACAGGTCGTCTGGAAGTACGGCGGAGAGGTACTCACGGTTGCGGCGGCAACCTTTCAGTTTTTTCAGCAACGCATCAAGGTCGCCAACCAAAAAGAAATCGCCCAGAAGATTTACCTCACGGATGATGTCGTTCTTTATTTCTATCCGTGCCTCCAGTTCGCCAACCCCTTCGATGCGCCGTTTGTTCACCAATGAGTATTTCGGATTGTTACCATATATGAACGAATCCGACAAGTATTCCGTTTCCAGTTCCTCGATTGCTGCCACATCATCAGCCGTGAGCATCAAAGTGTTACGGCAGATGGTGTCGCGTGCCAGCTGTTTAAATGTGTCGATATCCAAATCGATATAATCTTTCAGCAGTGCAATCCGCTGACGGACACTCTTAACCCCCTTCGACAGCAGTTTGGCGTCATCGGGCGTGATGGCACCCACCATGTTCGTCATGTCAGTGTCGTAGAGCATCGTGCCGTGGACGATGCAACGTCCGGGGATATGATAGAACGCAGACCCTGATACCTTTTTGTCGTCAATAAGCACGTCGTTACGCTGACTCGCTGTCGCCTCCACACCGGCCTTACGCAGCACGAGCAGCAGCAGGTTGATGAATTTATAGAAAGTGAATCCGATGTTGTCGGCAGCCGTAATATACGAGAACATGATGTTGCTCATATCGGCATACACACAACCCCCACCACTCTTGCGCCTATACATCTGAATGCCACGGCGCCTACAGAACTCCACATTCACCTCGTTTTCAATCAGTTGATTACGTCCGAATATCACTGTCGGTTCCACTTGCCAGAGAAAAAAACAGTCGGACTCATCCAACTTCCGAGCAACGTATTCCTCCATGGCGAGATAAAAGGAGAGCCGGCGTGTTTTATCGTCAGGAAGCGAAATGTAAACCATCTGAAATGTTTAAAGGTTACTTTTAATTGTGGATTTTATGACTTCATTGGGTGGCCAAATGCATATTTTGCAAATTTTATACAAATATATGATTTATTTCTCATATTACCTAAATGTTTTTCATTTATTTCACATAAAGGAAAAAATATTTGAAAAAGCAGGGAAAAACCTTAAAATTGTTTTATGAAGTTGATAATCGGGGTCGGTTTCATGACATTCATATATTTTTACGTATTGAAATCTTATAATCAAATTATTATTTGTATCTTTGTTCATGAAGTCTGATGAAGACAAACAAAACAGCATGAAATCATACCTTTTTATTCACTTATTAAAATTTGAAAAAATGAAAAGAACGACACTGATTGTATTAGCAATGTTGGCATTTTGCCTCTCTGCTAATGCCCAAAAAGACAAACTGTCGGAAGATCAGCGTGACGACGCCATGGTCAACCTGTTCCAGAGAGCGACACTGGTGGACGGCAAATTTGCCATCACCCGCGAACCCATCACCTGGTATGACTATTGGGCAGCCACAGGCGAGAAGGCTCACTCTCCAAACACAAGCGTGACCCATGCCGCCATCGTGTCGGACGGCAAGAAAGAGTTTATGGCAAAATGCATCAATGACTATTTCGGTGAGACCGTTGTCCGAGTGGCAAGTCCTCAAGAAATCCGTACAGCTCACGACCGGATAGGTCTTCACCGCGAATTGAGTGAGAACAGTTTAGCCGGTAACGGATTTTTCTTGTCAATGACCCCTAAGACTTACAAATATTTCAAAGACAAAATGGAAAGGGGCGAGAGTGTGAAGCGCAAGAATAACAACAGGAATGTGAGTTCCAACAACCCAAGAGGCGGAAATGTCGGTTCGAATAATCCAAGGACAGGCAGAAGCGGAGGTGTAAAACCAACAGGAGAAATCAATCTGAAAAACAAGGGCAAGAACAACCAACAGACAAGGGCAAGAAACAATGACAGCAGGACAGCCTCCCAGAAACAAAAAGACGAGGAATACAATAGAATCTTAAACCAGTTGCGTGAGGAAGAAAAACAAAAAATGAGTGTTGACCAGTCACATGACATCATCGTCAACTTATTCCTCCGTTTGAAACTGGTTGATAATAAGTTCGCCATCACCAAGTCACCTATCACCTATAAAGAGTACTGGGGTACAACTTACGAGAAAGCGCACAAGTCTGACGGAGACTTAAACAAAACGGCGGTTGTGAACGCCTCCCAGAAATCAAAAGTGGTGAAAGGACTGAATGAGTTCTTCCAGGGTAATTATTTCTCTCTCGCCACGAATGAGCAGATAAGGCAGGCAGGGCTCAATGCCGGCAATGGGTTCTTTGTGGTGATGTCGGCAAAGAACTATAAAGAATTCAAACGTCAATACGACGAGAACCATTAAGCATTCATAAATTATTTGAATATCATTCAGGATGCATAGCAAGGAGGAATTTTGTTTTTTACGATTCCTGATTTAATTAAATGCAGTCAGAAATGGCTGCATTTAATTATAAAAAATGTTAATTGTCGGAATTGATTAAACCATTGGGTAGAATCCAAGTCTTAAAATTAGTATTAGCTAATATTTTTTACAAAAATTATGTTTCGAGGACTATTATTATGCATCCTGATGCTGTTTGGGATGTTTTTTTGTGTTGCCCAAGCACAGGAACAAAGGGAAAGGACAATCAGTGGAAAAATTCTTGATGCCGAATCAAAAGAGCCGATGGAGCTGACAACCATCCAGATGTTCGTGGTTGCCGACAGTTCGTTTGTCGGCGGAACAGTCACTAATGAGCATGGCAATTTCAGTATTGAGGCTCCGTCGAACGGAAGTTATAGACTGAAAATCACAATGATGGGTTTTCAACCCATTCAGCGGGAGGTGACCATACGCCGCAACCAGAGCGTTGACTTAGGCACGTTGCTGATGTCGCTGACACCGACGATGCTGAAAGAGGCGGTGGTGACAGCCACCGTGCCACAGGTAACCGTAGCAAAAGACACGCTCGTGTTCAATCCCACAGCCTACCCCACACCCGAAGGCTCCACCATCGAAGAGCTGGTGAAGCGCATACCGGGCGCAGAGGTCGATGAGGACGGCAACATCACCATCAACGGAAAAGAAGTGAAGAAAATACTGGTTGACGGCAAGGAGTTCATGCTCGGCGACGTGGAGACAGCGCTGAAAAACCTGCCCGTGAACATCATCCAGAACGTGAAGTTCTACGACCAGCAGAGCGACCAGGCACGCATCACCGGCATCGAGGACGGCAACAAGGAGACCGTGCTCGACTTCACCACGAAGAAAGGGATGAACCACGGCTATATGACCAACATGGACCTCGCAGCAGGAACAAAACACCGTTATGCCACACGCGCCATGGCAAGCCGCTTCACCGATAAGACCCGCCTCGTGCTGCTCACCAACCTCAACAACAAAGAGGAGAACGCGGGATGGTGGAACCGCCGCGGACTCAACGCACGCAAGATGCTGGGCACCAACCTGAACTACGATGACGGGGAGAAGCTGAAAGTGGATTTCAACATACGGTGGAACCACCGCGACGGTGACAACAAAAACGAGAACGCAAGCGAGAATTTCTATAGCCAGACCGCAAAGACCTTTTCCAACAGCATGTCGAAGAGCCTCTCACGAAGCGACAACTGGAACGGCAACCTGCGGGTGGAGTGGAAACCCGACACGCTGACCAACATCCTGCTGCGAGCCAACGGCAGCACCGGCTCTAACGACGGGACATCCGTCTCGTCGAACGCCACATTCAACGACGACCCCTATCTCTATGCATCCGACCCGCTGGCAGCCTACGACCCCACCAGCCCCCTCGCACCCTATTACGTGAACCACAGCCAGAGCGCAAGCCTCAGCTATGGTGAGAACAAGAACGCATGGGCGATGCTACAGCTCTACCGCAAACTGAACCAACGGGGAAGAAACTTCATGGTACGCCTCGAAGGAAGCCTCGGAGACAGCGAGAACCGCAGTGTGTCGAGCAATGAGGTGTATCTCCACCTCACAAAAAACATTTTCGGCGAGGACTCCACCTATTTCACCTCACGCTACAACACCACACCATCGGACAACAAGGGCTATGTGCTGAGCACAACCTACAGCGAGCCGCTGTGGAAAGGAGCACACCTGCAGGCTAACTATGAGCTGCGCTACAACCAGAACAAGAGCGACCGCCAGACCTACGACTTCAGCAATGAGCCCACCAATCCTTTCTCAGGCATCGTACCCGAATACCGCGAATGGGACCCGTGGCTGGGCTCTGTCTATAACACAATGGACGAACACCTCGACAAAAACTTGAGCCGGTACTCCGAATATAAGAACTACACGCAGAACATCCGGCTCACCCTGCGCCACTGGCAGGAGGAATACGACTATAACGTGGGAGTCCACATCCAGCCGCAACGATCCAACTTCATTCAGGACTACCGAGGCGTGTACGTCGATACCGTCCGCAACGTGACAAACTTCACACCAACACTCGACTTCCACTATAAGTTCAACGACCAGACCAACCTCTGGTTCCACTACCGCGGCGACACACGGCAGCCTGACATCACACAGCTGCTCGACATCACCGACGACTCCAACCCACTTTATATCACTCAGGGTAACCCCGGGCTGAAACCACAGTTCACCAACACGCTCAACGCCTATTTCAACACATACATCCCCAAACACAAACGCAGCATCGTGCTATTCGCCAACTACCGCCATATCCGCAACAGCATATCCAACCTCGTGCGCTATAACGAAGAGACAGGTGGCAGCTTCTCAAGACCTGAGAACATCAACGGCAACTGGAACGCCGACGGAGGTGTTACCTTCAACACCGCTCTCGACACGCTCGGACGATGGAACGTGGGTGTCAACTCACGCATCCGCTACAACAACTACGTGAGCTATGTGGCACAGCATCAGGCAGACGCTGAGAAAAACACCACACGCACACTGAACCTCAACGAGCGTCTGAATTTCAGCTATCGTACAGCAAAATTAGAGGTAATGCTCGACGGAAACGTGAACTATCAGCATTCCCGCAACAAACTGCAGCCAAACGCCAACCTCAACACCTGGCAGTTCAATTACGGTGGGCAGCTGCTTCTGCGTCTGCCAAGTGGATTTGAAGTATCGACCAACATCCACGAGCGAAGCCGACGAGGCTATAACGACCCTTCCTCGAACACAAACGAGCTGATTTGGAACGGACAGGTTTCCAAGACGTTCCTGAAAGATAAGACACTCGTTGTGGCGCTCAATTTCTACGATTTGCTTGGTCAGCAGAGCAATTACGACCGCTGGATTAATGCCACATCGCGAAGCGACACACGCTACAACAGCATTAACTCCTATGCCATGCTTCACGTGCGCTACCGCCTCAACATCTTCGGCGGCAAACGTGACACGGAAGAACGTTACAACAAAAAATGGGGCAACAACGACAGACAGAGCGACTGAATCATTTACGATTTAACAATTTACGTTTTACTTTTTATTTGATTATTTTGCTGTCCGCATGCATGTAGAGATGCGCAGTAGTGCGTCTTGTTACTAATAATCATTTCTCATGATTATTTTATTGTGTCAGTAAATACACTTTTCACTAAAGAATCTATAACAATGAAAAAACTAATCCTTCTTATCGGCTGCTTCCTGATGACGGTGAGCAGTTTCGGACAGCAGGCACTCGGCCAGCGTCCGAGAGTGAAATCGCCCGTGGTGAACAGCGACGGCACAGTGACATTCAACTTCTTCGACCCGACGGCACAGAAAGTGAGCGTGCAGGGCGACTTCGAAGAAATCCATGGCAAGACACTGGACATGATACGCCAGGAAAACGGTGTCTGGACTGTCACGACCGAGCCGCTCAATCCTGAGCTGTATTCTTACAGTCTCAGGGTTGATGGTCAGCGCTTCGTTGACCCCGCGAACAGTTATGTGAACCGTGACATCTCCACCCTGAGCAACATCTTCATCGTGACAAAGTCGGCTGACGACAAAGGACATCTCTATCAGGTGAACAACGTGCCCCACGGCACGCTCAGCCGCGTGTGGTACGACAGCCCGACTCTCGGTCAGCAACGTCGCATGACTGTCTATCTGCCCGCTGCCTACGATGGCAAGCGAAGCTTCCCCGTATTGTATCTCCTCCACGGACACGGTGGCGACGAGACAGCCTGGGGTGACCTTGGCCGCACATCCCATATTATGGACAACCTGATTGCCGAAGGCAAAGCTGTGCCGATGATTGTGGTGATGCCCAACGGCAACCCCACCTGCAACGCAGCACCGGGATGGTGGCACGAGAATATGTACACGCCTGATGGCAACGCGTTCAACAACCGCGGAGCGAAAGCGTCGATGGAAGAAAGTTTCATGGATATCGTGAATTATATCGACAGCCACTACAAGACCATTGCCAAGCGTTCCGGACGCGCCGTGACCGGCTTGTCGATGGGCGGAGGACACACCTTCGGCATCTCTCGCCTCTACCCCGACCAGTTCGACTACTACGGTCTGCAGTCAGCAGCCGCACGCATGAATCCTAACGACCCGAAATTCGATGAGCAGATGAAACGGCTCTTCGACTCCAAACCAAAGCTCTACTGGATTGCCATCGGCAAGGAAGATTTCCTCATGCAGATGAACTCCGACCTGCGCAAATATCTCGACAGCAAAGGCTACAAATACGAATACTACGAGAACGACGGCGGACACATCTGGCGCAACTGGCGCATCTATCTAACGATGTTCGCCCAGAAAATCTTTAAGTAAACGGATTTTCCATAGTTTTCCTAGTTTTTCTAGCTTTCCTAGTTTCCCTAGTTTTCCTAGAATTACCTAGGATTGCCTAGGATCCCCTAGGATTGCCTATAATTACCAAAAAACATAAAAATCATTAAATCAATGAAAGACTTTAAATACTACACGCCGACAGAAGTGGTGTTCGGTGAACAGTCGGAGGAGCAGGTTGCCCAGCTCGTTAAGAAATATGGTGGCACGAAAGTGCTGGTGCATTACGGCGGCAAGAGCGCAGAGCGCTCTGGTCTGCTCGACAAAATATGTGGTCTGCTGAAAGAAGGCGACATCGACTATGTGAAACTTGGCGGTGTAGTGCCTAATCCCCGTCTGTCGAAAGCACAGGAGGGGATTGAGCTGTGCCGATGGGAAGGTGTCGATTTCATCCTTGCCGTCGGTGGTGGAAGCGTAATCGACTCCGCTAAGTGTATCGCTTACGGAGTACCCTATCTAGGTGATGTGTGGGACTTTTATCTCGGTAAAGCCTCAGCCACGGAGATGTTGCCCGTGGCTTGTGTGCTGACCATCCCTGCCGCCGGCAGCGAGATGAGCGAGGCAAGCGTCATCACCAACGAAGAGGGTGACGTGAAGCTGGGTTACAGCAACGATTTGTCGCGTCCGAAATTCGCCATCATGAATCCCCGCCGCACCTTCACTCTCCCACCCTATCAGACAGCAGCCGGTGTGACCGACATGATGATGCATACGATGGAGCGCTATTTCACTAAAGACGATGACATGGACTTAACGACTGATATCGCAGAGGCTATCCTGCGACGGATGAAGACCGCAGTCTATGACGTGATGAAAGACCCGGAGAACTACCGGCAGCGTGCACAGATTATGTGGGGAGGCAGCGTGGCACACAACGGGCTGACCGGTTGCGGCGTGAGCGACGACTGGGCAACCCATCAGCTGGAGCATGAGTTGAGCGGCATGTTCGACGTGACCCACGGAGCCGGACTGGCTGCCATTTGGCCAAGCTGGGCACGCTATGTGATGCATGAGAACTTGAACCGGTTCGTCCGGTTCGCTGTCAACGTGATGGACGTGCCGAACGACTTCACCGATCCGGAAACCACCGCCCTCAAAGGCATCGAGGCGATGGAGCGGTTCTACCACGACATCGGCATGCCGGTGAATATCAAGGAGCTGATAGGACGCGACATCACCGACGAGGAAATCAAGGAGATGACCCGCAAGTGCAGCCGCGACTACACAGCCACCTGCGGACAGTTCAAAATACTGAAAGCTGACGACATGGAAGCCATCTACAAGATGGCAAGAGGGTGATTTTCTAAAAAACAGATAGATTGGAGAGAATTTATTAATACCCCAAAATTATTCGAAATGAAAAATATTCTGATATTTTTCTTTTTCCTGGCTGCCACTATCTCCCGCGCTCAAGACCTGCAGCTGAACGACCGTGAGTATTTTGAACGCCAGGGAGTGAACATCCTGGTGTTCAGCAACAGTTTCAACGGAGGTTTCAACGATGAGAAGAACTCCGGCATCGAGATTATCCATCATGGCGTGCGTACCGTTCAGGGCGGTGCAGTCCGTCTGAACAACACACCAGAGCAGTGGGACCTGGTGCCCAAGATGACCAGCCGTAATGTGAATCGCGAACAGGGCAGCATCGAGGTGGGTATGCGCTACGACGACTACGACTTCGACAGCCGCGTGGTGGTGACTGCACGTGGAAAGTCCGTGGAAATAGCAGTATGGCTTGACAAGCCTGTGCCTGAGAAACTGGCAGGCGAGGCGGGATTCAATCTGGAGTTCCTGCCATCCCAATACTGGCTGAAGACTTTCTCAATGGACGGACGGCTGGGCCGACTGCCCCGTTATGCCACCAGCCAGACCACAACCCGCCCGAACAGCGAGAAACCACGGCAGTTCAAGGGTTTCAAGACCTACGACGACCGTGGCACCGGACAGTTCATCGATCCGTTGCCTATCGAGACCGGCCACAAGCTGCAGCTTGCCACCGACGCACCCGACCGCCTCGTGAGCATCAGCAGCAACGATGCCGAGCTGAAACTCTACGACGGACGAATGCTCGCTCAGAACGGATGGTTTGTGGTGCGCAGCACGCTTCCTGCCGGCCGCACAGGCAAGGTGCTGACATGGACGGTGGAGCCTCACGCCATACCAGGATGGATACGTGAGCCTAACATTGGGTTCTCGCAGGTGGGCTATATCCCCAACCAGCCAAAAGTGGCTGTGATTGAGCTCGACAAGCAGGACACACCGCTTGCCAGTGCCTCGCTGATGCGCATCGAGCCCGACGGCACCACAACCGAGGCGTACCGTGGAGACATTCAGTCTTGGGGTCCCTATTTCAAGTATAATTATGTGAAATTCGACTTCACCAAAGTGACAGAGCCCGGGGTCTATTACATCCAATATGGCGACACACGCACCAACGACTTCCTCATCGACTCCCACGTGTATGACAAAATCACTGATGCCACCACCGACGTGTGGGTGCCTATCCACATGAACCACATGTATGTGAATGAAGGCTACCGCACCTGGCACGGCGAGCCCTTTAAGGAAGGCTACCTGCAGGCACCAGAAAGCGACCACTTCGACCTTCATCGGCAGGGAGCATCCACCGACACGAAATACAAGCCGCTGGAGCTGATTCCCGGACTGAACATCGGAGGATTCTTCGATGCCGGAGACTTCGACATCGAGACAGGCTCCAACATCAACGTGGTGCAGAACTTCATCCGCACCTGGGAGCTTTTCCATCCTGAGCGCGACGAGACCTTCGTCAGCCAGCAGCAGCTTTATGTCGACCTCCACCGTCCCGACGGAGTGCCCGACGTGCTGCAGTTCATCGAGCACGGCACACTCAACCTCGTGGCTCAAGCGGAGCAGATTGGCCACATGGCATCCACGCTCTCCAACTCGGTGCTCGACAACTACCACCATCTGGGCGACGCTGCCAGCATCACCGACGGACTGCACTACGACCCGTCGCTGAAGCCATACGAGGTGTCGGCCGACGGCAAACGGAGCGGCACACCCGACGACCTCTGGGCGTTCACCACACGCAATCCGAGCCTCGACTTCCAGGCAGCCACGATGTTCGCAGCTGCCAGCCGGGCGCTCAAAGGATATAACGACGAACTTGCTGCACGAGCCCTGACACAGTCGAAACGGCTGATGCAGGAAGCCACCGACCTGATGGCGCACCGGCAGCAGCGCAACGACAAACGCAGGCAGCAGCGCAACGGCAGAGGCGACCTCGCCACCAACCTGCAGCTCTATGCAGCCACAAACGAGAAATCTTACCTCGACGAATTCCTCAACCAACTGTGGCCGGCTCTCGACCGGCGGCTGAACGGCACAATCCAGACGGCTCTCGATGCCGTGCCTTATATGGATAACGACTACCGGCAGCGGCTTCGCCCGTATGTCGAGCGTTATGCAGCCTATATCGACTCTCTGACAGTTAACAACCCATACGGTGTGCCGATTGGTCTCGGCAACTGGGCGGGCGGAAACCAGACTCTCAGCTTCGGCACCACCGTATGTTTCGCACACCGCTATTTCCCCGACATCGTCAGGCGTGATGTGGTGTTCCACACAGCCGACTGGCTCTACGGATGCCACCCTTACCACAACTACTCGTTCGTAGCTGTTGTCGGGGCGGCACGTCCCAAGCAGGTGTTCTACGGCAATAACCGCGCCGATTTCTCATTCATTCCGGGAAATGTCGCACCGGGGCTACTCTTCCGTAAGCCCGACCACTTTGAAAACTACGACGACTGGCCATTCCTCTGGGGACAGAACGAAGGCACCATCGCCGGAAACACTCAATACATCATCTTCGGCTCTGCACTGAAGGATATAATAGAAAATGAAGAATGAAAAAACCTGCGAGTAAGCGAGAGCAGAAGAATGCTTGCATTTATTCTGCCGAGCGTGAGCAGGTT
>JAEEOB010000131.1 GCA_016284045.1 Bacteroidaceae bacterium
TCCAGCGGTGCGTTTCAGATGTATTTGTTCCTCCCCGATGAGTATGTCACCACAAAGCAGGTGCTCGACAAGCTCAATGCCGACTCCTTTGAACAGATGAAAGCGGAGATGTATCCCAAAAGCACCGATGTGAGGATTCCACGATTCACAACTACTGTTGATGACCTCGACCTCAAAAAGAGCCTGAAGAAAATGGGCGTCATCGACGCTTTCACAACGGATGCCCAGTTCCCTTATATCACTAGCCAAAACGTCTATGTCTCTCTTATCAAGCAGGCTGCAAAAATCATAGTTAACGAAGAGGGGACAGAGGCTGCCGCTGTTACTGTTGCAAATGGATATGCAACGGGTGAATCAACAGATTTCATCGCCAACCGTCCGTTTGTCTATCTTATCCAGGAAGCAACATCAGGAGCCATCTTTTTCATCGGAACTTACATGGGGGATTAAACGCCTCATTATTACTCCCACTTTTACTCCTTTTTTTACTCCCACTTTTACTCCTTTTTTTACTCCCACTTTTACTTCCCTTTTTTATTCCCACTTATAAAATGAACACACATTTCAAACAATTTCTTCTGCTGATCCTCCTTTTGGCCACACTGATTCCCGTTGGCTGCACTGTCGAGGATAAAGACGACCCGGAGATTCCTGTCCCGGAACCATCTGTCTCTGTATATGATAAAATAAAAAGAGGTGTATGGTTCTGTGCATACGACGCCCAGGGAACTGTCACTTCTACGGACGGGGAGGAACGTACCGTCGAATATGCCCATGTTGTTGATGTTTACAGATTCACCGACAAAGAGAGCGGCTTTTTCCAGCGTTTCTATCTTTCCGATGACAAGAAGCCACAGGTGCTGATGCGGTTGGGAGACCAGGCAACAGGAAAATTCTCGTTCACCACATCATCATTCAACCAGACTGTCCAAATCAGGTTTGAAAACGATTTGTCAGCACAATGTCCAAAAACACAGACGCTTACTATCTCCGGCACAGCTATACGGACTCTGGGAACCGGCAATCAGACCATCAGTCTTCACGACGGGGGAAACAAAGCCTTTCAGCTTTTTGACTGCTGGAATTATACTATTGACAACAATGTGACAGTTACAAACGACCAGGATTATTTCAACGAGTTTAAAACCGATGACGACAATCACGACTGGATGGCTCAGCTTGATGACAACCGTCTTGTGGCTGACCTGTCCATACCCGGAGCTCATGAGGCTGCCACTGCGGAAGGATGGACCGGCTTTACATCATGGGGATTCGGCAGGTTCAATATGGGAAACTATGTCGCACGTACACAGGATCTCACCATCGATGAGCTGTGGAAAGTGGGGGTTAGAGCGTTCGACATATCGCTTCAGCTCGATGAGAGCCAATTCCTGCGGTGCGGCAACGGAGACTATCTCACAGACATACGCATCAACGACTTTTTCGGTGCTCTTATACGCCTTCTCAAAGACAGCCCCTCAGAATTTGCCATCGTGGAAATCGCCAACCCTTCGGGAACAGACGAGCAAGTGAGGAAATGGTCTGTGAAATTAAATGAAATCATGCACAGTGATGTTTATGCCGGCTATTTTTCCCCGTTTGATGCAAGGATTACAGTGGGGCAGATGAGGGGGAAGATTCTGGTGTTCTCGCGTCAGAAATACAACGATGTTCCTGTGGGTGCATTCTGCCAGAACTGGAGCAACAGCCATCTGATGGAGGAGCAGCAGGCGGGATACATCGTCAATGCTAAATGGGCGAAAAGCCCGCTGTGGGTACAGCAGGAATGGCTGAGCGGGGAGTTTTTCAATAATGCCGTGCAGGACATGATGAAGGCTGCGGTTGGACGCGACATGAGCGCTGACCTTCCCGCTTGGGTGTTCAATTTCGTGTCGTTCAAGGTTACAGGTGATAGTTCGAATAATATTCGGGCGTATGCAGAGGTGAGAAACATCAAGGCATTCAACTTCCTTAACAATGAGTATAACATCGGACCGGTAGGTATCGTTCTCATGGATTTTGCCGGGGTCGATAACACGCGGGATTTTTACGGTCAGACATCTTATGCTTCTAATGGTTTGCAACTCGTCAATGCGCTCATCCGCCAGAATTTCAAACAATAAAGAAACATCTTGTCTTCTTGCCTTCCTGATACTACTTTTCAAATTCCCTCCTAAGTGGATAATTCCCTCTGAAATACTCGAAACATTCGGGTTGCGCTTTAAGCTGGGCGGTATCTACACGGGGGTCGTAGAGACGGAGCGGACCGTCCTTGCATTCGCCGTAAGCGAAGCCGAGAGGTAATGTGGGCGGTTGAATGTCGAGCGTGAACGGTTTGCCGATGAATTCGCAGACAGCCTGAAGCGACATCCTCGTTGCATTTGCCTTGCCGTCGGCGGAATAGCCTGCGATATGGGGGGTGGCGATAATAGCCTTTTGAAGCAGTTCCACATTCAGTTCTGGCTCTCCTTCCCATGTGTCGATGATGGCATCGCATACCAGTCCTTCATCAAGTGCGCGGATTAACGCCTTGTTATCGACTACAGCTCCGCGGCTGGAGTTGATAATGAGTGGCTTGTGTTTAAGACTACTGAAAAACGCCTCGTCTGCGATATGCCAGGTGGGGCAGTCGCCGGCACGGGTAAGTGGAGTGTGGAATGTGATGATATCAGCCTGTTCCGCTATCTCATTTAGCGTGGCAGGCTCTCCCTTTGGTGGGTCGCATCTCAGCACATGCAAACCCTCAGACTCCAGGTCAGCGGCCACAAGCGATCCCACATGACCAACACCTACTACGCCAGCTGTGAACCCTGGCTTCAGATAGCCAGTTGACAGTAACGCATTATGTACATATTGCCTCACTGATGAGGCATTGCAACCAGGGCAATTGGTCCAGCGAATACCAGCTGCGTCAAGATACAGGGTGTCGAGATGGTCGAACCCGATGGTGGCGGTTACAACCAGCTTCACATTGCTGTCTGCAAGCAGTGTGCGGTCGCAATGCGTCCGGGTACGAACAATCAGAATATCTGCATCCCTAACATCATCAGCTGATATGTCGCTGCCAGGCTGATAGACCACCTCATCCACCAGCTGCTCTATCTGACCTTTAATATAAGGAATCTTATCGTCAACTACAGCTTTCATCTTTTGATTCTTGGAAATATAAATATCCTGCGAAGTTAGCAAGTTTTTGCCAAACAGCAAAATAATGTCACTATTTTAGTTTCTAGATTATTCGGACGTACATCAAATAGAGACGACCTACCAGGCATCTAAAAACACATCCAATTACGAATTTTTAAAAATATCACACTCAACACACATATAATACATGAAATATCGTAAGCTTATAGAGTTGTTACAAGAAAAAAGGATGGTAAAAAAAAGTCGTGACACCAACGATTACGATCATGATGATTTCTGATATGCGGTTAATGAGTAAGGATTTTTTCATGTCATCGGTAGTCAGGCATCGGTCGTTGGTTCCGATATATGGTTTTGGGAAGAGCTGGCCGAAATAAAAATGCGGCCCTCCGAAACGGCAGTTGAGGATTCCTGCCAGTGCTGCCTCAGGATAGCCGCTGTTCGGACTGGCATGGCAATGCCCGTATCTGGCTACAAAACTCAGCAACTTTACTCTGCCCGATGCCACTACCATAAGCAGGGCTGTGAGACGTGCGGGGATAAAATTTACCACATCGTCGATATGTGCAGCCACGCATCCGAATTCACGGTGACGATCTGTCTTGTAGCCGATCATGGAGTCGAGCGTGTTCACCATCTTATAAGCCAGCATGGCGGGCACACCTCCTACTGCCAGCCAAAAAAGAGGGGCAATCACCCCGTCGCTCAGGTTTTCGGCAAGGGTTTCTAATGCAGCTGTGCGGATTTCTTGTGCCGACAACTCTGACGTGTCGCGGCCTACGATTCTACCCACCTGTCTCCTTCCCTCATCTAAAGAACGGTCAACGGCATAGAACACCTCTCGCACCTCTCGCACCAGAGTGGTGCCAGCCAGGCAGTAGAAGATGATGATGGTCTGGAAAGCGATGGCGGCAATTACGTTCCAGTTGCCTATCAGTAAGTGGAGGGTAAAAGTGACGGCAAACACACTTGCTGTCAGTACAATCGCTACAATCCCCCCCTTCATTTTCCTATGGCTCCCAAGGTTTAGCTTTTTGTCGGCAAACGCAATCGCTTTGCCGAAACCCACGACAGGATGGGGCAGCCATAAGGGATCACCCAGCAGCCAGTCGAGTAACCAGCCAATTAGCAGAGGAAGAACACACATTTTTTTTAATTAATAATGGGTTAGTTTCGTGTGGGTAAAGAATTTCGATAGATTTTTATAGGCTTTATTATGAAATCGGAACAGGTTACATCTGTTGAAATGTTTGGATGGCACTGACTAGTGCCTCATTTTCCTTCTCCAATTGGGTGGCAATGCGGAAATGATGGTTTGTGAGTCCGCGGAAATTGGAGGCGTCGCGGATGAGTATATGATGGTTTCTGATGAGATAGTCTTTCAGTTCGGATGCTTCGTGTGGATGAACAGTACAAAGCATGAAATGGGTTTTCGTGGGCAACACGTCGATTCCTTCAATTTGCAAAAGCCGTTCTCGGAGCTCCTGCGTCTGCTGGAGATAGCCTTTGAGATCAGAGATAATGCTGATGTGATTGTTTATGAGCCATTTGCCTGCCTCTACAGCCAAGGCGTTGACTGCCCAGGGTCGGAATTGTGCCCTTAGCTGTCTGATGACATATTCCGGAGCTGTCACAAAACCGAGCCGAAGACCAGGGATGGCGTATGTTTTGGTAAGTGAGCGTAGTTGGATGACATTGCCAAGAGAGATGGCCTTTTGCGGACTCATTGTCTCTTCCATCGTGTAGTCTTCATACGATTGATCGACGATAACCCATTTGTGCTTCACGGAGAGCCGGCTGATGAAGTCGTTGCTCACCACCTCACCAGTGGGGTTGTTGGGATTGCAGATCCAGCAGACTGCTCC
>JAEEOB010000132.1 GCA_016284045.1 Bacteroidaceae bacterium
ACAACACATTATCAGTTGTGTTCTGGCAATCACACCGGATGGCTTTTTGCTAAGCGAAGCGTTTTTTGAAGAACGAAGTTCTACTTTTTGTTAAGTTTTGTCAGCACGTAGTGCGGTATGGGTTGTTGGCATGGTTGCTGAAAACTTGTTTTCAGGCAAGCATGGCTGCAATCCATACCATTGGGCGCAGCCCATGACAAAACGTTTTTTTATCTTTTTTTTGTTGATTGAACATCCGAAACTTGTATGAAATTAATAATAACTGCAAATTTAATGAAAACAATAAAGTCGTGGAAATAAAAAAGTTAATTCTTCGAATGGGAGTTAATTTCCCCCTTCTGAATACCTGATTAATCCGCAGTTAATTCAACAACCAGCTCCTTTGAGCCGTCTTCAAGCGAATTATATGTGTCGTAATGGATATGAGCGCCCGGCTCTTCATTTGCCAGCGCGGTCAGCTGCCGGGCTAGCGAAAGCAGACCTGCCCGGTTGGCGGAAACCATCACCTCGTCGGAATTAGCATTGACGCTGATGCTGAATCCGTCTTCCCATTCTATGTTCATGACTTCTTGCTTTTTTTAGGTTTGGGCATAGGGAGTTCCTTACACGTCTCACGAACCAGCATCGACAGATACTCCCGGTTGTCTATATCCTCTATCAGGAAATAGTCTTTCGCACCCTCGTATGGTTGACGCATCACCATGCTTCGGAGCACCGCACGTCCGCTCTCCGTCGGTTTCACAAAAAGGCAGTCATCGCAGATAAGTCCGAAGATTTTCCCGTTGCAATAGATGCCGTATTCGCCAAACATCTTCTTGGCGGTGATTTCTCCGGCATCGGAGCATTGGTCCACTATATACTGCACTAAGTCGTTACTGCTTGCCATAGTTTTATTGGTTTTTATGGGCGTTTAAATAAATAAGGTAAAGTCCATTTTTTACTTCCTATGTTAAATAATCATAGTTTTATCAGCTCATATACCTGATAGGAGCTATAGCGTCGCATAAAGCTGTTCGCCAGCGCATAGTCCATGCGGGTTAACGGTTTGCGGAGACTGACCGGCAGTTTGTGCACAGGCAGCATCATGATGCCAAATGTCCGGTTCAGTTTGAATCTGCCCGCTGCAAGACTCTCCACATCTGATTTGTCCATCGCCGTGGCGCCATGCCAGGAAGTCTGCTTGTGGTGAAGTAGTTTACGACGTTTCTTCGACGGGATATCGAAGATGAACCGTCCTCCTGTACGTAACAGCCTGTGCACCTCCTCAAACACCTCCTTCACGGTCTGATCATCGATATGCATCAGAAAATGGAAAGTATAGACCAGGTCAAACTGTCCATCAGCATAGCCTGTGTCGCAAGCGGAAGCCTCACGGAACTCCACGTCGGGATGCCGTTCCTTTGCATGTGAAATCATTTTCTCGCTCGCGTCAAGACCGTGAGTCGAGTAGTTCGTCAGCCGTCCGGTGCCACAAGCCAGCTCAAGCCTGTTACTGTCAGCGTTTATGTCGATTAGTTTGTCCAGTATCCTGCGCTCCTCCGCATCGATAAATCGCCCGTAACTGTTGCCAAACCGGCTCTCGTCATAGTCTTCTGCTATGGAATTATAGTAATCAACAACTTCGTTTCCCATGTCATTGCTGAATTTTTACTGTTGCTTAATGCTCGTCATACAACAAAATTGCAAAATAGAATATGCAAAATTACAAAAAATGTTGAAATCAAAAAAATCCGATATAACATTTCTTTTATTCACAATAGATTCTCGTCAAACTCATATCCCCCATTCAAACGTAATATTGCTCTCATGCAGCCCATCACCAAAACCTCCCTAAACGAACGCCGATAGGAGCTGGCGTTCTCTTACGTCAGTAGCAACCACCTTTCTGATTCGCACCGAACCCGTCCGGATGGTTTTTGTCAAACGCAGTGTTTTTTGTGCGAAACAAAGTTGAGCATTTTTTTGTTTTGTCTTTTGTCCTTCGTTACTGTCTGTGTAAGCCCTGACGGAATCATCCAATCATTCAATCATAGTAAAACCTAATCATCCTAGACAAAACCTTTTTTAAAAATTTGTTTATTTTCTAATCATTTTTCAAATCCATTTTTTTATCATTTTAAGCGAAGCGACCCCATAATCCGGAAGTTTTTTGTAAAACGCAGTGTTTTTTGTGCGAAACAAAGTTGAGCATGTTTTTTGTTTTGTCTTTTGTCCTTCGTTACGGTCTGTGTAAGCCCTGACGGAATCAGCTAAGTTTTTAGTCATAGTAACACCTTATCCTCCTAGACAAAACCTTTTTTATTATAATATTAACTGAAGTATCTGAATTAACTCCCCTTTTAAAATCCGAACCACTTGCATAAATCTTACATCTTACATAATTAAATCTTTAAATTATCTCGGCTTTCTTTTTTACTTCCGAAACTTGATTTCTCTGATATTATTTCGTGTGTATTCGTAAAGATGCGTTGTGGAATAAATAATCCGTTGAGAATTCCATGAATATTTTGTAGTCTCAACAATAAGACTTAACTTTGTAAGCCGAATGAGATGAAGATGCAAAAACTGTCTTTTCGCCTTCTTTATGATTACCGATGTGAACATAAATCATGAACTGCAAAATTATATAGAGACGCATATCATCCCTCTCTACGACCATTTCGATAAGGCTCATCAGCGGGATCATGTCCGCATGGTCATTACCCAGAGTATGCAGTTGGCTAAGCAGATGGATGTGAATGCCGATATGGTGTATGCCATTGCCGCTTTCCACGACATCGGCCTGTGCGAGGGACGTGAGCACCATCATCTGGCCTCTGCCCGAATGTTGCTGTCTGACCCGCAACTGTTCAGATGGTTCTCTGAAGATCAGCTGACCACGATGGCGGAGGCGGTTGAGGATCACCGTGCGTCGGCAAAGCATCCTCCGCGCAGCATCTACGGGCGCATCGTGGCTGAGGCAGACCGGCTTATTGACCCCGACACCGTCATCCGACGTACCATTCAGTTTGGACTTGAGCATTATCCTCATCTCAGCAAGGAAGAACAATACGAAAGGATGGTGGCACACCTGCATGAGAAATACGGCAGAGACGGATACATCAAACTTTGGTTTCCCCAATCGCCCAATGCCGATCGTCTGGAATTACTTCGTCAGATGATTGACGATGAAACCATCCTCTGTCAGAAATTTAATCTGTACTTCTGAAAATCCGTAGGCAGAACGGCTAGGACATCGACTGGGGACGTGGTCGTCCCGACCGCGTCAAGCGTGGAGGACTCAATGTCCGATGACGCTTGTTAATATTCAATAATTCAATTAATTTCTGATAAAATAAAAATAGTTAAATCGTAAATAAAACCGATGTCCATAAAAATCATACAAGGCGATTTTGAGCAAAAGCTCAAACTACAGTTCGCTCCCGGAATCAAGGCAGGATTCCCTTCGCCTGCAGATGATTACCGTCACGACACACTCGATTTCAACCGCGACCTCATCCGCAACCCTGAAGCCACCTTCTACGGTCGTGTGGAGGGCGACTCCATGATAGAGGCAGGAATCTGCGACGGTGACATTGCCGTGATAGACCGTTCTGTTGAGCCAAAGGACGGCGATGTGATTGTGGCGTATGTCAACGAGGAGTTCACCATCAAATTCCTCGACCTCACCCACCGCAAAGATGGTTATATCGAGTTGCGCCCAGCCAATCCTCAGTTCAAGCCCATACGTATCGGAGCTGACGACGACTTCGAAGTCTGGGGGGTAGTTGTCTGGACCATCAAAAACTGGCGGAAAGTCTAATTCGTAAATCGTAAATAAGTCTGATGTACGGAATTGTTGACTGCGATAATTGTTATGTCTCTTGCGAGAGGGTGTTCAGGCCTGACTTGAACCACAGTGCCGTTGTTGTCCTTTCGAACAACGATGGTTGTGTCGTGGCACGTTCCAACGAGGCTAAACGGCTTGGCATCAAGGCGGGTATGCCTTATTATCAGCTTGCGGATCAGTTCCCTGAACAGAAAATAGCAGTCTTCTCCTCAAACTATGAGCTTTACGGCGAACTGACCGGACGTGTGGTCGATATCATACGAAAGGAAGTGCCCGCATTTTTTCGATATTCCATCGATGAATGTTTCATCTATCTTGATGGCATGGAGCATCTCAATCTGAAGACATGGGGAGAACAGCTTCACAAACGCATCAAGCAGTCGGTGGGAATGCCAGTCAGCATCGGGCTCGCACCGACAAAAACCCTGGCTAAGATGGCAAGTTATTTCGCCAAGAAATATCAGGGATACCGTCATTGCTGCCTTATAGACACCGATGAGAAACGCCTGAAAGCACTGAAACTGTTTGCCATCGATGAGATCTGGGGTATCGGACGCAGATACACCGCCAAGCTGAAGGCGCTCGGCATCGTGAACGCATACGATTTTGCACAGCATAACGAGGCATGGATACGTGCCACGTTCAACAACATCGTCATCGAGCGTACTTGGAGGGAGCTGAACGGGGAAGACTGCATCCCCAACGAGGAGATGGCAAAGAAGAAGAGTATATGCACCAGCCGCAGCTTCAACGGCATGATTTCTGATGTCGAACAGCTATATACGCATGTGTCGAACTATGCCGCACGCTGTGCGGAGAAGCTGCGCCAGCAAGGAACGGTGGCATCCGTTGTTGGGGTGTTCCTCAACACTAATC
>JAEEOB010000133.1 GCA_016284045.1 Bacteroidaceae bacterium
TTCATCGGACAGGATGTGGAACGGACTGTGAAGGGACAGGATCCCAACGACTCCACACGCCATCAGATGGATGCGAAATATCAACTCCAACGCCGGCTGCCTAACATCCAGGGCTCTTGCCAGTGGTATGCGGCCGCTGTGGCGAACAACCCAAGCAATTATTGCACAATTCTTGAGAAGGTGTACCACAAATACCCAGCTTTGCAACCTAAGATGACGTTCATCGACAGCCAGGCTCCGAAAAAACCGAAAAAAATAAAAATGAGAGTACTGGATGGGCAGACGGTGCTCTATTGGAAGAAGGACCGCACACGCAAGCAAATGAACAAGACCGTGGCGTATGTGGTTTACGACTTCTCTGCCGACCAAATTATCGACCTTGAGAATCCAGCAAATATCCTTACCATCACCCCTAACAACGCTGTGGTACTACAAGGCGATTTCTCTGGACACACTATCATGGTCACAGCACTCGACCGGCTGCATAATGAGTCGGAACCTGTGCACTACGTCCTGCAATAATTGCATTGGTTGAACTTTCAATCATGGATTTCATTTATTATCTTCATTTTAAGATAAGTGATTTGAGATATTTACAGAGAGTGTGTTGTTGAAACGCTCTCTGTTCTTTTTTTTGTTAAGAAATGTTAATGTGTATAATTGTTGAAGTTACACTTATTGATTTCCTGAAATGCCCATGATTAGTGGATTCCAGGCAATAACAAATTGGTTTAAACCACTGGTTTTTAACGCAAAATGATATCTTAAAAACCTTTAAACATTCCCTCTGATGTTAAAATGGCTTGTTTTTCTCGGTTTTTTTGCGTAACTTTGCATCGCAAACAGGAAAAATAACCGGTTTTTATGGGTTTATTCCTTAATGCATCGATATAACTAAATTAGGTAATTCATTGTTTGCCACATTTTTATAGGTTTGTTTCTTTAAATATCGCCTATAAGTGACAAATATTTTAATAATCTTGTCGGATTTCATCTTCAATTTTATTTTTGATGATTGATTAAACGGGATGTTTATGCGGAGTCCGACGCAAAAAAATGAAATATGAAGAAAGTGATTTTTATCTTTGCTTTTGTGTTGACATGTGTAACGGCTAACGCTCAGGTTTCTGCTGAGATGAACAAAAAATGGGGCGCTATCATGGACGCTATCGAGCAAGTGGAAAGTAGAGGCGATACAAGAGCTGTTTCTCCTAACGGCAAATGGGTTGGATGCATGCAGATCTCTGAAATCCTCGTTCGCGAGTGCAACAACATCATCGGTAAGAAGAAATTCACCTACAACGACAGATATTCACGCGAGAAGAGCCGCGAGATGTTCGTGATTTTCCAGGAGAAATACAACAAGGAGGGCAATATGGAAATGGCCATCCGACTCTGGAACTCTGGCGACCTCAAGTGCATGCAGCGCAAAGCTTCCACCAACGGTTACTACCGCCGAGTGATGGCAAGCTACAACAACCTTGCACGCAACAAGTAAGCATCCATATCAACCACTTACATAATCAAAAAAGGAAGGCATATCTCATTTGCCTTCCTTTTTTCTTTGATAATATATACAACTAACCTTTTTCCCATTGTATGAGAATCAAGCTCCTTCTTTTTTTTATAGTTAAAGAAAACCACCTCCCTCGTTTTATAGTCAGAGAAAACCACCTCCCTCGTTTTACCGTAAATCCCAATGATGTAGCAGAACGTTAAGTGGGGACGACGCATCTTGCGTCGTGCAACGGGACATGAGCAATATCCGAATGTCCATATATCCGAATGTCCAAAAATCCAACCGTCCGCATGGCAAAAGCAGTCAGCCATGCAGCAACAGTGTTGCTGCCCCAAAGTCAGAGATTCCCAGCAACAGCGTAGCTGCTGATAACGCCGCATGGCCTAATTCCTAATTCCTACTTATCCAATGAATTCCTAATTTCTATAAAGCATAAAAAAAACCTGCGAGACTTTCGTCATGCAGGTTCCAATTCTCTCGTCGGGGCTGAGCCCCTGGCGTTGGTTGATTTTGTTCTTGTGGATGTCTGTTATCCTGAAATTACTTTGTAGCTTCAGCAGCAGCATCAGCAGCAGCGTCAGCAGCAGCCTCAGCACCTTCAGCAGCAGCCTCAGCGCCCTCAGCAACAGCCTCAGCAGTGTTAGCGGCAGCCTCAGTAGCACCTTCTACAGCAGCCTCAGCACCTTCAGCAACAGCCTCAGCACCCTCAGCTACAGCTTCAGCAGCCTCAGCAGCTACAGTAGTGTCAGCAGCAGTAGTGTCAGCAGCAGTAGTGTCAGCAGCAGCCTCTACCTTTGTAGAATCAGTAGCCTCGCCGTTAGCGTTCTCAGCCTTCTTCTGATCACAAGAAACAAATGTCATAGCTGCAACAGCAGCAATCATCAATACCAACTTTTTCATTTTTCTTTGAAAGTTAAATTGTAAAACAATATTGTTACTAAAAACGATGCAAAGTTACGCTCTTTTTTGATTCGTTGTTCTCTAAACACTCATTTTTTTTTGATTTTAACACTTTTTAAACGTCAAAATCTGTAACAAATGTAAAAACGTACACAAAATGTGAAGTATTGAGCTTTTGTGTGCGTACACAATAATTTTATAACATAAATAAATCTGACATCACACTGTCGGAAACATAGATTCCCTTAACGCTTAGATGAATGTTGTCCGCTGTTTTCACCACGTTGCCTCCATCGGTGTGTTTTTTTAGGTTTTCGAGTAGATAGCGAAGGTGGGATGGCGAAAATCGCTGTTTGAAATCGGAAAGGTCTATCCCTTCGCTCGTGCGCAGGCGGGTCATCACATATTCATTGTAGCGGTCACGGTCTGAAAGTTGTTCACTTTCTGAATAAACCTGACTTTGTTCAACTCCATTTATATAGGTGTCAAGTGATGAGGCATTCCAGCGGCGGCTTCTGCCATCGTAAGAATGGGCACCGGCACCGATGCCGAGATAAGGAATCCCTTGCCAATAGCTGCTGTTGTGACGGGACCGGAAACCGGGCTTGCTGAAATTCGAAATTTCGTAATGCTCATAACCGCTTGCTGTCATGCGCTCGGTCAGCATCATATATTGTTGGAGCGAGGTCTCTTCATCAAGGGGATTCAGCGCACCCGATTGCATCAACTGGTGAAGACGCGTGCCTTCCTCCACCATCAGTGAATAGGCGGAGAGGTGCTGAACATCTAGCTTCAGCGCTTCCTTCAAGTCGCTTTCCCATGCCTCCAATGTCTCTCCTGGGAAGCCGAACATGAGGTCAATGCTGATATTGCCGTAGCCGGCATCCTGACATGCCGCAACGGCCTCAAGGGCTTTATCGCTCGTGTGACGGCGGTGAAGGAAGCAGAGACGTTCATCATCGAACGTCTGCACACCCATGCTCAGGCGGTTCACCGGCAAGTGGCGCAATTTTGTCAGAAATTCAAGATCAATGTCTTCGGGGTTGCATTCCATCGTCACCTCTGCGTCGGGGGCGATGGAGCATGAGGAATAAATGTGGTCGAACAGCCGGCTTAATTGCTCATGGGTGAGCTGGCTTGGGGTGCCTCCACCTAAATAGATGGTTTGGAAAGAGGTTTGAGTGTTCCAAGGAGAACAAGAAAGGCGGTTCGTCAGCTCTTTGCGCAAGGCATCCACATACCGCTCACGCTCTTCCAGGCGGACGGTGGAGAAGAAATCGCAGTAGATGCAGCGGGAAGCGCAAAAAGGAATATGGACGTAAAGGCCTGCCATTCAGGAATTAAAGGATAAAGAAGAGATGTCAAATGACGGCAACAAATAACTGAATAAAGCGGGAAAGGATAGGGGAGTGGCAAAAAATCACTCGCTTTTGGGGTCTGCCAGCTTCTCCCTATAGGCTTCCACCGCATTATGCGCGATTTCTAAAGCTTCCGGCATCTTGCAGTAAAGACGGCCGCCGGCTGCGTTGAAATTACCGCCGCCATTGAAGAACTTT
>JAEEOB010000134.1 GCA_016284045.1 Bacteroidaceae bacterium
AGTGCCCACTCGCGCAGCTGCTTTCGCTTCGCCCCCTCGGCAGTGTTGTCGTCGGGGAGCGACAGCCAGGGAGCCAGACCTGCCATCAGTCGGGCAAAACACTCCATATAACTCACTTTCTTGTCGCGGTTGTCCCATGTGGGCGACAACTCAAGGCCGCCGTTCTCCACTGTCATCGCCTGCTGCAGTTTGCCCTCTGCCATGTTTTTCAGCACAGGCTCTGCCATCTGATACATGATATCCACCCATATCTCACGGTCGGATTTCACTGGATCCTTTGTAGGTGTCGCACTCAAATGCATGGCAAAACAGAGTTGCACTACGATTATTCCTATAATTTTTTTCATTTTATCTGTGTTTAGAGTTGAGTGTGAAAACGTTTGTTTTTTGAGACGCGCTGTAGTGCGTCTTGTGACTTTCAAAAAAATGATGTACCGCCGAGCTGGCGTCGCTCACAGTGAATATATTCTTATCTTCTTTATTTACATACGAACGCCAGTTCCTCCTTTCCGTCATATACCACCAACGAGTCGTTGGTCATTGACACGATGTGGAGGGTATCGTTTTGTGTAAGGTTGGAAGAGTCGGATGGGGTAGTCAGAATCAGCCGTCCGTCGTCGAGATGCCAGTTGCAGTTGTTGTCCATTCCGATATTGTTGAACAGATGGGCATAATGGCTGTCTTGAATGGAAAGAAACGTGTTGACGTTCAGACTGTCATCGTGGTGCATCCAGGTGTGAAGCAGTGAGTTGAGGTTCACGATGGTGGATGATACCGGATGTCCGTCGATCATCAGCAGTGTCACCTCCACGGAGTCGCCCAGGTCTGTGGATCCGAAGAAGCGTTCGTTGCCTATGATGATGTTCACGATTCCACTGTCGGGCTTAATCAGCTCCAGATTGTCGGATGACGAGCACACACCGATGGTGCCCATCAGCACTTCCTTCACCGGCACTTTCAGCGAGGAGCCGGTGAAAGCAGTGCTGTCGGCCTCCTCATCCGATTTCTCTCCTTTGTTGCAGGAACAAGAAACCGCCAGCAGAATTGTAAATATTGGAATGAAAAACTTCAGCACGGCCGTTGTTCTATGCTTTCTTTTTCTTTTCGGGATTTTCAAACAACAATGCAAAAAGAACTGCCACCACGAGCGCATAACCGGCAAATACGAACCAGCAAGTAGTCCAGTTTCCGTCAAGGTATCCCTGCTCGTTCCATGAGCAGAAGCTGTTGACGATGGCCCCGGCTGAAAGAGTTCCGACAGTAGCACCGATTCCGTTGGTCATCAACATGAACAGTCCTTGTGCAGAGGCTTTAATGGACGAGTCGCATTCTTGGTCCACATACATTGCTCCAGACACGTTAAAGAAGTCAAATGCCACACCATATACGATGCAGGAGAGGATGAAGAGCAGTACGCCCGGCATGGTCGGAGAGCCTAATCCGAAGAATCCGAATCGGAACACCCAAGCCATCATGGCGATCAGCATCACAATCTTGATGCCGAACCGTTTGAGGAAGAACGGGATAAGTAGGATGCAAAATGCCTCACTGATTTGTGAGATGGAGGTGAGCAACGTGGCGTTGTTGGCAGCGAACGACGAAGCGATAGCGGGGTCTGCGCTGCCTTTGAAGCTTGTGAGGAACGGACCTGCAAATCCGTTGGTCACTTGCAGCGACATACCTAAAAATGCCGAGAAAACGAAGAACAACGCCATCTTTTTGGTTTTAAACAGCTTGAACGCATTGAGACCAAATGTCTCTGCCAGGCTCTTCTTCTCGTTGCTCTTCCGTTTCGACAGCTCACATTTCGGAAGCACGAAGCTGTAGAGGAACAAGATAAGGCTTAACACACCCGACACGAAGAACTGCCAGTAGGTGTATTGGAACTTGTGGCTGTTCTCTCCGAGAGTGAATGAGAATCCGTTGTCGTCGAGCACCGCACAGTTCACAAACCACATGGTGGCGATGAAACCGATAGTTCCCATCACACGGATTGGGGGGAAGTCTTTCACTGTGTCCATCCCGTTGTTTTTCAGCCCTGTGAATGCCACGGTATTCGACAGCGCGAGTGTAGGCATATAGAAGCCGATACTGATGGTGTAAACAGTGATGAACAGTGCTTTGTTGGGCAGCTCGTTTCCGAAGCCAGCCTGATGTCCCATCCACCAGCAACCGAGCATTGCACATCCGGCTATCAGATGACAGATACCGAGCATCCTCTGCGGCTGGATGTATTTGTCGGCGATGATACCGATGAGTGTCGGCATGAAAATCGACACGAAGCCCTGGATGGCATAAAACCAAGATATTTCAGCACCCAGTCCGGCGCTTCCCAGATAGTTGCCCATGCAGGTGAGGTAGGCTCCCCATACCGCAAACTGCAGGAAGTTCATGATAATCAGCTGAATTCTCAGCCCCTTTGTGTTGTTTGCCATGATTGTTGTATTGTTTAGAGATTAATGCTTTATATTATAGAATTATAGATTTTATAGTAACTATAGATTCTATAGTGGCTATAGAACCGTTTTATTCCACATACACTTTGAAGGTGTCGATGCGTCCGTCGTGGTGGAGCGCAAGGATATACATGCCACGTGGCAGGCTGGCTGGCAGTTGGATGGTGGCTGAAGGGCTGACCTTCTGCTCTTCGATGAGTATGCCGCTCACGCCCACCAGATGGGCTGTCACGCTTGCGGGATCAATCCCGCCCAAGTCGAGCAGTACCTGCTGTCCGGCATGGAGCACGCCAGAAAGAATTCTGATGGCCGGCGTTGCGTCTTTGCTTCCTGCACCAGCCTCCATGCTGTTGATGCCCGTCGGGATATAGGTGTTGTCGGTCAGTTTCTGCTCATAGAAATACCATTTCACATCTTTCGATGCCACCTGATAGGCACCGTCACCCAACTTGATTCGGTAGTCCCAGTGTTTCTTGCGCTGAGCATCTCCGGTGTAGATATAGTCGGTGTTCGCCACCACGATGAATGCCACGTCGTTGGCGGGTGCGTCGCTCTCGTCCCAAGTCAGCTTCATCTTTCCGCATCTTACAGGCTGGCTATATACCGTCTCGCCGGTGGCGGTGCGATAGCACAGCTGCGCCATCATCTGGTCGTCCTCCGGGCGGAAGAACACCTCGCATCCCTCTTTGCCCACATGCACAGGTATGATGTTGCCGCCGCTCCAGCCCGGGTTGGTGATGGTGTCGGGTGCCATCCACCCTTCCGCGTCGTTTTGTTCCAAGGTCTGATAGGGTGTAAGCTTAAATGGGGGCACGTCAATCCAGTAAGGCGAAAACTCCGCTTTCACCGTCGTTCCGAAATAAGTGTTGAGCAGGTTACGGCAGCCGGGTGAGAATCCTCCAAAGTCCATCGTGGCAAGCCGTGCGCGGTATTGAAGGATGAGACTTCGCATCGCTTCGTCGCCTATACCTGCCACTTTCTCCTGGCTGTTGCCGTTAGCGATGCCTTCCAGCACGCGGTTGCGGCAGTAACGCCATATCCAAGGCACGGACCCTTCGCCCACACATTCACCGAGGAACAGGGGGAACACCTCGCCGTATTGCACACCGCCGATGAGATTTCGCCATGTGCATATCTGCTGCCCCCCCTCATACATGTTCACTCCCTCTGCGCTCGGGCCTCCGAACGATCCGTCCTGAAGCCAACCGGAGTAACACTCGATAGGCATGAACGGACAGATGAGGTTGCCCACGCCCAGCCAGCCAGGCGATCCATACACGTTGTCGCGTTTCGCGTTCATCGCCATCTGCAGCCATACGTTGCCACCCTCGTGAAACCATGCTGAGCGTTTCACCCCGTCGAGGTCGGCAAACAGGGCATGGATGCCCTCGTGGACCATCGCCTCACGCTGATAGTCACCATCGTTCCATTTCTTGTCGGCATCGTCGCGGAAGCGGCTCACGGGATAGTATGAAGCCCACACACACGGCCATGAGCGGCCGTCGGTGTAAGTGCTGCTCTGATACCCGCCTTGCGTGGTGTTCGACTCGTTGTCGTTATTCAGTCCCGATCCGAAGACATAGACGAACGATTTCCACCCCTGCCGGGCGTTGATGTCGGGCGGCCAGCCCATCTCGTCGCGGATATAGGCGAAATCCACATCGTATTTTTTCATCATGTTCGTCATCGCGTTGTAGTCGTTGGCTCCGACTGCACTGTTCAGGTTGTCGCCCCAGAACACCGACCACCATTCGCCTTCAACCACATTGGCGGCTTTGCCGTTCTTCTGGGTGAAGTTATGCACTTTTGTCGGCTGAGGAAAGCCGTTGGGGTATTCGTCGCGGAAGTCGTAGCTCCAGTATGGTGTGTGTGATTTCCAGTCGAAACGCTCACCTTGTTGAGTTTGCACATCCACGTAGAATTTGCATGTCTGAGATTTCCGTTTACCGTCCGCGTCTGTAAGGATGACGCTCATGGTGTATTCACCTGCGTTGTCTGTGGTGATGCTGGTCATCGTGAAATCGCCGTCATCATACACCCGTAGCGACTTACCGTCAGGTCCCTTAACGTTGAAACGTGCACTTTCACCGTCGTTCTTCATGCGGAATCCGAAGGTGATGGCATCGCCTGGGGCAGCCTGCATACAGTTGTTGCGCTCTTCCTCTCCTTCGTTCAGTCGAACCATCGGGTCGGCAATCCATGCGTCGATGCGGTCGGGGCGGTGGTTGAACGCCGGCATGTCTGTATCCATGCTTTCCTCATTGCCGATAGTCAGCTCGAAATGGAATTCGATGGTGTCGTTGGTATTCACGTTCACCAACGCCTGCTTCCACTGATAGGTGTTGCCTTCTTCCACCTTCCCTTCCACCGTCGTGATGCTGAAACCCGATTTGTCGTCGAATGCCGATGCAATCGCACGGTTACGGTTCGCTGTGTTCACTGCCAGTCCTGCTGCAGTGAAATAGTTTCCGTATGGGCTGAGCGACGATCCGTAGTTGTATTTGCCTGTGGATGGGTTGATGGAGTAGAACTTCACGGCCTGTGACGACATGGCGGTGCTGAACGACCCCTGGGCGGCGCAGTTCAGCTTCGTCCCCAGCACGCTTGCGTTGGTGGCGCAGACAGTAGGCGTGGTCTGGGTCAGCGTGCGGCTGATGTCGAAGTGATAGATGGTCTTGCTGCCGTTGGCCATGGCAGGGCATGCTGACATGACCGACAGCAGCAATGCCGTCATCCTTGTTTTTGTTAATATCCTTTTCATCTCTCTATTGGTGTTAGTCAGTTAGGTTTTTTAAAAAAGTTGATGGGAATCGGAGTAATCGGATTATTCGGAGTAATCGGATTATTCGGAGTAATCAGAGAATTGGGAGTAATCAGATTATTCAGAGAAATCAGAGAAAAAACTAAAAACTGACAACTCTTACTCAATGGTGAGTTCCTGAATGAGCCGTTTGCCCTTGCTGTAGTTTTCGATGACAGCGAGCACGAAACGGATATCGACACCGATGGTACGCTGCAGCTTGTCGTCGAACAGGATGTCGCCCGACATGGCTTCCCAGTTGCCGTCGAAGGCAAGTCCGATGAGTCTTCCCTTACCATCGAACATACCCGAACCGGAGTTGCCGCCTGTGATGTCGTTGTTTGTCAGGAAGCAGAGGTGCATGTCCTTGTCCTTCTTGTCGAGATATTTCTTGCCGTATTTGCCTTTCTTCAGCCATTTATACACAGGCTCCGTCAGGTCGTAGTCGTCGTTGTTGCCACGTTTCTCGTATTTCTCGATAATCGACTTCGACGGGGTGAAACACTCATAGGTCACACCCTCGTTTGTGGTGTAACCCTCTACCATGCCGTAGCTCATACGGAGTGTGAAGTTGGCATCTGGATAATATTCCTTGTCTGTGTTCATCTCACGGAGCGCATCGCCCAGCAGCCGCTCATATTCCTCAGCCTCATCACTGCCATACATGCCATAGAGCTGCATGATAGCCGACAATGCCACGGCGAACATCGGGTCTTTTCCGAGATATTCGTTCAGGTCTTGCATGGTCTTCATCTCCTCCGGCTTGGTCAGGATGGTCTTGTCGTAAATCATGTCCGCGAACTTCTCAATGTCGCCGCCCAGCTCACTGTCGATTTCTTTGTAGAACTCAGGCCAGTACTCTTCGCCCACATGCTCACGGTAGCATTTCAGCGACACGATGAACAGCTTCTTGTCGGTGGCGAGGTCGATGTCGCGGTAAGCTTTCTCCACGTCTTTCTTCAGGTTCGGCTTGTCTTCCTTCATGATGCCGAGGAACTGCTTGATGGCAAACTGTAGCACGTCGCTGCCTGAATAGAAGCACTCCTCCCACATCGTGTAGGCATAGTCGCGGTCTTTTGTGCGGTCGTAAATCACTTTCAGGGAGTCGAGCATCGTGCCGTATTTTGCCTGACGTCCGGCATCCTGACGCACCCAGTCCATGATTTCACGCTCTGTTGCCTGCTTCTCTGCCACCACGTTCAGGTCTTTCAGCGCCTTGTTCTGTCCGATGGAGTTTTTCCAGTAGTTGGAGCTTTCTGCATATTTCGATGAATACATGATGCGGAGTGCGTCGCTTGAGTTCATGGCGCTCTTCATCACCTCCTGCTTCACCTCACGGGCAGCTATGCGCGGTATGTTTTGACAATCCACCGTGTGGTCGATGCCGAAGCTGCTGAGATAGCGTTCGGTGGATCCTGGATAGCCAAAGGTCATGCAGAAGTCGCCCGGTCGGTAGCCCTGTGTGCTCACCACCGCATATTTCTTGGGATGGAATGGCACGTTGTCTTTGCTGTACTCTGCCGGCTTGTTGTCCTTGTCGGCATAGATGCGGAACACAGAGAAGTCGCATGTCTGACGCGGCCACATCCAGTTGTCGGTGTCACCGCCGTGCTTGCCAAGACATGAAGGTGGTGCGAATACTAATCGCACATCGCTGTATTTCAAGTAGATGCTGAGGAAATACTTGCTGCCTTTATAGTAAGGCACCACAGCAGAATGGATGCCTTTGTCGGGGTCGTCGATTGCGTCGGTCATCTCTTTGATAACAGAGTCAGCCACTTCGCTTCTGCGTTTGCGGTCCATTCCGGGAGTGAAATGTTTTGTGATTTGGTCGGTCACTTCCGTTGTTCCGATATGGAAGTCCACATAGAGATCCTCGTTTGGAAGCTCGTCGGCGAATGTCTTGGCGAAGAAGCCGTCTTTCAGGTAGTCATGGTCTGGAGTGGAGTGGTCCTGGATGGAGCTGTAGCCGCAGTGGTGGTTGGTGAACACCAGACCGTCGTTGCTTACGACAACGCCAGAACAGAACCCTCCGAACTGTACGATAGCATCGTTCAGACAGGGGTGGTCCTTGCTGTAAATCTGGTCATGGGTCAGCTCCAGTCCCATGCTTTTCAACACAGAGTCGGTGTGTGCCGACAAATTGCAAATCATCCACATTCCCTCATCGGCGAATGTGCTTAACGATGCCATGAACAACATGGCAGCAAAAAGTAATTTCTTCATATTTTTCTTTTGGTTTTAAGTGTCACATATTTTAATTAGCAAAGTTAATAAATAAAATCAACAATCTGAAAACAATACATAAAAAAAAGCACCTCATGGTGCTTTTTTTATTCCCTGTTGGCGCGTTTGCGCTCCAGATGGTCGAGTATAATCTTTCGTATGCGCATGCTTTTCGGTGTCACCTCCACGTATTCGTCCTCCTTGATGTATTCGAGTGCCTCCTCAAGCGTCAGCTCAATCGGCGGGATGATGCGTGCTTTCTCGTCGGTACCCGACGCGCGTACGTTGGTCAGCTGCTTCGTCTTCGTCACATTGATGACCAGGTCGTTCTCATGTACGTGTTCGCCAACCACCATTCCGGCATACACTTCGGTCTGCGGGAAGATGAAGAACTTGCCACGGTCCTGAAGGTGGTCAATGGCGTAGGCAACTGCAGTGCCCGTGTCCATCGAGATCATCGAACCGTTTGTTCGGCGGTTAATCTCACCTTTGTAAGGCTGGTAGTTCTTGAATCGGTGAGCCATGATGGCCTCGCGCTGGCTGGCAGTCAGCACGTTGGTGCGCAGACCGATGATGCCTCTGGATGGAATCTCAAATTCGATGTTCACCCGGTCGCCCTGCACTTCCATCGACTGCATCTCGCCTTTGCGGCGCGTCACCATGTCAATCATCTTCGAGGCGAACTCTTCCGGTACATTGATGGTCAGTTCCTCGATAGGCTCGCATCTTTTGCCGTTGATTTCCTTGTAAATCACCTGAGGCTGACCCACCTGCAGCTCATAGCCCTCACGGCGCATCGTCTCAACGAGCACAGAGAGATGTAGCACGCCACGTCCGCTTACAATCCACTGGTCGGTGGTGCCCTCTTTCTGCTCCACGCGGAGCGCCAGATTTTTCTCCAGCTCCCTCGACAGGCGGTCGGCGATATGGCGGGAAGTGCAGAACTTACCCTCTTTGCCAAAGAATGGTGAGTTGTTGATCGTGAAGAGCATCGACATGGTAGGCTGATCGATGCTGATGGTAGGCAGTGCCTCCGGTTCCTCAAAGTCACAAAGTGTGTCGCCTATCTCAAAATTTGACAGCCCGATGACGGCGCATATATCTCCGCTGCTCACGCTGTCTGTGGCACGGTGTCCCATTCCCTCAAATGTGTGGAGTTCCTTGATTTTGGTCTTTTCCTGACTGCCGTCTCGGTGGCTGATGGTCACGTTCATCCCGCTGCGCAATGTGCCTCTGTGTACACGTCCCACTGCGATACGTCCGGTATAAGTGGAGTAGTCGAGCGATGTGATAAGCATCTGTGCCGTACCTTCCAACACCTTCGGGGCTGGGATGGTGTCGATGATGGTGTCGAGCAGATAGTTGATGTTGTCGGTCGGTGTCTGCCAGTCCTCACCCATCCATCCTTGCTTCGCCGATCCATAAACAACGGGGAAGTCCAGCTGTTCCTCTGTGGCGTTGAGGTTGCACATCAGGTCGAACACCATCTCATATACTTCCTCCGGACGGCAGTTGGGCTTATCCACCTTGTTCACCACCACCACGGGTTTCAGTCCGATTTCAAGGGCTTTCTGCAGCACGAATCGGGTCTGTGGCATCGGACCCTCAAACGCATCGACCAGCAGGATGCATCCGTCAGCCATGTTGAGCACACGCTCCACCTCACCGCCAAAGTCGCTGTGTCCTGGAGTGTCGATTACGTTGATTTTTACGCCTTTATAATTAATTGACACATTTTTCGACAGAATCGTGATGCCACGCTCTCGCTCCAACTCGTTGTTGTCCAGAATTAAGTCACCTGTCTGCTGATTCTCACGGAATAAATTGCCCGCCAGCAGCATCTTATCCACCAACGTGGTCTTGCCGTGATCGACGTGGGCAATAATAGCAATATTTCTGATTTCCTGCATGTTTTTACCTTAAAAATGGGTACTACCCTCTAATTTGTATGAAAATTTTTGCAAAGTTACGAAGAAACACACATAAAACCAAATTTTTTGTTATCTTTGCATAGGAATAGCCAGAATAGAAAACAAACTGAACGGTAAGCCTCAGGAGCAGGGTGTTTATATTCACGGTGGCAAGGCTGTGTTTGTGAAGTGACAATATTGTCAATTATATTTGTGATTTTTTGCACTTGGCACTTTTTTTCCACTTCCTTTTTGTGAAACCGATTACAAAAAAACAGGTGATTATTTGGCAGTTCGGAAAATTATGCGTAACTTTGCATCCGTTTTCGGAAAATCCGAACCATTCAACAACGTAAACCGCTAATGATAAAGGCGGCAGGCGTTGGAAGGATGAATTATCAATTATTTATTTATCAACTATTATGTACTTAGACAAAGAAAAGAAACAGGAGATTTTCTCACAGTATGGTTCTGGCGCAACAGACACCGGCTCATGTGAAAGCCAGATCGCGCTTTTCTCTTACAGAATCAGCCACCTTACTGAGCACATGAAGGCCAATCACAAGGACTTTAGCACCAACCGCTCACTTGTGAAGCTCGTAGGTCAGCGTCGCCGTCTGCTCAACTACCTCAAGCGCAAGGACATCAGCCGCTACCGTGCTATCGTGAAGGCTCTCGGTCTGCGTAAGTAAAAGTCATCCTGAACAAATCAATAAAGGGTATGCCTCTCTGGTGTACTCTTTTTTTTATTTTACCCCCCCTTTTTTTGCATATCTGAATCCTTTTACGTAACTTCGCAACATAATTCCAAAATTCGATTTAACCATAACTAAATAATATCATCTTATGGACACAGTAAAACCATACGTAATCGGTGTGGACCTCGGAGGAACCAACACCGTGTTCGGAATCGTCAACCAGAGAGGGGAAATCCTCTTCGACGACTCAATCAAAACTCAGGCATACGCGACAGCAGAGCAGTTTGTGGAGGCAGGAGTTGCTTGTCTGAAACCGCTCATTGAGAGAGCCGGGGGAATCGACAACATCAAGGCGATGGGTATCGGAGCACCCAACGGCAACTACTACACCAACGCCATTGAGTTTGCGCCTAACCTGCCATGGAAAGGCGTAGTGCCGCTTGGTGAGATGTTCAGCAAGGCACTTGGCATTCCCGTGGCACTCACCAACGATGCCAACGCAGCTGCGATGGGTGAGATGATCTACGGCGTGGCTCGTGGCATGAAGAACTTCATTGTCATTACGCTCGGCACCGGTGTGGGGTCGGGTATCGTCATCAACGGTCAGCTTGTGTATGGTCACGACGGATTCGCTGGTGAGCTGGGTCATGTCACGATGGTGCGCGGCGAAGAAGGACGACCTTGCGGATGCGGCCGCAAAGGCTGTCTGGAGGCTTACTGCTCCGCCACTGGTGTGGCACGCACAGCGCGTGAGATTTTGGCAAAAACCGACCGTCCGAGCCTGCTGAGAGAAATCGCCCCTGAGAAGATCGAATCCCTTGATGTCTCTATCGCCGCAGGAAAAGGCGACGAGGTTGCAAAGGAAATCTTCGAGTTCACCGGCAAGATGCTGGGTGAGGCTTGTGCTGACTTCACTGCATTCTCCTCACCTGAGGCTTATATCTTCTTCGGAGGACTCTGCAAGGCAGGCGACCTCATCATGAAGCCGATAGAGAAGAGCTACAACGACCATGTGATGCAGATATTCAAAGGAAAAGCCAAGTTCCTTGTGTCTGGTCTCATGTCGATGAACGCCGCTGTGCTCGGAGCCAGCGCACTCGGCTGGGAAATCTGATTTTAATTTTATTCCCACAGAAAAGGGGGTGTGTCAAATGTTGACATGCCCTCGTTTTTTATTTCAACGAACAAAGATTTAAGCAACTTCAGTAAATTTTTTTTACTTTTGAAAGTAAATTATTAGAAGATTTTTTAACTTTAGAAAGTGAAATGTTAGTCGTTTTTCTGCCGACTGCTTGTAGAGGCAAGCTGTAGCGCGTCTTGTATCTTTAAAAAAATGACAGTTTCCATAACGCGATTCAGTCACGTCAAAAGCATATCCAAGTCTTTTTTTTGTTTTTTTTACACTTATTACAAAAAAAATCACTAAATTTGCAAATTATACCAAAATAGAAAGAGGTAGAGTATGAATCCCATTCACTGGTTCCAGTTTGAGAATATTGGTTTCATGAACATGATTATCAAAGGTTTGATAATCGGTGTTGTGGTGTCCGCTCCTATGGGACCCGTGGGCATTCTCTGCGTGCAGCGCACGCTTAACAAGGACCGGTGGTGCGGCTTTGCAACGGGCTTAGGAGCTGCGCTCAGCGACATCATCTATGCGCTCATGACGGGTCTGGGTATGTCGTTCATCATGGACACGATTGAGTCGCCCAACGTGGCGTTTTGGATAAAGGCGATTGGCAGTGTGCTGCTTTTCCTTTTCGGATTCTACACGTTTAAGTCGAACCCTGTCGATAGGGTGAGGCCTGTTTCGCACAATAAAGGCACACTTTTCCATAATTTTATGTCTGGATTCCTTGTTACTATATCTAATCCGCTTATTATCTTCTTGTTTATCGCCATGTACGGACAGATGACGTTCGTGCTGCCTGAGAATGTGAAGATGGGCTGGCTGCTGCAGATTATCGGATATGTTTTTATCATCGTAGGAGCAATCTTGTGGTGGTTCTTCCTGACGTGGATTATCGATAAGGTCCGCAACAAATTCAATGTGAGAGGAATATGGCTCATTAACCGGATTATTGGATCTATTGTGATGGCGGTGTCGGTTCTTATACTGTTACACACCATCCGCGATTATATTAAATATGTGATTTAGGGTTATTCGGTTTTAGGTTTTGGGTTTGAGGTTTCAATAAGAATTCTGAGTAACCGGATTGTTCTGAGTAATCAGAGAAAAACAAGAACTAAAATATGCAGATAAGCAGAAAACTGAAACAGGAGAACATAGCCGAATACCTGCTATATATGTGGCAGGTGGAGGACTTGATACGTGCTTACAGTTTGGATATCGACCGTCTTGACAGCGAGTATATCTCCCGATTTCAGCTTGACGAGCAGGCTCATGGGGAGATGCGTGAGTGGTATGAGAACCTCATAGAGATGATGCGGAGTGAGAACGTGGCAGAGAAAGGGCATTTACAAATCAACAAAAACGTGCTGATCTGGCTTACCGATTTACATCAGCAGCTGCTGAAATCTCCCAAATACCCCTTTTATTCTGCCGCTTATTACAAGGCATTGCCCATCATCGTGGAGCTGCGCCGCAAAGCCGGCGACAACGCAGCCGGAGAATTGGAGACTTGTTTTCAGGCCCTTTATGGTGTGATGCTCCTCCGCCTGCAGGGAAAACCCGTAAGCGACGACACGAACACTGCCCTCACCACTATCACACAGTTCATCGGACTGCTCTCCGATTATTATCATAAAGACAAACAGGAGACACTGGAATTCTAACCTCCCGAAATCAAAAAAAAGAGTTTTTCAGGTAAAAAGAAGGATAAAATTATAATCAGAATATGAATGAAATAGAAAGGCGTCGCACCTTTGCGATTATATCCCACCCGGATGCAGGAAAGACCACGCTGACAGAGAAGCTGCTGCTTTTCGGAGGTCAGATTCAAGTGGCTGGTGCGGTGAAGTCAAACAAAATCAAGAAAACTGCCACATCCGACTGGATGGAAATTGAGAAACAGCGCGGTATCTCGGTCTCTACGTCGGTGATGGAATTCGACTATAAGGATTACAAGGTGAATATCCTTGACACGCCTGGTCACCAGGACTTTGCCGAGGACACATTCCGCACGCTCACTGCCGTTGACAGCGCCATCATCGTCATCGACGGTGCCAAGGGTGTTGAGGCGCAAACAAGGAAACTGATGACCGTCTGCAGGATGCGTAAAACCCCTGTTATCGTGTTCGTCAACAAGATGGACCGTGAGGGACGCGACCCGTTCGACCTCCTTGATGAGATTGAGACGGAGCTGCAGATCAGTGTGCGCCCGCTCTCCTGGCCTATTAACCAGGGAGCTCGGTTCAAGGGCGTTTATAACATCTATGAGCAGAACCTCAACCTCTTCACCCCCAACAAGCAGATGGTGACGGAGAAGGTGGAGGTGGATATAAGCTCCCAGGAGCTTGACGAACGGGTGGGAGAGACCGATGCCCAGAAACTGCGTGACGACCTTGAGCTGATCGACGGTGTGTATCCCGAGTTTGATGTCAACACCTATCTCGACGCACAGGTGGCACCTGTTTTCTTCGGATCGGCGCTCAACAACTTCGGAGTTCAGGAGCTGCTCGACTGTTTTGTGGAGATTGCGCCTAATCCTCGCCCAACGCAGGCAGAGGAACGTCTTGTGAAGCCAGAAGAACCAAAATTCACTGGATTTATCTTCAAAATCACTGCGAATATCGACCCCAACCACCGATCATGCACCGCCTTCTGCAAGGTGTGCTCCGGCAAGTTCGTGCGCAACGCACCTTACCTCCATATCCGCCACAACAAGACTGTGCGCTTCTCCTCGCCCACCCAGTTCATGGCTCAGAAGAAAAGCACCATCGACGAGGCATATCCTGGAGATATCGTGGGCTTGCCTGATAACGGTATCTTCAAAATCGGAGACACACTCACCGAGGGTGAGCTTCTCCATTTCAAGGGTCTGCCCAGCTTCTCTCCCGAGATGTTCAAGTATATTGAGAATGCCGACCCGATGAAGACCAAGCAACTGGAGAAAGGCATCGCCCAGCTGATGGATGAGGGTGTGGCGCAGTTGTTTGTCAGCCAGTTCAACGGGCGCAAGTTGATCGGAACGGTAGGTCAGCTTCAGTTTGAGGTGATTCAATACCGTTTGGAGAACGAATACAATGCGAAGTGTAAGTGGCAGCCTGCAAGTCTCTATAAGGCGTGTTGGATTGAAAGCGAGGACGATGCTGAGTATGAGAACTTCAAAAAGCGCAAATACCAGTATATGGCCACCGACCGCGAGGGGCGCGACGTGTTTCTCGCCGACTCCAGCTATGTGCTTATGATGGCTCAGCAGGACTTCAAACACATCAAATTCCATTTCACCAGCGAGTTTTGATTAGTTTTTAGTCTTTAGTTTTTAGTTTCAAGTTTCGGATGTTCAATCAACAAAAAAGATAAAAAAACGTTTTGTCATGGGCTGCGCCAATGGTATGAACGCTTTGCTTAGCAAAAAGCCATCCGGTTTGATTGCCAGAACACAGCTGATAATGTGTTGTAAAACAATAAATAATGACTTCGGAAACTTGATCAAATCGTAAATAGTAAATAGTTAAATCGTAAATAAATCTGATGTTACAAGACGAAGTAAAGAAAGCGGTAGAAGTGATACGCAACGGCGGTGTTATCCTTTATCCCACCGACACGATATGGGGCATCGGCTGTGATGCCACCAACGAGGATGCCGTCAAGAAAGTGTTTGCCATCAAGCGGCGCGAGGAGGCGAAGTCTATGATCAGCCTCGTTGACAGTGCCGACCGGCTCTCACGCTATGTGAGGAACGTGCCCGACGTGGCATGGGACATGATAGAGATGTCCACCAAGCCGCTGACAGTCATCCTTGATAATGTTAGCGGACTGGCTCCCAATATGATAGCATCGGATGGCAGTGCCGCCTTCCGCGTCACGTCTGAGGAATTCTCCCATGAGCTATGTTTCCGCTTTCAGAAGCCGGTTGTCTCCACCAGTGCCAACATCAGTGGTGATCCGACAGCTAAGACGTTCGATGCCATATCCGATGAAATCAAGAACGCCGTCGATTACGTGGTGAAGTATAGTCAGCGCTGCAAGGAGAAACATGAGCCGTCGAGCATCGTCAAGATTTCCGAAAACTCTGAGGTGAAAGTCATCAGGAGCTGATGTTTCGGTTTTTTATTCTGATAACTCTGATTACTCCGAATAATCTGATTACTCCGAATATTCCGATTACTTAGAATTCTCCTTGAAATCCCAACCCCCAACTTTACACTATAAACCCCCAACTTTACACTCAATTATGTGGTGGATGTCGAACCGGTTGCGCCGCAAGGAAGTGGGTGCAATCAACAGAATAGGCAATTGGCTCTCTGGCGAGAAAAACAGCCAGGGTAGGGTGGTCATGGCCCTCAGCCTGGTTGTAGGGCTGTTCACCGGTCTGGCGGCATTCATCCTGAAATGGCTGGTGGGTCAAATAGAGAATTTACTGACCGAGGGTTTCGATGCTGCAAGCACCAACTGGCTCTACCTCGTCTATCCTGCTGTCGGCATTCTTCTCACGGCTTTGTTCATCCGCTATGTGGTGCGCGATGACATCAGCCACGGAGTGACCAAGATTTTATATGCCCTCTCAAGAAAAAAATCGAGGATCAAACCGCACAACCGCTGGTCGAGCGTGCTGGCAAGCTCCATCACCATCGGGTTTGGAGGTTCTGTCGGTGCCGAGGCACCGATTGTCCTCACAGGATCCGCCATAGGCAGCAACTTAGGCAAACGCTTTCATCTGCCTCCACAGACCCTCATGCTCCTCGTGGGATGCGGTGCTGCAGGTGCTGTGGCAGGCATCTTCAAGGCCCCTATCGCCGGGCTGATGTTTGTGATAGAGGTGCTGATGCTTGATCTCACCATGAAGTCTTTGCCACCACTGCTCACCACCAGCATCACCTCTGTCTGTGTGTCGTATGCCATTTATGGAACCGACTCCATGTTCAGTTTCTCGCTCGACAAGGCATTCACCATCGACATCATACCAGCCTGCGTGATTCTTGGTATCTTCTGCGGATTCCTGTCGCTTTATTTCACCCGTGCTATGAACTGGTTTGAGCGTATCTTCGCTAAAATCAACTCACACTGGCGGAAGTTCGCGCTGGGTGCTGTCGTGCTCGGTGTGCTCATCTATTTCCTTCCTGCGCTCTACGGAGAGGGTTACAACGTGATTTCACAGCTGATGAACAACGCCGACCCGTCGGCAATCATGCACAACACATTCTTCTACGGTGACAACAGCAGTCTGGTCATCTACCTCTCCATCGTACTGCTTGCCAAGGTGTTTGCATCGGCTGCCACCAACGGAGGCGGCGGTTGCGGTGGAGTGTTCGCCCCTTCGTTGTTTGTCGGCGGACTGGGCGGCTTCGTTTTCTGCGAGCTTTGGGATTATGTCATCGGGCTCACCCCCCATACATCCGGCTTCATCTTGCCGAAAAACTGTGTGCTTTTCGGTATGGCGGGACTGATGTCGGGCGTGATGCATGCACCTCTCACCGGCATCTTCCTCATCGCCGAGCTCACGGGCGGCTATCAGCTGCTCGTGCCGCTGATGATTGTGTCGGCGGTCAGCTACATGACCATCAATATCTTTGAGCCGCACAGCATCTATGCTATGCGTCTGGCAAGAAAAGGGGAGCTGCTCACCCACGATAAGGACAGCGCCATCCTCACGCTCCTCAGCATGAACAAGCTCATCGAGAAGAACTATCACCCGGTGCATGAGGACTGGGACCTCGGCAAGATTGTCATCGCCATCGAGAACTCCCGACGCAACCTCTATCCCGTGGTGGATAAAGGCAATAAGCTTGTTGGGATGCTCACCCTCGACTCAGTCCGCAACGTGATGTTCCGCCCGGAGCTGTACCATCAATACAAGGTGTCCTCATTCATGAAAGCCCCTCCCGCTGTGCTCTATATGACCGACACGCTCAAGGAGGCAACCCAGAAGTT
>JAEEOB010000135.1 GCA_016284045.1 Bacteroidaceae bacterium
TCCACCCTTAATCGTGTAATTCATCCTGACTAACCATTCCACAACGTTGAACATGGAGTCGGGTTCTTCCAGATTGCGTTGCATGTCCCATATATGGTCATAAAGCGTGTTTTTTGCGGCAGAGAGCGTGTTTTTGATGACGATGGCCTTCATCCGGAGTCCCATTTCCTCCTTTTTTTCAAGTTCATCGCTCAGCAGTTGGCGCGTTGAATAGTATTGCACTGCTGAAAGTAACTCCAGCAGCACAGCCGCAATGATGATAATCCAAACCCCTTTGTTGAGACGCGACTTATGCGTTTTTACGGATGACGTTTTATCTGTTTTCAAAAGGTCTAAGGTGTTATCGTTTTTTGACTGGTTAAGTCTTGTGACTTATGCTGTTTTCAACAGCTACTGATGAATTCTCCTCTTTTATTATTGTTGATTACAGGCTGAGCACGTCCTTGATTTTGCTGATGATAACCTCCGGGGATATCCGGGTCATACATCTTCGGTCTCCGTATTTACAGGGTGCTTTACCATAGACAGAACATGGGCGACAGCCGAGAGTGTTGTCCTGGATGATATTGTCGGGATTCTGTTGCCATGGAGTGAATCCTGCATTCGGATGCGTACATCCCCACACGGAAACTACCGGTATTCCCACCAGTGAGGCGATATGCATGTTCGCTGAGTCCATCGCCAGCATCACATCAAGCTCCGACATGAGAATCATCTCCTGGTCAAGGCCGCCTAACTTTCCGCATGTGCTGAAAATCTTTGAACCGTCTTCCCAACGTTCGAGTATTATTCGCTCTTCCTTACCAGCTCCGAACAGAAATACTTTGCATCCCATCCCGGATAAAGAACAAATCACGTTTTCCATCTTGTCTAACGGATACATCTTGTTTTCGTGGGCAGCGAATGGTGCAACTCCCACCCATTTCTCCGCAGGGGATTTCTCTCCGTATTTGTCGTGTAGCTTTATGTAATCTTCTGCTTTGCTGTGGAAACAGAGGCTGGGGGTCAGTTCGACATGAAGTCCTAAAGTTTCGAATGTCCGTGCATAGCGTTCGGTGGTCGGCATGAGCGGCTGTGATAGCCTGCCACGTCCCATAATTTTTTTCTTTTCCCCACGTCCTTTGTCGATTACTGCGGTTTTCTCACCCGCTAATCTGAAACGGAGCCTCAGGAATTTGCTCCGTAACACGTTATGCAGGTCAGCGACGGCATCGAATTTTTCTGCTTTTAATTCCTTATACAGCCGGTTCAGTCCGGTCAATCCCTTGTATTCGTTCAAGTCAATGCCAATCGTATGCACATTGGCAGGCAGCCAACGGAAAAATGTAGTGAAAGCACGACGTGTCAGAACTGTCAGCTCAACATCAGGATGCTGGGTTGCCAGACAATTCACCACGGGAACAATCATGGCTACGTCTCCCATGGCTGAAAACCGCATGATCAGTATGCGTTTCGGCATTATTTCTTTCCGTAGAGAATCGGGTTGGTGCTCGGGTCGTTATACATTTTCATCTGCTTATACACCTTCATGTATTTCTTGCCCACCTCAATGTCGCTTATCAACTGGTCGATTGCGCTTGACAGGTCCTTCTTCTGCTCAAGGAGCACATCGAGTTTCTTCTGACATTTGGCAATATGCTCTTCGCTGGCGTCATCGCGCTTTGTCTGCTCTTCCATGTGGTAGATTTTCAGTGCGAGAATGCTGAGCCTGTCAACCGCCCATGCCGGACTCTCCGTATTGATGGTTGCGTCGGGCAGCACTTCCACGTCCTTGTACTTGTCGAGAAAATAGCTGTCAATCATCTCCACGAGGTCGGTCCTGTCCTGGTTGCTCTTGTCGATTCTTCGTTTGAGCTTGATACCTTCCACCGGGTCGATGTCCGGCTCGCGGATGATGTCCTCGAAATGCCACTGTACGGTGTCAATCCAGTTCTTTAGATAGAGGTAGTATTCGATGGTGCCGGTGGTGTAGGGATTCACGATGGGCTGATCCACGTTGTCCAGCTTATGATAGTCGATGATTGACTGCTGGAAGATAGGCATGGCTAATTCTGTAAATGTCATAACAGTTATATTTTTTTGAGGTTTTATAATATTTTATTGTTGAGCGATGATATTGATTATCGCCACGATGTCTGATATATTGACTTCGTCATCCTCGTTCACGTCGGCATATCGGAAGGTGGCTGTTTTTGCTATATGGTTGATGGCTGCCACAATGTCGCTGATATCCACAAATCCATCCTCATTCACGTCACCAGTTTTGTGAGGTGGAGCAGGTGGCTCCGATACAGTGAGCACTCCGTCAATAAGTGTCAGCTCATAATTGGTGGATTCACCTCCGCTCAGCACAATGGCATACTCGCCTGCAGGTGAGCTGGCATCGGCCTCGCATGTGATATCCGGAGGAGTTGTCAGTGCAGTGCTGGCATCGTCTCCGTTCACAAATCCTTCGAAATACATGGTCAGTTCCGGGTTCTCCTCTCCTGTGTTTCTACTCAGAGAGTCAGCTGTTATGGTCAGTTGTGCTTTTTTTATGTTCAACACGAAAGTCTGCTCAATTGCATTGTTGAAAGCATTGCCTTCCTGTGATGCTGTCACCAAGGCGGTTCCTGCCCCTCTGATGATGAGTGTGTCGCCGTTGACTGTTGCCACGTCGGAGTTGCTCACTGTCCATACGAGCTCCAAGTTGCAGTCTGTTTTTGCAGGCAGTATATATGTGCTGTCGCCGTAGGTCATGTCGGGAATGGTGTCCAAGTCGATATGCTGGTCTGTCTTGAAAATCTGCATGTAATCAAGGCTAACCGTTCCGTCGGCATTCTGCCTGATGTTCAGCAGTGGCTGATCCATTTCCCCTGAGCCGTTATATACGAACTGGTCGGGTCCCTCAAATGCAGTCACTTGCTTATATCCAGGATAGAGGTCTCCGTAGGCTGAATACATAAACTTCTTGTATGTCTCATAGTCTTTGTGGTCCACATACATATAGGAGTCAAGCACTCCGTCTGCAGGTCGGATGGTCATATACTGATGGCTGGGGTTTGTGTTTACAGAGTTCCCAGTCCACCTGTTCGACACATAATCTACATGAACTATCAGCATCCCCTTCATCTTGGAGTATTCATCCCCGTGTCCCACATATTCGTCCCATCCTGTGGACTGGCGGTTCTCAATGATATAGTATTCATTACTATGCTCGGGGTTTACGATTTTATACCCTTTCCATTCAACCTCAGGATTCAGATAATAGTCGCTGGTGGCCTGTAGTGTGAGTTTCTGTGGTGTTGACGGATTGAGTGTCTCCAGTTCAGTCCATCCCATAAACCATCGCTCGTATGCTGTGTAGTTGCAAGGACAATACCCGTGGTTGCAATAGCACCCTGAGTCCATGATGTCCCAGTAGTCCATGCCGTATGCCACATAGTTGGTATCGTAGAAGTCGGGAAGTCCCATGGCGTGGCTAAGCTCATGAACAAAAACGCCGATTCCGTCAGTCTCACCGGCATAGATTTCGTTGCAGCAAGCATAACATCCGTAAGATGTGCCGTTTATTGTTCCGCCAGTCCTGCGTTCCTGCGGCCAAATCGTGTTTTCATCGTCTGAACCATTCTGACCCTCTCCTGCATAGATAAAGAATGCCATATCAACCGTGTTGTTGTTGTCGTTGTCAAAGTCGCTCCAGTTCGTGTACACTCTCTGTGCGGCTTTTATGGCATCGCTGTAGAAATATGAGAGGTTGCTGTCTTTACCTTTTGATCCGTCTTTGCCGTAGAAAGCATATTCGTCGTCGAGTGTGACAGGCCCGATGACAACAAATTGTGGTGTGAACTGTCCGTTACTCTGATCCCGGAAATATTCCGTGATGGCTCCGTGGCTTCCCAATCCAGTGTAGTAGTCGCTTTCCGGTACTCCGTTACAGAATTTGTCGTATGCCTCATTTACAATAATCTCATCGTCTTCTGTCAGACATTTATTGCGTACTCCATTGGTCACTCCCAGCCCGGTTGTGAATTTCTTGTCTAAAAATTGAACCAGTATCACCGGCACTTTCGGGCTTCCTTTCGCTTTCAGAGGAGCATTGCTCTGTGACCCGATTTTCCATGGTGACATCAGACGACCGTTGTCTCCATGATTGTGGCTGTCGTTCTCCTCTTGGTCGGCAAACACCAATGGCTCCTTCCTTCCATCGCGTGGCTTCACGGTGGCAGACAGTGAACAGCAACAGAAGTAGAGCAGAATGTATGTCAAAAGTCTTTTCATTTTCATATTGATACTTTGATTAAAATTACAAAGATACGAATTAACGTTTAAATTACAAAAAAAATAAAACAGATTTCACAAAAAAAAGGCTATACCGTTTCTCAACGACATAGCCCGAATAAAGATTCTTATAGAGAATCGGGGAGAAATATGATAACCTAAATCAGTGAAAAACTGATTGTTCTTTATCAAATAACGTGTAATGTACGCATTTATTGTGTGATAATACATAGTTTGAGACGACCGTTTGGACCGTCTCAAACGTCAGGAAATTTACAGCTGTGGTCCAGCTGCAACAAGAGCCTTACCTGCCTCGTTACCTGTGTATTTCACGAAGTTCTTCTGGAAACGCTGTGCGAGGTCAACTGCTTTTGTTTCCCATTCCTCAGCGTTTGCATAAGTGTCGCGAGGATCAAGAATTGCAGGGTCAACACCCTCAAGTGCTGTAGGTACTTCAAAGTTGAAGATAGGAATGGTCTTTGTAGGTGCAGTCAGTATCGAACCTCCAAGTATTCCGTCGATGATACCGCGTGTGTCTTTGATAGAGATACGCTTGCCAGTACCATTCCATCCTGTGTTAACGAGATAAGCCTTAGCACCGCTCTTTTCCATCTTCTTCACGAGTTCCTCTGCATATTTTGTAGGATGCAGCTCAAGGAACGCCTGACCGAAGCATGCTGAGAATGTGGGAGTAGGCTCTGTGATGCCACGCTCTGTTCCAGCCAGTTTGGCAGTAAATCCAGAAAGGAAGTAATATTTAGTCTGTTCAGGAGTGAGGATAGACACAGGCGGCAGTACGCCGAATGCGTCTGCTGAAAGGAAAATCACATTCTTTGCAGCAGGACCTGCGCTCTTTCCAGCCACTTTCTTCACAATTTTCTCGATATGGTCGATAGGATAAGAAACGCGAGTGTTCTCAGTCACGCTCTTGTCAGCGAAATCGATTTTTCCTTCCTCGTCAACAGTCACGTTCTCAAGGAGAGCGTTACGTTTGATGGCATTGTAAATATCCGGCTCAGATTCTTTGTCGAGGTTGATAACCTTTGCATAGCATCCGCCTTCAAGGTTGAAAACGCCCTCATCGTCCCATCCGTGCTCGTCGTCACCGATAAGGAGACGCTTCGGGTCGGTTGAAAGAGTGGTCTTACCTGTGCCTGACAGTCCGAAGAAGATAGCTGTGTTCTTTCCTTCCATGTCGGTGTTCGCAGAGCAGTGCATTGATGCGATGCCCTGGAGTGGAAGATAGTAGTTCTGCATTGAGAACATACCTTTCTTCATCTCGCCACCATACCATGTGTTGATAATCACCTGCTCTCTTGATGTTGTGTTGAAAGCCACACAAGTCTCAGAATTCAGTCCCAGTTCCTTGAAATTCTCAACCTTAGCTTTAGATGCGTTATATATTACAAAGTTGGGTTCGAAATTTGCAAGTTCTTCCTCAGTCGGCTGGATGAACATGTTCTTGATGAAATGAGCCTGCCATGCCACTTCCATAATAAAACGCACTGCCAGGCGTGTGGCCTCGTTTGCACCGCAGAAAGCGTCAACAACATAAAGTTCCTTGTTGCTGAGCTCCTTCATGGCGATATCCTTAACTGTTGCCCAAACCTCCTCTGACATTGGGTGGTTGTCGTTCTTATAAGCTTCAGATGTCCACCAAACCTTATCATGCGACTGAGCGTCGTCCACGATATACTTGTCTTTAGGTGAACGACCAGTGTAGATACCAGTCATAACATTTACGGCTCCGAGCTCCGTAACTTGTCCTTTGTCAAAACCTTCAAGACCTGCTTTGGTCTCTTCTGCAAATAAAACCTCGTAAGATGGGTTGTGAGCAATCACTGTTGAACCGGTGATGCCATACTTTGCTAAATCTAATGTTGCCATTATTATAAGAAAAAATTATATTGTATGATAATAATCTGCATCATTCCTTAGTGCCGTGCAAAGTTATGGATTTTTTTTTTAGAATCACAATCATTTGACAAGTTTTTTGAGTTTTACTCTAAAAAAGCACTCCTTTTAACGAAAAAAAAGTAAATTTAATGCTAATTTGCTAGATATGCATGACAAAACAGGCAAATAAAACCTTGTAAGAATTCTCCCTTTTTCATGCTGCTTTTGATAATCTAATGGTGTAGTCACTCTAAAACAGATGCGCTCTGCATCGATGCCGTTGGCATCTGGTGCAGAGCGCATCTGTTATTTCTTAGAAGGCTAATATCTTCTAGGTCCTCTTCTGTATGGGCGTGGTCCTGGACGATGATAAGGACGTGGTCCCGGACGATGATACCGTGGCCCGTATGGACGATGATACCGTGGCCCGTATGGACGATGATACCGTGGTGGAGGAACAGGACGATGATACCGTGGTCTTGGTCCGTATGGACGGTGAACAGGTCCTCTGTAACCTCTTCTCACTCCTGGACGGCGGTACGGACGCTGCTGAACGTCAGCTACTGCTTCTGTTGCCGGAGCTACTGCTGCATTTTCCATCGTGATGAATTTTGACTTTGCGCTTGCTGTGAGTGCAAGCGTCATCATGATGGCGAGCATTAACAATTTCTTCATGTGTCTCGATTTTAAAGTTAATAAAATAAAGGTTAATATCACATTGGTTTTTTTACCAATGCAAACTTATGTATTTTTTTCTTGATTGCCAAATGAATTGTGTTATTTTTTATGTATTGAAACATTTTTCTCGAAAACACACATCTTTTTAACCCCGTTGATTATTGAATTTTCATGTCAGAATAGGAGCTTGGATAGAGAGCACTGCTCCTCTCCTTCATAACTTAGTGCAGAAACTCCTTATGATAATTTGGACAATTCAATATTTAATCGTAAATTTGCATACACACATTTTTCTATTTTATTCATCTATACTCAATATAAAACATGAAAAAGAAACTAGTTTTTATTACAGGTGCAGGTATGTCGGCAGAGAGTGGTATACGCACCTTCCGAGACAGCAACGGTCTCTGGGAGGAATATCCCGTGATGAAGGTGGCAAGTATTCAAGGCTATCATGAGGATCCTGAGCTTGTGATCCGTTTCTATAATGATCGCAGGCGTCAGTTGCTGGAGTGTGAGCCCAATGAGGGTCATCGCCTTGTTGCCGCATTGGAGAATGATTATGATGTGACCGTTGTCACACAGAATGTTGACAATCTTCATGAGCGTGCCGGGAGCACAAACGTGATTCATCTGCATGGCGAGCTGATGAAAGCCACTTCATCAGATAACCCTAATGATCCGAATTGTATTGTTGAGATTCCTTCAGATAATCCCGGCATCCATATCGGTGACAAGGCTAATGACGGTTCTCAGCTCCGTCCGTTCATCGTGTGGTTCGGTGAGGCCGTGCCGAAAATCGAACCGGCTATCATCGAGGTTTCTCAGGCTGACATCGTTGTCATCATAGGCACTTCACTCAATGTGTATCCCGCTGCCGGTCTCATCAATTATGCCAACAACGATGCCAAGATGTATCTCATTGACCCAAAACCAGTGAAGACCAGTTCCCTGCGCGACATCCATGTCATTCAGAAAGGTGCTTCAGAAGGCATGAAAGAACTGACGGAATTGCTGAAAACCTCAAACACACCACAATAGCATAAATCTCCGATTATTCCGAAGTCTTGTTTGCTATAGCTTTTACTACTTCCTAAATATAACTTTCTTAAAACTCTAATTCGGCAGGACTGTAACTCACATCCACAGTTCTGCCGCTTTTTGTGCCCTTATATCTGAAAATCAGCCCCATTTCTGCACCACGCAGCATGCGCAGCAGATGAATGGTCTCGGGGTCGTTGGTCGTCTGGAGCGATTGGCGTGTGTTTTCCTTCATTTTCTGCTGAGCCTGAACGATGGCATCCATACCCACTTTCGGCTCCTCACACATATAATAATATACGGCATCGTTGTTCTCCACAGTGAAGTTGGTGACAGTGACTCCTTCCTCTACTTTCACGGGCAATTTTGCGTTCACATCCTTAATCTCGGCTTTCAATGCTTCTTTGTAAACGCTCTTGTCTTCTGCCTTTTCCTGGTTTTCAGACTTTCCGACTTTTTCGCTGCTGTTTTTTTTGCCCGCAGCCTTATTCTTGACATTATTATTGCTGCCTTCAGATTTTTCCACGTGGGATCCGCTCTGGCTTTTGTTCTGTTTCGTGTCCTCGGAGCATCCTGTCATTCCGAGTGCAAACAATGCGATGATGATAAGTTGCTTAAT
>JAEEOB010000136.1 GCA_016284045.1 Bacteroidaceae bacterium
CCGATGAGCGAGATGGACGAATGGGTGGACGAGGCGCTCGACCTGATTGAATGGGCGAACGGCGACGTGAATACCACATGGGGAAAGAAACGTGCGGAGCAGGGACATCCCGCACCGTTCAACCTCAAATATTTAGGATTGGGCAACGAGGAGAAAATCACGCCTGAATTTGAGGAACGCTTCAAATATATCTATGACCGTGTGCGCGCGAAATATCCGGATATCGTGATTGTGGGTACGGCTGGTCCTGGTTCACACAAGGGCAACCCTGACTTCGACAACGGCTGGCGCTTTGCTGAGCAGATTGACCTCGCCATCCTCGATGAGCACTACTATGAGCCCCGCAACTACTTCTACGACAACCAGCACAACTACGACAACTACCCGCGCGACCGCAAGACCAAGGTCTATCTGGGCGAGTATGCCTCGAAAGACAAGAAGCTCACCGACGCACTGGCTGAGGCACTCTATCTGATGGGTATTGAGCGTAACGGCGACGTGGTGGTGATGACCAGCTATGCACCGCTGTTCGCGAAGAAGAACCATCTGAGCTGGAACCCCGACCTGATTTATTTCGACAACAAAGGGGTGTTCCTCACTTGCAGCTACTATGTGCAGCAACTCTTCGGCATCACAGCCGGCGACTACTATTACGGAGACGTGGTGAAGGTGGCAGACGACAAGTTCCTGGGTTCTTCCTGCGTGCTCAATACGGAGAAAGGTGAGGTATATCTGAAGATGTGTAACGCCACTGATGCGGCAAAGGACGCGGACATCGACCTGTCCAAGTTCAAGAAACTCCCGTCGGTTGCGGAGATCACCACACTGAAAGGCAACCCGATGGACGAGAACAATTTCGACCAGCAGCCTATCAAGCCACAGACCTCCAACATCGACATCAAGAAGAAGATGACCGTCACCATGGATCCATATTCATTCTCCATGATTAAGGTGAAATTGCAATAACAATCATTTCAATAACAAAAACATCTCCCGGAATGTCTCAACACATTCTGGGAGATGCTTTTATATTGGCCATCCGCATGGCTACCAAAAACAAACAAAATCCTTAATCGTAAATCCTATTTCAGGAAATCCTCGAAATACTGGGTGATTTTCTTGTGAAGATGCACGCGGTCGGAACCCATCATGTTGTGTTCGTCGCCAGGGTAGGTGAAAAGGTCGGGATAGGTGTCGGCATCGATGCATGCACGGATGAATGAGAGCGTATGCTGCGGCACGCATACAGGGTCGTTGCCTCCGTAGATAATCAGCAGCCGCCCTTTCAGTTTGTCAGCTTTGTTCAGACAGCTGCTGGCGGCATAGCCTTCGGGGTTGCTCTGCGGGGTCTCCATATAACGCTCACCGTACATCACCTCATAATATTTCCAGTCGATGACCGGTCCACCTGCCACGCCCACTTTGAACACGTCGGGGTAGGTGGTCATCAGGCTCGTGGTCATGAACCCGCCGAAGCTCCAGCCATGCACGCCGATACGATCGCCATCCACGTAAGGCAGCGATTTCAGGTAGTCAATGCCTTTCAGCTGGTCTTTCATCTCCTCCACACCGAGATGCTTGAAGGTGGCCTGCTCGAAATCCAGTCCGCGGTGCTCACTTCCCCGGTTGTCGAGACAGAACATCACGTAGCCGTTCTGTGCCATCCAGATATCCCAGCCTCTCGCGCCCCAGTGACGGCTGGCGTCGATGTTATGGGCGTGCGGACCTCCATAGACGTACACCACAGCCGGGTATTTCTCTTCAGGGTTGAAATTGGTGGGGAGAATCAGCCGATAATAGAGGTCGGTCACTCCGTCGGCTGCCTTGAGGGTGCCGGTCTTGATTTCAGGCACGTTGAAGTTGTCCCAAGGGTCTTGGGAGTCCATGAATGTCAGGCGCTTGCCGGTTGACGTGTCCACAAGATCCTGGCGGTGGGCTATCGGTCCTTCAGGCATCGCCCAGGAGTCCATGGCGGTGGTGCCAGCATCCGACAGCACGGCGCTGTGCCAGCCACCAGTGTCGCCCAGTGCCGTCCGCTTGCCTTTCATGTCAACGGCATAAAGCGCACAGCCAATCGGGTCGGACTCATTGCTTGTGAATACCACGGTTTTTTCTTTCTGGTTGAATCCCAACACGTTGAACACCTCAAACTGCCCCTTGGTGAGCTGACGTTCCAGCGTGGCGCTGTTGCCGTCAAGCTTGTAGAGGTAGATGTGGTTGTAGCCGTCGCGGCGGGTAGCATAGATAAACCGTTTGCTGTCCCATGGCAGGAACTGTATGGGGGTGCGTGGCTCGAAATATTTGCTGTTGTCCTCACGGAAGAGGGTGGCGGTGAACTGTCCCGTCTCGGCATTGTAGGCATCGAGCTTAGCGTGTTTCTGGCTTCTGTCCAGCTCGATGAGATAGACGGTCTTGCTGTCGGGACTCCATGCGATGTTGGTGAAATAGCGGTCGGTGGGGTCGCCGGCATTGAGATAGACGGTCTTTCCGCTTGCCACGTCATACACGCCCACTGTCACTTTATGGCTGGTCTCTCCTGCCATCGGGTAGCGGTCGGGGGCAACCTTCGCGCAGCGGCTGCCCTCTTCTGGATCGAGGTTGAGATCCACCTGCGGATAGGGACTGACCATGCTCTGATCCATGCGGTAGAATGCCAGCTTGTCGCCCTGGTCGCTCCAGAACAGTCCTTTCTCGATACCGAACTCGTCGCGGTGGACGGACTTGCCATAGACCATATCGGATGTTCCGTCCGTGGTCAGCTGCTTCTCCGTTCCGTTGGCATCGCAGACGTAGAGATTATGTTCCTTGACGAATGCAAGGTTCCGGGACTTGGCATTCCAGTCGGAGGCCTCGTAGCTTGACTCAAGTGTCTGGATCCATACTGTTTGTTTCGTCTGCCAGTTCACAAGTGCCTGCTTCCCTTTCCCTTTCAGCAGAACCAACGGGTCCGTGGAGTAGGGGAAAGACGCCTCGTAGAGGTGTTGCATCCGGAAACCGGCAGATGAGAGCGCAGTATTGATGTCGGTCAGCGTGAACAGTTGCTCGCCTTCAGCTGTACCGTCTGTACGGTTGACCAGCCGGCATTCGTCAAGCCCGAGTTCCACGCATTTCTCACCCCAGAACGCTGTGTATTTCCTTTTGGCATAGTTGCTCTGGTAGAAGGTGGATCCTCCTGGAATGAGGTCGTCGATGGTGAAGTTTTTCTTGATTTTCGCCCTGACGGGCATCTGACGGTTTTGCGACATGACGGATATGGGTAATAAAGCCAATATGAAGGCAAAAGAAAAATGTTTGATTCGCATAATGGTGTATATTGTGTATATTATCCGCAAATTTAATCAATTTTCACGAAAAAAACATTTTTTTTATTCGTTATTAAATAATTTTTAGTAGTTTTGCGTTATATTTTCAATAACATTCATTTTTGTATTAACTAAATTTGTGTATTATGAAAAAGTATTTAGCAGAATTAATCGGTACGTTCGTACTGACCTTTCTCGGCTGCGGCGCAGCTGTTAGTTTAGGATGCGGACCGGAGAACACAGCTGCCGTGGTAGGTACTGCTTTCGCTTTCGGTCTCTCTGTTATCATGATGGCTTACACCATCGGTGGTGTCTCAGGATGCCACATCAATCCTGCTATCACGCTTGGCGTGCTCCTCGACGGACGTATGAGCGTTAAGGATGCGATAGGCTACTGGGTAGGACAGTTCATCGGCGGTATTCTTGCTGCTTGTGTGCTCGCTGCCATCGTCAACATGGATCCGTCGCTGGTAATCACAACATCAACGGGTGCAAACGGATGTCCTAACGGAAACATCGGACTTGGACTGGTGGTGGAGATTGTGCTCACCGCATTGTTTGTGCTTGTGGTGCTTGGTGCAACATCAAAAACCAATGGGGCTACCAACAACTTCGCAGGACTGGCCATCGGTCTCTCGCTCATCCTCATCCATCTCGTTGGCATACACTACACAGGGACTTCTGTGAACCCTGCACGTTCACTTGGACCGGCTATCTTCCAGGGTGGTTCAGCACTGTCAGAGGTTTGGGTATTCATCGTCGGACCATTTGTCGGAGCTATCGTGGCTGTTGGTCTCTGGAAGGCTGTCAGCTTAGACAAGGAAGCATAATTTATTTATCATCACACTCCGCTTGGCGTGAGTCATTCGTATAAAAACAGTGGAAGGACACCGAATTCGATGTCCTTCCGCTGTTTTTTCTTCTTTTTCCGTTTATAGCGTGCGGTTTTATATGTTTTTTTAATAGTTTCCGCTGGCTATAAACGAAAATAATATGGTATAATATTTATAACTATCTGACTATTAGTTATTAACTATTTTTGTAGAAATATAAACTCACATGCTGTTATATTGTGACGATTTTTAGTCTTTTGTTCTATCCCATCCTTGGTGTCCGCAGTCTGTTTCGTAAAGATTCGTTGTGGCAAAATAAACATTCTGTTTCTCCTTCCCTCCTCAGGAATAGAACTGGGAGAAGGCCTTGACGCAGAAGATGTGGTCGATGACGCTGCCGGTCTCACGGCAGCTGTGCATGGCGAGTATGGCGTTGCCCATATCGACACCGCGGAGCGGTATGGATGAGGCGAGGATGTTGCCAAGGGTGCTGCCGCCTGCCACATCGCTGTGGTTGACAAAACGCTGGCAGGGAACGCCTGCATCCTGACATATCTGAGCGAAGACAGCTGCTGAAACAGCATCGCTGGCGTATTTCTGTGCCGCATTGAACTTGATGACGGGGCCGCCTCCGAGTACCGGATGGTTTGTCGGGTCGTATTTCTCGCTGTAGTTGGGATGCCAGGCATGGGCGTTGTCGGCGGACACCATGAATGCACGCTCAACTGCCTGATAGAACGACTCATCGCTGCCGCTCTGAGCCAAGGCGATGCGTTTGAGCATCGAAGCCAGGAATGGACTGGCAGCTCCCTGCTTTGTCTGTGATCCGGTCTCCTCGTTGTCGAAGATGGCAAGCACCTTGGTGGTGTCGGATTCGGGTGTGTTGATGAGCGCTTCCAGACCTGCCTCACACATCGACAGGTCGTCAAGCCGGCCCGACGACAGGAATTCATTGTGAACGCCAAAAGTGCAGGCGGGGGTGGCGTCAGCTAAATATAGATCGAAATCAAGGATGTCCTCTTTCTCTATGTTCAATTCTCCGCAGATAGTGTTGGTCAAAAGATTCTTTACTTCCAATTCGTTTGTGATGATTCCCAGGATGGGCAGCATGTCTTTCTGTTTGCTCAGTGCCACACCATCGTTCACCGAACGGTTGAAGTGGATGGCGAGATTGCTTATCTGAAGGAGGGGACGCTTGATGTGGAGCAGCAGCGACCGGGGCGACATGGCATCTTTTCCTTTCACGATAACACGTCCGGCGATAGTCAGCGGACGGTCGAACCACGTGGACATAATCGGACCGCCATATACCTCGGTGTTCAGTTTCACGATGCCTTTCTCACAGAGAATCTCAGCATTCGGCTTGATTCGGAAGGTGGGGGAGTCGCAGTGGGCGCAAATCATGTGGAAACCGCTGTCGGCAAGAGGCTTCCTGCCTATATGAAACGCATAGATGGATGAGTCGTTCTTGGTGACAAAGAGTTTGTCGCCTGCTTTCACCTCACCAATAGGTAACTGAGGGTCAACACGTCGGTAGCCGGCCGATTCAAGTGTGTCGGCAATATGCTTCACTGCCAGGAAATTCACTGGCGATGCGTCTAAAAATTGTAATAAGCGGGTAATCATTAGGCTTAGTTTTTGGTTTTAGTTTTTAGTTTATAGTTTTTAGTTTATAGTTTATAGTTTATAGTTTATAGTTTATAGTTTATAGTTTTCTGAAGTTCTTAAAAAGGTTGATGACAGCTGGAGTTGTGGACTGTTTTAGATTGACTGCTCCATTAGATGATCTTTTGCAAAACTATCGTCCACGAGCCTCAGGCTCGTTAACTCCCCTTTTAAATTCCGAACCACTTGCATAAATCTTACATCTTACATAATTAAATCTTTAAATTAACTCGGCTTCCTTTTTTACTTCCTTTTTTACTTCCCTTTTTACTTCCTTTTTTACTTCCTTTTTTACTTCCCTTTTTACTTCCTTTTTTACTTCCTTTTTTACTTCCCTTTTTACTTCCCTTTTTACTTCCTTTTTTACTTCAGAATGGTGCGTCTTATGATATTTTTATATGGATAGCATATAGTGTAATATTGTAAGGCGTAATGAAGGATGGATAAGGAGTGAAATCCACAGATTTATTGCAAAGTTACAATTATTTCATGAAACATATCGTAAAAAAGTAAAAAAATCGTAAATTTGCAATCTTAAACTAAGTAAGTAATAGTGAAAAAAAAAGTTAGGATAATTTATCTTAGATTTTTGAGCTGTTTTTCAGTTGGTCAGAGGAAGTGATGCGGGCATCATAAACATGAGTATTAGTTTTATAGGGTCAAAAGCGTATCATTTTACCTTTTGTATGGCTAATCAGATAAAGAAACAAATGATTATAGATTGAATCACAAACAATTAAAAACGTGAAAATTTACTTTAAACTTTTTTTAATATCAGCACTGACACTGCTGTTTGCCGCTTGTTCCCACTCTGATGATGAAAACTTGATATCGTCTCAGAAAAGCATTGTGATTTTGTATGAAAACGATGTGCATTGTAATATTCAAGGCTATCAAAAGTTGGCTGGGCTGCGCGATGCTATTGCTAATAGCGACACAGCGTACGCTGGAATAGTCAGCTGTGGAGATTATCTTAATGGTGGTGTTGTGGGAGCTGCATCGAAGGGGCAATACATTGTCGATATCATGCGCAACATGTGCTACGATGCCATCACGATTGGTAACCATGAGTTTGATTTCGGTTTGCAGAGAATGAAAGAATTGCTTAAGAATGTCAATGCACCGGTGGTTTGTGCGAATCTCTTCGATTATGGGGAAACCACACCCTTTTTTGCACCGTATGTCGTGGTTGACTATTTGCAGAACACTCTCGGAGGTGTCGTTGGAAACGAATATGCTAAACCACAAGGCAGAATCATTTTGGTGGACGACTGATTACGACAAAGACTGAGGCCAACTGATTAATTAACACCTATTTGGCATGAAAAGACAATTGATTAGTTCTGCTTTTGTAGTTTTTCTACTGCTTTGCCTGCAGAGTTGTGCCCAGAAGCCTGATGCCAACGGCAACCTGCATGGAGGGCAGCAGGCTCTTTCTGAAAGCAATCTTGAGGGCAGCCTGCAGACACTCTGTCTTGACATCACAGACAAAGACGGCATTCTCTCGGAGATGGAACTGAGGAAAATCAATCATGACTATGAGCTGACATACCGTAAAGGGGAAGAACGCAATATCAAGAGCTTGGACGAGGATGAGGCTCTGAAGCTGCAAAATATGCTTGAGGAACACTATAAACAGCCTTATTATCAGGACAACTGGTCGGAGAAAGGAGAAGAATCCCCGACATGGCAACTTGACATCCAGCACGAGAAAGGAGCCTTCAGCATGAAAGGGAGAGGCTGTGCGCCAGAAGATTATCCCATCATCAAGGCTGTGAAAGCCTATTATGACGACCTCTTTGAATACACCCTTCCAGACATTCCTTTTCCTGAAGGAAAACTGAAGCATTTCCGCTTCTCCCATAAGGAAAGCATGAGCCCGGGCGGACCGGAATGGACTGTGGACCGTCTGGACGACGGCCGCTACAAAATCAGCTATCTTAATGATGCCGGATTGTTTGAAAACGAAAATCCTGTGAAAAAAGAGATGGTCGGTGGCAAGGAAGTGGGAGAGAAACTGTGTGAAATATTCCGAAAAGGAAATGTACAGACCTACAAGCACAATTATTTGTTCTCGCTTGTGACCGACGGATCACAGTGGTCGTTCGAAGCGGAGTTCGACAACAGGGAGTCTGTCAGCTCAAGCGGCTACGAGGATTGGCCGAGAGACCGATCAGGCATCACTGACGCCACGAAATATCTCTCCGGACTGCTGGGGGTGGATGAGTAGGAAGAGTAAGAAGAGTAAGAATACGAGAAGGCAAGTTCTATTACACATTTTTTCCTGCATTATCATCATAAAAGACGTTTTGTCTGACATAATAACTGTAATTTTGTCGGACAAAACTTTTATAATACTAACTAATATGAGAAAAAGACAAATGATTTCTTTATGTTTGCTGACAGCCGCATTGACAAGCTGCGGAGGATTTGGAGGTGACAAGGACATGGTGACGGTCAACATTGACAATCCCGGAGAGGGGGCTCCAAAGGTGGTGGCCCTTCAGGTTATTGACGACAATATCATCCGAGTGAGGGCAACCACCGACGCTTCGCTTCCAAAAAAACAGGAAAGTTTGATGATTGTGCCGCAGGAGACGGATGTGAAATACACCGTTGACGAGAAGGATGGAAAAGTGACGGTGGCGGCACCTGCCATTAAAGCAGTGGTGGATAAGCAGGACGGACGGATCACATTCTATGATGCTGCCGGAAAACTGCTGGCAGCAGAGGCAGAGAAAGGCAAGACTTTCAAGCCGTTCTATGTGCCTGAACGGGAAATCGGATGTGATGTGGCAAAGGTGAAGGAAGAACAGCGGCACGGACTCTCTTGGAGATTAGTGTTTAACGAGGTGGGTGACGCGCTCTATGGGCTTGGACAGCATCAGTCGGAAGAACTGAATATGCTTGGAAAGAATGAAGATCTTTTTCAGTATAACACGAAAGTGAGTGTGCCGTTTGTGGTATCGAACAAGAATTTCGGGGTGCTTTGGGACAGCTATAGCTACTGCCGTTTCGGAAAACCTGATGAATACCTTCAACTCAACCGTGCATTCAAATTGTATGGGAAGGACGGCGGGGAAGGGCATCTCACAGGTACTTACACCGACAGAAACGGAAAATCGCTGGAGCGTGACGAAGACTCTATTTACTATGAATATGCAATGCCCGACGCATCGGAGATATGCAAGGCTACAGATAATGGAGGCATACAGAACCTGCCAAAGGGGTTCCGCCTGGAAGGGGCGAAGGTGGTGTATGAGGGATTTATCGAGCCGCTGAAAACCGACTTGCCAGACAATCCTTATCAGTTTATTCTTTATTATGCCGGCTACATCAAAGTGATGATTGGAGGTAAGGAAGTGGTGGCTGAGCGTTGGAGAACGGCATGGAATCCGAATGCCTATAAATTTACTGCCGATGTGAAGGAAAAGACTCCGATACGAATCGAATGGCAGCCCGATGGAGGGGTAAGCTATGTCGGTCTGCGGGTGGCTGAGCCGCGCACCGACGAGCAGCTGAGGCAACTGAGCGTATGGAGCGAGATGACTCCAGACATGGACTATTATTTCATCGCCGGCAATAATCTCGACGAGGTGATATCCGGCTACCGCACACTCACAGGCAAGGCACCGGTATATCCGAAGTGGGCATTGGGCTTCTGGCAGAGCCGTGAGCGCTATAAGACCGCTGGCGAGGTGGAGGAGAACTTGGCTGAGTTCCGTAAACGCCATATTCCGATTGACAACATCGTGCAGGACTGGAATTACTGGGAAGACGACCAATGGGGCAGCCATGTGTACGACTCTAAGCGCTATCCTGACCCCCAGGCGATGCTCGACAGCGTGCATCAGATGCACGGACGCTTCATGATCTCCGTCTGGCCGAAGTTCTACTGCAACACCGACAACTATAAGGAGATTGACTCGAAGGGATGGATGTATCATCAGGCGGTGACCGACTCGATTTATGACTGGCTCGGCTACATGGGATCGTTCTACGACGCATACGATGAGGGCGCGCGTAAGATGTTCTGGCGGCAGATGGACGAGAATCTCTATTCGAAATATAATCAGGGGGTGGATGCCTGGTGGATGGATGCAAGTGAGCCTAATGTGCGCGACTGCACACCGATGTGGTACCGCAAGGCGCTGAGCGGACCGACCGCACTTGGCACCACCACCGAGTATTTCAATGCTTATAGCATCGTCAACGCCGATGCCATTTATAACGGGCAACGGGGCGTGAATCCCAACCAGCGCGTGTTCCTGCTCACACGAAGCGGATTTGCAGGTGAGCAGCGTTATTCCACTGCCACTTGGAGCGGTGATATCGGCACCCGGTGGGAGGACATGCGCGCACAGATGACTGCAGGAATGAATTATTCTCTCTCCGGACTGCCTTTCTGGGGCATGGACCAGGGCGGTTTCTGCGTGGAGAACCGCTATGTGCGTGCTCAGCAGCTGTTCGACCAGAACGGAACGGAAAACGAAGACCTCAAGGAATGGCGTGAGCTCCAGGCGCGATGGAGCCAGTTCGGTACCTTTATTCCGATTTTCAGGGTACACGGCCAGTGGCCGCTTCGTGAGATATGGAATATCGCACCGGAAGACCATCCTGCCTATCAGTCGTTCGTCTATTACGACAAACTCAGATACCGTCTCATGCCTTATCTCTATTCAATGGCAGGATGGGTGAGCAGTCATGACTACACGATGATGCGCGCGCTGGTGATGGACTTCAATGGCGACGGACAGGTGTATGACATCAAAGACCAGTGGATGTTCGGGCCGTCGCTGATGGCGTGTCCTGTAGGCTACTATAAGGCAAGGTCGAGAGATGTCTATTTCCCGAAACAGTGTGGATGGTACGACCTCTATACAGGCAAGCACCAGGACGGCGGTCAGAAGCAGTCGGTGGATGCCCCTTACGACCGAATCCCTGTGTTTGTGCCTGAAGGCGGAATCATTCCGTTCGGACCGGAGATGGAGTGGAGCGACGAGAAGGCTGCAGACCTCATTAATCTCTATGTCTATGCCGGCAGGGACGGATCATTCGAGCTCTATGAGGATGAGGGCACTAACTATAACTATGAGCAAGGAAAGTTCGCCACCATCGGCATCAACTATAACGACAAAGACCATACCATCACATTTGGCGACCGCAAGGGTGAGTTTGACGGGATGCTAAAGACCCGTAAATTCAATGTGGTCTATATCACCAAAGACAGTGCGAAACCGCTGAATTTCGATAACCCCGAGGGTAAAGTGGTGGAATACAGTGGCAAGACGATAAAAGTGAACCTTTAAAGGCTATCACTCTACTTCTATAAAATCTATAGTATCTATATAATCTATAGGAACTATAAAAATCTATAGTAACTATAAAAAAATCTCAATGAACATCAGAAATAACACTATATTAAGCTTTCTTTTATTGTTGGCGGGAATTGCAATGCCTGCCACTGCCCGCGACCGGCAGCAGTTCGACGACGACTGGCTGTTCTGCCTTGCCGACACGGCTGCGATGGCGCAGCAGAACTACGACGACAGCAAGTGGCGGCGTCTGAACCTTCCTCACGACTGGTCGATAGAAGGTGATTTCCTCGCTTCAAATCCAGCTGGTGCCGGTGGAGGTGCGTTGCCCGGCGGAGTGGGGTGGTACCGCAAGCATTTCAAGGTCAACAGGCAAGCGGATGAAAAGACCTATATTCAGTTCGACGGTGTCTATCAGAACTCCACCGTCTTTGTGAACGGTCATGAACTGGGCACACGTCCCTATGGATTCATATCCTTCGAGTATGAACTGACACCTTGGCTGAACGAAGGGGATAACGTGGTGGCGGTGAGAGTGGATAACAGCAAACAGCCCAACTGCCGGTGGTACAGCGGATCGGGTATCTACCGCCATGTGTTTCTGCTTCATGTGAATACCACGCACGTGGCGCAGTGGGGCACATACGTCACTTCCCGTGTGGCAGACAATGCCAAAACCGCTGATGTTAATGTGGAGGTAGAAGTGGAAGGTGCGGCCGCTGACACGAGGGTGGTGAATACGCTTTTCGATGCTTCAGGAAAAGTGGTGGCGACAGATACTAAACCCCAAAAGACAGCTGGCAATGGCGGGAAGCCCGCATTGTTCAAGTCGTCAATGCGACTGAAAAATGTCCGCCTCTGGTCGTTGGATGACCCTTATCAGTATAAGCTGGAGACGGCTGTCTATAACGGAAAAACACTCGTCGACACCTATACGACCATGACGGGCGTGCGATATTTCAAGTTTGATGCAGAGAAAGGCTTCTCGCTCAACGGAAAGCCGATGAAGCTCAATGGTGTGTGTATGCACCACGACCTGGGCTGTCTGGGTGCGGCGGTGAACGATGATGCCATCCGCCGTCAGCTGTTGTCACTGAGAGAGATGGGCTGTAATGCCTTCCGTACCTCTCACAATCCGCCTGCGCCGGAACTGCTGGCGATGTGCGACTCAATGGGATTCATCGTCATGGACGAGGCGTTCGACATGTGGCACAAGAAAAAGACGAGATACGACTATTCATTGTTCTTCGACAAGTGGTTTGAGCGCGACCTGACTGATTTCATACGGCGCGACCGCAACCATCCATCAATTCTGATATGGAGCACGGGCAACGAGGTGCTGGAGCAGTGGAGCTCCGACGGAGGGGAGGACCTGACGATAGAGCAGGCGAACCTCATCCTGAATTTCGGACACGACGCATCGACGCTGAGCAACGGCAAGGAGAAGAGCACGAACACGATGCTGGCGGAGCGGCTGGCGGAGATTGTCCGCTCCCTCGACAACACACGGCCCATCACGGCTGGATGCAACGAGCCGAACCCCAACAACCATCTGTTCAAAGGCAACGGAGTGGATATCATCGGATATAACTACCACAACCAGAACATGGCTGACGTGCCGAAGAATTTCCCCGGCAAGCCGTTCGTGATAACTGAGAGTAACTCGTCACTACATTCTCGAGGCTATTATGTCATGCCGTCAGACTCTGTGGTCATCGCACCGAAGGAATGGTGGCTGCCCTATACCGACCCGTCATTTATGTGCTCAGCCTACGACAACAGCCGTGCCTCATGGGGAAACCATCATGAGGAGACCTGGGATCTCATCAAACACAACGATTTTATTACCGGGCAGTTCATCTGGACAGGATGGGATTATATCGGTGAGCCTACTCCTTACAGCTTCCCTGCACGCAGCAGCTATTTTGGCGTCGTGGATTTGGCTGGATTCCCGAAAGACATCTATTACTTCTACCAGAGCGAGTGGACGGACAAGGACGTGCTGCATCTTTTCCCTCACTGGAACTGGATTAAGGGACAGACTGTCGATTTGTGGTGCTACTACAATCATGCCGACGAGGTGGAGCTGTTTGTCAACGGCCGTTCGCAGGGGGTGCGCCGCAAGGAGAACGACCATCAGTACCATGTGATGTGGCGTGTCTGCTTTGAACCGGGAGAGGTGAAGGTGGTGGCACGGAAAGACGACAAGACTGTACGTGAGCAGACCATCAAGACCGCCGGCGCGCCTCATCACATCCGTCTCACTTCCGACAAGAACAGCATCAATGCCAATGGCAGAAGTCTGGTATTTGTCACGGTGGAGGTGGTGGATAAAGACGGCAACCTCTGTCCGAATGCGGAGAACGAGATTGTCTTCTCTGTGGATGGCGGTGCCACGATTGCCGGTGTGGATAACGGATGCCAGACCTCCATGGAGCGGTTCAAGGTAAATCACCGTAAGGCGTTCTTCGGAAAATGTCTCGTGGTGGTGCAGGCTGGCAGGCAGCCGGGTACTGCGACGCTCAAGGCGCAGTCGGCTGACTTGGAACAAGCGGAAACAATCATAAAAATTAAATAATCATGAGAAAAAAACTATTGACGGTCGTTTTCCTGACGGCTACATTGTCGATGGCACAAAATGTGCCACCTGCTATTCCCCGGGACGCTCAGATTGAGGCGAAAGTGGAGCAGACGCTAAAGAAGATGACGCTCGACGACAAGGTGGGGCAGATGCTTGAGCTGAACCTTGACATCATGGGCAAGAATGGTGCAGACGGCAAATGGCACCTGAACGAGATGATGCTCGACACCTGTCTGTCGAAATACAAGGTGGGATCGATTCTGAATGCGCCGGGCACACGGGCGGCCACTGTCGGGCAATGGCAGGAGTGGATTCGGCTGATTCAGGAGAAGTCCATCAAATACACGGGCATACCGGATATCTACGGGTTGGACCAGAACCACGGCGTGACATACGTGCAGGCGGGAATCCTCTTCCCGCAGCCCATCAACCTGGGGGCGTCGTTCAACACGCAGCTGGCGAAGGACATGGCGGAGGTGACTGCTTATGAGAGCCGGGCTGCCAACTGTCCATGGGTGTATAACCCTGTGCTTGACCTCGGACGCGACCCACGCTGGCCACGCATCTGGGAGAGTTTCGGTGAGGACGCCATCGTCAACGCACGGATGGCGGAGGCTGAGGTGAGCGGCTATCAGGGTAACGACCCCAATCATCTGGGCAAGTATAATGTGGCGGCATGTGTGAAGCATTATTTCGCTTACGGAGCGCCGTTCACCGGCAAGGACCGCACGCCGGCGTATCTCTCGCCGGCTATGCTCCGAGAGAAATATTTCGAGCCGTTCAAGGCTGCAATTCAGGCGGGTGCACTCACGGTCATGGTCAACTCTGCGTCCATCAACGGAGTGCCGGTTCATGCCAGCTATGAATACCTCACACAGTGGCTGAAAGAAGACTTGAACTGGGACGGCATGATTGTGACGGACTGGGCGGACATCAATAATCTCTTCACCCGCGAGCGCGTGGCGAAAGACAAGAAAGACGCTATCCGCATTGCCATCAACGCCGGCATCGACATGTCGATGGACCCTTACAGCGTGGATTTCTGCATCTTGCTGAAGCAGCTGGTCAACGAGGGTAAGGTGAAGATGGAGCGTATCGATGATGCTGTGCGCCGTATTCTGAGGGTGAAATATCGTCTGGGATTGTTCGACGAGCCGAATACCGGTGGCAAGGGCTTTGAGAAGTTTGGATGTGAGGAATTTGCCCAAAAAGCGCTTCATGCTGCCGAGGAGTCGGAGATTCTGCTGAAGAACGACGGCATACTGCCGCTTGCCAAAGGTAAGAAGATTCTGCTCACAGGTCCCAACGCCAATCAGATGCGCTGTCTGAACGGTGGCTGGAGCTACTCATGGCAGGGATCGAAGGTGGAAGATTTGGCAGAACGCTATAACACCATCTACGAGGCACTCTGCAACAAATATGGTAAGGAGAACATCATCCTTGAACAGGGTATCACCTACAACGAGAACGGACCTTATTATGCGGAGAACGCTCCGCAGATTGACCGCGCGGTCAGTGCGGCTCAGAATGCGGATGTGATTATCGCCTGCATCGGTGAGAACAGTTATTGTGAGACTCCGGGCAATCTTAATGACCTCTGGCTCTCAGAAAACCAGCGAAACCTCGTGAAAGAGCTGGCGAAGACGGGAAAACCCATCATTATGGTGCTCAACGAGGGCCGTCCACGCCTGATTGCCGATATCGTGCAGAAGGCAAACGCGATTGTGGATATACTCCTGCCGGGCAACTATGGGGGTGATGCGCTCGCCAACCTGCTTGCGGGCGATGTGAATTTCTCAGCCAAACTTCCTTATACTTATCCGCGCGAAATCAACTCACTGGCGAACTACGACTATAAGGTGAGCGAGGAAGTGGGAACCATGGAAGGGGCATACAACTACGATGCGAAGGTGTCGTTGCAGTGGCCGTTCGGATATGGACTGAGCTACACCTCATTTGCTTATTCCAACCTGAAAGTTGACAAGACACAGTTCAATGTGAACGACGTGCTGACTGTGTCGGTGGATGTGAAGAACACTGGCAGTTGGGTGGGCAAGGAGTCGGTGCTGCTCTACAGCAGTGACCTCATCGCCTCGATTGTTCCTGACAACAAGCGGCTGCGCGCGTTCTCGAAAGTGGAGCTCCAGCCGGGAGAGACAAAGACCGTCACATTCCGTCTTCCCGCTAAAGACCTTGCCTTTGTGGGGGCTGACTGCAAGTGGGTGCTCGAAGAGGGAGAGTTCCGCATTTCCTGCGGTGGACAGTCAACGGTCATCAACTGCACTTCAACCAACAAGTGGGACACACCGAATATCTAAGAAAATCAGGTCACTAAACCCTATATAACCCCAATATAGCATTAATAAGAAGTTTGTTAGTAACAGACTTCTTACTAACAAACTTCTTACTTTTGTTTTTGGGTTAACGAACAATAAATCTCAGCCATTATGAATAACAGAAGATATCTATTACTTATCATGCTGACAGTGCTAACCTTCTTCGGGGCACAGGCTCAGCGGCGAATCTCGGGAAACGTGACGGAATGCACCGACAAAGACACGCTGTACCCGATGTATATGGCAACCGTGATGGAGATAGACCGCAAGAACCGTATCGTGTCGCACACCTCGACCGACATGGACGGTAATTTCTCCATGACTATCAAAAATCCCAAGAACCATCTTAGAGTGACCTACGTGGGCTATGAGCCATACGAAGTAAAGATTGGCAAAAAGACCAGATTCAATATCAAACTGAAAGAAAGAGGATGGATTAGATGTTACTGAGCTACAAGAAAACTGGAACTTTTCTAATTCCATTTTCCCGAGCTCGCATTAATATAACGTGTCTAGTATTTTTTCACAAATCAGACTCTGGTAAGAAAGCATCGCCCAGATCACACACAATTACTTGGCAAAGTGCCTAAGCACACAGCTGTCATCCTCTTGATGGAATTCAGCTATACTTTCAAGATAGAAGTGCAATTTCTTGATTGAAAGATTTAACCCTCACGCCGAACAACGACGCCCTGGAGCGTAGCGGAAGTGGCGTCGTTGTT
>JAEEOB010000137.1 GCA_016284045.1 Bacteroidaceae bacterium
CACAACGTCAATCCGACCGCCGGCACAGCGTACCTGGGTGACAACATAAATGTTGAGCATGGAGAATATCAGATAAAGTGACCATTCGTAGAAGCCCTCTTTTGTGCTGATATCTTTCAGTTTATCTTTGAATCCCGTAATGTAAGGCAGGCTGGAGAGATATGCCCGGAACTCTTCCATGGCAAGATTGATGTCATGCTTTTTCAAGGCACGCCAGAACTTTAAAGCGAACCCCGTCTGTGTTTTGATGGCATCTATGCTGACAAATGCGGGAAGAAGTCCCTGAGTGAACCCGACCCGCACTTCCTGGTTGGGTATTGAGAGGGTGTAGATTTCACTTTCCGGGTCAAATTCCTTAATCGTGAGGTAGCCGCTTTGATAGAGCAAAGGAAGGGCGTCTGTCATTGCCTCCGTTGGGAGATCGAATGCCTGTGCCGGCACTTCAATGTTATCCAAGGCGGTGATGTCTGTATGGAAATGCTGCATCTGATGGAAAAGATAGGATGGAGTGCCGCTGTCAAACCAGTAATAATCTAACTTGTTTAGCAGAAATGCCTTCATTACGCTAAACGGATTATATACACCTTCAGACTTTTCAGCGAAATGATACCCGTCGTATTTCTGACGGAGTCTTTCATGCATCTCGTCTGATGAGACTCCTTGATAATCTGCAAGTTTTTGAATTCCGTCTGCAAGCTGAGTGGTCAATTCCTGCTCTGTGATTCCACAGATAGTGGCAAAGTCGGGAGTCAGTGATATGTTGGTGAGGTTGTTGATGGTGGAGAAGATGCTCAGCTGGGAGAATTTTGTTATACCTGTGATAAAGCAGAACTTGAGCATTTGTTCAGATGCCTTCAGTGGGGTGTACAGCTCTTGGAGCACTCGTCGGTAGGATTCCAGCCGTTTCTCGTCTTGAAGTACACTGAGCAGTGGAGCATCGTATTCGTCAATAAGCACAACCACTTGGCTTCCTGTCTGTTCGTAAGCACGGCGTATCAGCCCCCGGAGCATGCCGCCAGGAGTTGTCTCTTCAGGATTTCTTCCGTATTTACCTGAATAATCACTCAAAATGAGTTTCAGTTTATTGACAAGAGAAGACTCATCAGCTTCGTCTTTTGCCTCGCTGAGGGTAATCTGGAGAACCGGGTAGCTTTTCCATTCTTTCTCCAGTTCCATCACTTTCAAACCTTCGAACAAGTCACGGCGACCTTCAAAAAAGGAGCGGAGCGTAAAAGACAGCATAGTTTTTCCGAACCGACGGGGACGGTTCAGAAAAATATATTTCGACAGGTTCTGCATTCTCCACATCAAATCCGTTTTGTCAACGTAGGCATATCCGCCCTCTATAATGTCAGAGAATACCTGCAGACCGGCAGGGAAGCGTCTGGGCTGATTCATGTTTTTAAGTTTGAAATAAATAAGGAAAGTGCTCTTTTAATGGATGAAACTCTTTCTAATAAAGAAATGACTTTGTACTTCGCAATAGACATTCTCCAAGATGCGGGCGCTTATCTATGACCAGACATCGTTTCCCAGCTTTCTTTGCTCTGTATGCGAAAGTGGCTCCGAACAGTCCTGAACCTACTATCAGATAATCGTAATTTGCCATTTCTGATAATTATAGAGAGTGAATAAATATAAATTGGAATACAGAAACCGATAATAATGCAATAATTTTGGATTTGATTCCGAAAATCTTATGTTTTTTGGATATTTTCAAACAATATTAAATAAGCACTTATGAGTAAAAGAAATAGTCTAATCCAACATTTTTTATCTTAATTACTTCCCTGAAGCATTCCATTTCATTCAGCTATTTGTAGCAATATCCTCCATTCACTTCAATGAGGCTTCCGTTGACAAAGGGATTGTCAATGCAGAAACGGAAGGCATCAGCTATTTCGTCTATTGATGCAAAACGGTGAATGGCAGTTTTATTATATATGTTCTTTTTAATCTGCTCGGGTTTTTCTTTCTGCCAAGGTGTCTCAACGAATCCGGGAACTACGGCATTGACTGTGGTGCCGGTGCCCTCAAACTCTTTCACTAGGTTTTTCACCAGGGCGTGGACAGCGGCTTTTGTTACTCCATAAGCGAGAACCGTGGCGTGAGGATGAAGCCCCATTTGGGAACCGGTGAATACTATGCGGGAGCCTGAGGGAATGAGGGGATAGAGCTCACGGATAATAATATAGTGGGAATTGACTGCCACCTCCATCATTTTGTCCCAGTCCGTGTCTGTTGTTTCTGTGAATGATTTGCGGATTGTCATACCGGCATTACAAATGATGCAGTCTATACTGGTACATTCAGATTTCACAAAATCCAAGAATTTGTATAATTCATTTCTTGAAGTTTGGTCCACATTCATGGGAAAGAAATTATCTATCTCCTCAGTAAATTCCGGTCCAACGTATGTGGCGAATACCTTATAACCTTTACTCAACAGCATTTTTGCGACACCCAAGCCGATACCAGAGGTGCCTCCTGTAACTATTGCATTCTTCATTGTCTTTTGTTATTTTAATCAGTTTGTAAAGGAACTTATATCGTCAATCTTTAAACACCTATATTTCCATGAGGTTTTTCCGTTTTGTGAACTGCTGCATGATTTCAGCCATGCAGATGCTCTCCCGGCGGCGCAAGCGGGCAGATGAGAAGCGGTGGTTGATGATGCAGCTGATGAACTCCTGAATCTCGTAGCGCAGTCCGAATCCGTCCCATTTGTAGAAGAACTTCTTGTTCTGGTTCTGGTCCTCATAGCGAAACTCGAAATAGTCGGTCTTCCACCAGGGGGCGGGGACATAGGCATAGCCTTTGGTGCCTGAGATGATGAGGTTTCCCTCTGTCTTCACGCCCAGCCCCACCTTGAACGAGCAGATGGCACGGTCGTAGCGGATGACTCCTTTCGTGTACATATCCACACCGTTCTGCATCCGGCTGTAGAGATTGATGTTGCGGTAGCCGATGCCTAACAGCTTGATTATGGGCAGCAGCGGATAGCTTCCAAGCTCATACATGGATCCGCCGGCCTGGGAGGGGTCGAACTCCCGGAGCGACAGATTGTCGTCCCAGAGTTTCGACAGCGATGCCTCGATATCGACGACCTCGCCGATAAGCCCTGATTTTATCATCACCATCAGGTGATTGAATGCAGGGCAGTGGGCGGTCTTATTGGCTTCCATCAGGATGAGCCCTTTCGACTCGGCAAAGCGGTATAGCTCTTTTGCCTGTTCTTTCTCGAGAACCATCGGGGTCTCGCAAAGCACATGGCATCCTGCCTCCAATGCCTGACGGATATATAAATAATGTGTGAGGTGGGGGGTGGCGATATAAACTGCATCCACATCTTTCAACAGAGATCCAGCACTTTCGTAGCTGATTATTCCTACCGGCAGTATTTCAGGGGTGTTGATGTCGTAAACACCAGTGAGCGTCACTCCGCTTACCACTTCTGCCTCTGACGGGAAACGCCGGCCCACACGGCCGTAGCCGATGATTCCAACGTGGACCTCCCGCTGGCTGTTCTCCCGCAGCATCGTGCTGCTTATGCCTTCTGTACGGGGAAGATATACTACCTTGCAGAATTCATTGAGGTAGTCGAACTTGCCTACCCAGTCGGAACCGATGGCAAAGATATCGACACCGTATTTTTGGATGTCATCGATTTTCTGTCCGACATAGTCCTCTATGATGATTTGGTCGGCAAGACCTGTGGCGCGCACGGCATCCACACGCTCAAGCACATTGTTGCGAACATTAAGCTTACCACGGTCACGGTCGAATGTGTCGTTCGTCACGCCCACAATCAGGTAATCGCCGAGTGCTTTGGCACGACGTAGCAGATTGATATGGCCCTGATGAAGCAAATCGTATGTGCCGTATGTGATGACTTTTGTCATATAGTTTGAAAACTACAGATAAAACTGATTATTCTGATTTTCCAAGAAACAATTCAGTATAGTTTGTCTTCTATGCGGAAATCAACAGGAGAATCTTTCAGGCAGGCATGGCGAAGATCTTTCTCGCTCAGAATTGCTTTGCCGGATGGAATTCTCCAGTCAATCCCGAGGTCCGGGTCGAGAATGCTGATGCCCGCATCGGCTTCAGGGTGGTAGAAATTATCACATTTATACTGGAAAACGGCGATGTCGCTGAGCACAGAGAATCCGTGGGCGAAACCGCGGGGAATGAACAGCTGACGGTGATTCTCTTCGGACAGCTCGACTGCCACATGCTGGCCGTAGGTTGGTGATCCTACCCGGATATCGACTGCCACATCGAGCACGGTGCCACGCACGCAGCGGATGAGCTTGCTCTGGGTGTATGGCATTCGCTGATAGTGGAGTCCGCGCATCACGCCGAACGACGACATGCTCTCATTGTCCTGGACGAATGCGACGGGCATCACTTCACGGTCGAAATCTTGTTGGGAATATGACTCGAAAAAATATCCACGGCTGTCCTTGAAAAGTCGGGGCTCGATGATGACTACACCATCCAAGACGGTTCTTATGATATTCATCAGGAGTGAAATTTATATGTTTGCTTTACCGGTGCGCTCTACCTCCTCAATCACTTGGAGCAGGTACTGACCGTAAGGGTTCTTAATCATCGGCTGGGCTAGTTTGCGCATCTTGTCGGTGTCAATCCAGCCACGGCGGTAAGCAATACCTTCCAGACATGCCACTTTCAGCCCCTGACGTTTCTCCAAAACCTCTATGTAGGTGGATGCCTCAGAGAGGGAGTCGTGGGTGCCGGTGTCCAGCCATGCGAATCCCCGGCCCAAAGTCTGAACTTTCAGCTCGCCGTCCTCCAGGAATTTCTGATTCACGGTTGTGATCTCATACTCGCCACGGGCTGACGGTTTGATATGACGGGCTACGTCAACCACCTTGTTGGGATAAAAATAAAGACCAACTACTGCGTAGTTTGACTTCGGATGCTCGGGTTTCTCCTCTATTGACAGGCAGTTGCCTTCCTTGTCGAACTCTGCCACACCATAACGCTCAGGGTCGCTCACCCAATAACCGAAGACAGTTGCCTTGCTTTCTTCTTCAGCTGTGCGGACTGCCTCACGAAGCAAGTCCGTAAAACCGTTTCCGTGAAAAATGTTGTCGCCAAGAACGAGACAAACGGAATCATCGCCTATGAAATCTGCTCCGATGGTAAAAGCCTGGGCGAGACCGTCGGGTGACGGCTGTTCTGCATATTGGAATCTCACACCGTAGTCACTCCCGTCGCCGAGCAGACGCTTGAAGCCTGGAAGATCGTAGGGGGTAGAAATTATCAGGATGTCACGGATGCCGGCGAGCATCAGCGCTGAGATGGGATAATAAACCATCGGCTTGTCGAAAATTGGGATCAGCTGTTTGCTCACTCCTTTTGTGATGGGGTAGAGGCGAGTGCCTGAACCGCCTGCCAACACTATTCCTTTCATGATATCTTGAGGTTTAAGATTGTAAAGTTGAATGTTGTAAACGATGAGTGGAAAATGTGAGTTTTGAATGATTAGTGTAGAAATCCTTTCTGAAAAAATAGCGACTAAATCATAAAACCAACATGATTCTACCGTCATGATCCACAACAGTCACAGTGTTTCCCTCTGCAACAGGAAGGCCGTTGGCTGTGCGTGCGGTAAATTCCTCACCATTAATTGAAATACGACCAGTACCGTTCATGTTGTCGATTTTCTCAATAACAATTCCTTTCTCGTTTTTGTGTGGAACTTTGTGTTCTCGGGCTTCCAGACGACGACGCTCCTCGTTCTTCCGCATGGCATAGGGCTGGATGAACAACGCAAGCACGAAGGTTGAGGCAAAGAATGTAATGATCTGGGGAATCAGCTCTCCATCAAATTTGGTGAAGGACAGAAATGCTGTAATAATGGCAGCTGCTGCGATGCAGACTGAAATATATTCCTTGGTGAAATATTTGATGATTAAAGCAACGACGGCTATCCCAATCCAAAGGAAACCTAATTCAAGAAAATCTTCGTAAATAGCTAAGAATTCCATAAATATAATGATTTTTTGATTATTTGTTTAATTGCGTTTTTTCTTCCGTTTCTCTACAGCGCATACCTCACCGACTCCCCGATTTTGACATGTTGTTCAACATCGTGGTTGCTGACGGAACTGTGCCGGAGCCTGAAGCCTCCACATTAAATCTGTGGTGATTTTGCATTAGACAATGCATCTGTTGGCTGATTATCAAGTGCCTGCAAAACTCTTTAGACAATAAGGCTGTTAAAGATGTTTAGCTTTGTGGTTGAATTTTTAAATGCTTTGCATTTATAAATATGCAAAGTTACGCTTTTTTTTTCAATCTTGCAAATAAAGTGGAGTTTTTGTAATTGGAAAAATGGTTTCTAATTCCAATTCTAATTCTAATTCCAATTTCTAATTCCAATTCACTTGTAAACTCATCAGGTGGAAATGGGATAATCGTGTTTTTTCTTTATTCTGAAAAATGTTAAGCGGGCATCGGGTGCCTGAGCTGGGGACTGCCAGGTCTTGTGTATATGGTGAACTTTGGAATTATAGGTCGGAGTAGGAGGGAATCTCTTTCAGAAAAGTGTAGTGCTGATTTGCATAATCCATCTTGCAGCAGTAGTGTGAGATTCCGTTGCTCACAATCAGATAATCTACGTGCATCACCATGTTGTAGCGGCTGACCTGGTCGAACACTTTCTGGCTTATACCCACTGTCGGCCGTTTATATTCGATTATCATGCGGGGATGAACATGGAGGTCGTAAAGAACTGTGTCGCACCGACGCTTCATGCCGTTCATAGACAGGCTCACTTCGTTCGCCATCAGATTTTTGGGATAACCTCTGTGGTTAATCAGATAGTTTACGAACGATTGCCTTACCAGCTCCTCGGGAGTGGCTGCCACGTATTTCTCTCTGAGCGGGTCGAATAGTTCCTGCTTCGTTCCGTTCATGCGGAATAGGGGGGTGTAGGGAGGAAGATTTAACGCCTTCATGTTTCCGAATATCAACTTTTATTTTTAACTTTGCAACGGCAAACGTTTTTCGCTTTGCTGCAATGCGTATGCAAAGTTAAATTTTTTTTTTCACATGGCAAAAAAAACATATACATATCATGACATTTTGGCAGAGGTGGAAAAGGGTGTTTTTCACCCCGTCTATCTTCTTATGGGAGAGGAGTCCTATTATATCGACCGGCTCACTGAGGCTATCGCAGAGAAGGCGGTGACGGAGGATGAGGTGGCGTTTAATCTAACGACAATCTATGCCACTGATCATACCGACCCTGCAGATATCATCAATGCATCGAGACGTTATCCAATGATGGCACCAAGGCAAATTGTGATTGTTAAAGAATGTCAAAATGTTAAAAAGAGAATTGATGAACTCCTGCCTTATATTGAGAAACCCTCGCCCACAACTGTGCTCGTAATCAACTATAAGAACGGGACAGTTGATGGGAGAAAAAAAATAACAAGTTTGGTGCAGGCGCAAGGGGTAGTGTTCTCTAGCCCACGGGTCAAGGATCAGATGTTGCCGTCGTTCATTCTTGAATATCTTAAAAAGAAAAATGTTGGAATCGACTATCAGGCAACGATGATGCTTGTGGAGAATATCGGGTCTGACCTCAACAGGTTGACTGGGGAGATTGATAAGCTTTGCATCACGCTTCCACCAGATGTGAAGACCATCACACCTGATCATATCGAGAAGAATATCGGAATCAGCAAAAACTTTAACCAGTTTGAGCTTAAGGCGGCCATAATCAATAATGAAGTGGTGAAGGCAAACCGCATCATCAATTATTTCTGCGACAATCCGAAGCTCAACCCGCCCATTGCTACAGTGGCAGTCCTTTTCAGTTATTTCGCATCGCTTATGCAGGCACATTATGCCCCCGATAAGTCGGAAGATGGGCTAATGGGCTACCTCGGGCTGAAAAACCCTTATGCGTTGAAGGATTACAAGATGGGCATGAGAAGATTCAATGCCATGAAGACAATGAAGATAATTTCCAAACTTAGAGAAGCTGACGCCCGGCTCAAGGGGGTAGAGAAGGGGAGCATGTCTGACGCTGATGTCATGAAGGAACTGCTTTTTTTCATTATGCACTGAGGGGTGTGGGTACTTATTATATGTGTGTCTAAATATATACGTAGTCTTGGGGATAATTTGAAGATGTGCCAAAGTACATCTTCTTTTTTATATATATAAGGAATGGTTGTAATTAGTGACGGGATATAATTATAGAAGTCCACATTGCAATTTTTTTTTCTTGATTGTTTTTTTTGCCTGAATAAATCGTGCTGATAAATGTGAAATGGTGTTTTTTCTGCTTTGAAAAAATGGGAATATGGCCGGAATAAACCCTAAAAAGCCTTTCTGAACATGGTTCTATGGCAAAAATCCATTTTTCAGCCCAATTTCACCATACAAAAATACAGCCGTTATTCACTTTGATTTTCATGTTTTTACATCCCTGTCTTTCCCTTTGAGATTGCTCTGATTATTGTGTGGTTAACCTTTGTGAGGAAATATATGCTAAATGCCTTTTTTCTGCTAAATAATTCAATTTTCATAAACAATTGTAATTTTAATTAACATTTCTAACTGTAAAAGCGGAGTCCTTATTTTATAACTGCAAAAGAAGTTTTGTAAAATAACTACAAACTCAGTTTTGGATTTGGAAAATTATACAAATTGAAACACCGAAGTTGCCGTTTTGCTTTCTAAATGTATAAGTATATATATGCAATATGTATATTATTCTTATAAAAAGCTAAAAACCAATTATTTGTAGTTATTTATTAGATGGATAGTTACATTATTGATACATTATAGCTGACTTTTGATTTAAATACGTAAATACAATTACATATTCTTACATATAAATTATTTATTATCAATAATATAACGCATTATATTATAGTTTTAAGTGATGTATGTTTCTTTATCTTCACATATCTTTAGTTTTACATGCTTAATCAATCCGTTTAATTGTTTTTACAGGTGTCAAGTTGAGATTCTTTGAAAAATTTACATCTTTGTTGATCTTTTTATTTGTAAAATTTTGTACATTTATAAATTTGTTGTAACTTTGTAAAGTCAATTACAGTTGTCAACAATCGTTTGAGATTGTAAAAGGTCGTATGAAAACGGTACTTTACTTATTTTGGTGCTTTCAGTCTTAATTGAACTCTTCTTTACTTTAAGCCTTGCATATATTATATTAATGTGTCCGGGATTAAGGAGACTCTTATGGATTGATTCCCTGCTTATGTATGAAATATTGGAATGAGAATATATATTAAATGTATGAATTGAATGAAAATCTTTCTCACATGACAGACACGGAAAGAATTTTGGAAATCATTAGAGTGAAGAATCTGAATAATATTCAATTCTGCTCTGCTACGGGTATTTCACCGGCTTCGCTTTCGCATATCACAAGCAACCGGAGTAAACCTACACTATCTATTCTAAGAAATGTGATTGCGGGATTCCCCGAAATAAACCCAGAATGGGTTATGATGGGAACGGGACCGATGTTCAGAGATCCGGACAAGATGGTGCAAATCGAGAATGCTAGAGATAGTGCTGACACGAACCGTCCAGTCAGGACTGACAACGAGAGGATGAATTCCCTTTTTCCAAACGAAGATAATGAGGTGGCAGGAAAAGCTGACCTTGTTGCAAGAAGAGGACGGGAAAAAAACTTGCCTTCCGATATGGTTGAAGAGGTGGTGAAAACAACTCTTACGATGTTCAGCAAACAGCGTCAGCAGCGGAAGATCGTGGAGGTGAAAGTTTTTTACGACGATGGTACTTTTGAGTCGTTTGGGAAAAACTAGTCATCACTGCACTGGTGTCGGAATACGCTCTAAGCTGATTTTGTACTGTCTGATCTGACTTTTTGCATCATCCCTTTGACGATGGATGAGTAAAAGAAACATTTGATAGCTAAGATTCTTTCAAGAACGGCATTAACGTGTGTTATTCTGTGAGACAACAAAAGGGGCGTTGTGAAACGTCCCTTTTGTTGTTGGAAGGGGGCAAGTAGTGTGTAAGATGAAGCCCAATTCCTGAGTGTTCACCATATAATAACTGTATAATCCAGGATCGTTTAATGATATACATCAGTATTCAGGCTTTCTTTTGAAAAAATAATTATTGTTAACAAATTTGCATATATTAACTAATAATTATAAATTGATTGCGATTCTGTTAAATAAAGTTTTTGTTGATTTTTGAAACGGTATAGCGGCTGAAAATTTGATTTTTGAACTGATATTCGTTTATCTTCATAAAAATCAATATTTCTACTCAATAATTGCCCAATATCTTATTAATATATTTTGGGAAGTTTTAATTCAAGAAATGGTTGAGAAGAAAGATAATAATGGGGAGAATGTTTGTTAGAATCTCGCTGACTGTGACACCAAAGAATTCCGAATTGACTGGCAATTTTACATTAAATAAATAGATGTATTTCTCATTTGTTTTTTTATCGTGACTGCCATTTTGGCAGTCTTTTTGAATGGAATATTAAGAGACCCCAAGAGGGAAAAAAAGGCTTTAGATGACCAAAATGGTTATCAAATGATATTACGATATATACCATAACTGAGATAGTAAGATTCAGAAAGATTCTTCTTTTGGGCACCCTCTCTTGGCTATGAAGTTCTAAGGAAGCTTATGTGTAATCGGAAAGTGTCTGTTTGGGGCTTGCTTTGCAGGAAAAGGTCTGATGGATATTAATAAAAACAACAGAAATCAGCTGAGAATCTGTCCCGCATGTTCTTTCACTTTGATTTCCTTAGGGCCGATGATGCGTTCCACGATGCCTTCCTCGTTGATGATGAAGGTGGTGCGGTAGATGCCCATATAGGTGCGGCCTGCCATCTTCTTCTCCCCCCACACACCGAATGCCTCGACCAATGTTTTGTCGGTATCGCTGATGAGCGGGAAGGGCAGAGCGTTCTTTTCTGCGAAGCGTTGATGTGATTTCGCACTGTCGATGCTCACTCCTACCACCTCGTAGCCTTGACGGCGGAGGGTGCTGTAGTTGTCACGCAGATTGCAGGCTTCTTGTGTGCAGCCCGGTGTTGAGTCCTTCGGATAGAAATACAGCACGAGCTTGCGACCTTGATAGTTGCTCAATTTTATTTCATTACCTTTGGCATCCACGCCTAGCACGTCGGGTGCTTTTGTTCCGATTGATATCATGACAATAATAATTTAGAGTTGGTTGTTTATAGTTGTGTGTTTGTGTCTCCTTTTTTACCAAGAGATTGTGTTTAGAGATTAAAGCTCATTTAAAGAATCTTGGATAGCCTGGGATTTCCCGGGCTATCCAAGATAAATATTCATGACCCTAATCCACTTCTGGTACTTCGATTTGTGATCCGTAGCGGTGGTATTCATTGGCTATTGACTGCTCTTTAATGTAGTGGATGAGCTCGATGCGCCCGTTTCTCACAGGTGGTGCCTGTGCTATGTGCTTGTTGTGGTTGGCGGCAGCCTCAAACACAATGCCAGGAATGGTTCCCGATGTGATGGTGCGGATACGTTCATAGCGGCGGATGCGTTCGCAGAATGCGGCGAGGTTTTCCTTCTTAATGTTTCCGCTGAGCTTGTCTGACAGAGGATGACGTGGATCCAGGGATATGTCGAGCGGAGTGCCCACGGTCTTAGCTGCAAATTGTACCATTTCCACTTGCTCTTGTGTCTCGTCACCAAACAACCGGAGCACCATGCCGCCTTTCAGTGGCAGATATCTGAACACATTCTGTTCGCCGCGGATCTTAGGCTGGATATTGCGTGGGTGCTTGAATTCTTTCTTATACCATTCCACGTATGATGTGTTGTAGTCGGTTGTGGAATCTGCCTTGTCGGTGATTTGCATAAACTGTGTGCAGTAGTTCGGACCGCCGGCTTTCAGTCCTGGGCCGAATGCTGACAGCTTCATGCCGCCGAACGGCTGACGGTTCACGATGGCTCCGGTAATACCACGGTTGATATAGAGATTGCCAGCTTGGATATGGTCGCGCCAGTATTTTTGTTCTGCCTCATCGAGCGACTGCAGACCGGAGGTCAGGCCGTAGTCCAGACTGTTGACTAATTGAACAGCTTCTTCAAGCGTGTCGAACGGGGTGACTGCTAGAAGCGGTGCGAACAGCTCGGTGCGGAAGGTGTAGGATGTTGGCTTCACGTGGATTTTGACGCCCGGACGCATGATGTATTTCTTGTCGTCGAGGAATCGTGGTGCCAAGAGCCATTTCTCTCCTTCTTCACTCTTGAATGCCTTGTAAAGTTTCTCGTTTCGGTTGGTGATCATCGGTCCTACGATGTTGCCGGCATTCCACACACCGCCAACCATCAGCGATGATGCGCAGTCTTTCAGTTTCTCCATGAACTCATAGCTCTCATACACCGACCGCTCCACAAGCAGAATAGAGCATGCGGAGCATTTCTGTCCGGCATTGCCGAATGCAGATCGGCAAGCGTTCATAATCGCATGATCACGGTCACCTTTCGCTGTCAGTATCATCACGTTTTTTCCGCCGGTCTCAGCCGACAACGGCTTGTCGGGGTTGTTGCGCAGCAGAGTCTGTGCTGTGTCTGTTCCACCGGTAAGGATGATGTGTTTCACCACAGGCGAACTTGTGAGTAACGGGGTGGCTTCACGGTCGGTGATGACCACCTGCAACGCCTCTTTCGGCACGCCTGCATCCCAGAAAGCTTTTGCAAAGAGCCATGCCACAGGTGCCGCCACAGTTGCGGGTTTCAGGATGCAGGTGTTGCCCGATGCCAGTGCGGCCACTACGCCACCGCACGGGATGGCGCAGGGGAAGTTCCATGGTGAAATCACGAGCACCGTCCCTTTCCCTTTCATCTCGATGTCGCCCAGAGCGGCGTATTTCTTCATCGTGGTGGTGTAGAAGCGGCAGTAGTCGATGGCTTCTGACACCTCCACGTCAGCCTCTTCCACGGTCTTGCCCGTGATGGCACACATCGCGCCGTTCAGGTCGCCGCGCATCGCTCCAAGCAGATTCGCAGCTTTATACATGATTTCATGGCGCTGCTCAATCGTGGTCTTTCGCCAGCCTCCGGCGTCTTTCTCGGCGATGTCGAGAATCTGCAGGGTCTGCTCCTTGTCGGCTCTCGACATCTCGCACACGAGCACGTCGCCTTCTTGGCTGCGGTCAAAGTATTTCACGCGGTCGGCGTTGAAGGTCAGCTCCTTGCCTGTCTGCGTCGGAAGCAGGTCGCCTGGCTTCCAGCTTCCCCACTGCTTTGTCTGTCTGGTTGTGTTTTTGCCGGGAGCGGCTTTCCATTTCGCGAATATTTTTTCCACCCATTCCTGGTTGCACTCGCGGTCGAAGTCGGTGTCAGGTTCGTTAATCATCTCGTCCTGCGGCTCCTGACTTTGGTATGGTTTGTTGCGGTCCTGGGTGCGGGTGGGGATGTGGGTGATTTTGTCCTTGATGTTATAGGCGTCGATGAACTGCTTCTCCAGCTCTTTCCATTCCTTTGTGTCGGGACGGAGCGAGAAGGAGTGGGTGAGGAAGTTGTCGGGAGCGGTGTTCTCATCCATCCGTCTGACGAGGTAAGAGATGGCATTAAGGAAATGCTCTTTCTTCACCACCGGTGTGTAGAGAATCACGTGGTTGCCGAATTTCTTCTGTGCCCTCCAGATGTGGTTGGCCATTCCTTCGAGCATCTCGAAACAGAAGCAGTCTTTCGGTGTCTGGTATTGCTGTGTGAGCAGGTAGGCGTAGGATATGGTGAATAGGTTGTGCGATGCCATACCGATATGTAGCACCTTCGCATTCTCTGGTTTGAGTCCGCGCTCAATGATGTGCATGTAGTTGGCATCCACCTCAGTCTTGTTTTGTCTCACAGGGTTGGGCCATCCGCGCAGATCGCTCACGATGTTCTCCATGTCGAGGTTGCAGCCTTTCACGATACGCATCTTGATGGGTGAGCCCCCTTCAGCCACACGCTTGTGGGCAAATTCCAGCAGCTCTGTCTGGAATCCCCATGCGTCGGGCAGGTATGCCTGCACCACGATACCTGCCTCGTAGTTCTTGAACTGCGGGAGCGACAGTACTTCCTTGAATAGTTTCATGGTCAGGTGGGCATCCTTGTATTCCTCCATGTCGAGGTTGATGAACTTGGGCTTGGTCACTCCCTGCGGGTCGGTGTAGGGATAGTCGATGGCGGTCTGATAGAGTTCCGACATCCGTCTCACCAGTTCCGGGAAACATTCCTTGTAGTTGAGCGCGTGAGTCTGTGCGTAGATGCCCGAAATTTTCACGGAGATATAGTTGATGTCGGGTTCTTTCAGTGCCTCCAGATAGGAGTGATAACGTTTGTCTGCCTCACCGTTGCCGAGCACCACTTCTCCAAGCAAGTTCACGTTCTGCCCGATGTTCTGGTCAAATCTGGTGGCGAGGTGTTTAGTGAGTTTCGGACGAGCCGCATTGATGATTACACGGCTGGTGTCGCGGCGAAGGCGCCATTTGATGATTGGCACGGTTGCCCAGTTCAATAATGGGCTGTAACCGAATTTTTGGTAGATTTGAAATAGAAAATGGTCGCCTTTGTCAAGAAACTGCGGTATGCCATATTGGTCAATCAGTTCTTTCACACGGAGCGCAAGTTTCTGCCGGTCGCGCACTTGGCTGGTCTCGTCGAGCATCCTGACCATGAACTTCTTGTCGTTCGGGGTGGTCACCATTGTGCCATACATGTGCTGTTCATCTTTCTCGAGTTTGGTCAGCCCCGAATAGCTCTCGTCATAGAGTTTTCTCATCCATGAGAACACCTCCTCTATTGTTGGATATTTTTGTTCAGCCATAATAATATTAAAGGGGAGTTAAAAGGTAGTAATAAATTTCAAATAGTAAGTAATATTCCTTCGAATTAGTAAGAAATATTCCTTCGGAATAGGAAGTGAAAATGTGAGTTATAGAAAGAAGATATAAAGGAATACAATTCTTATATCATGTAGGGATATACATTTGTATTCCTCATGTCAAATGTGTCTTCTCAAAGATTTAACAAAACAATAGTTTATGGAAACACGTAGTTGTGCGTCTTTAAACTATTAAACACACAAAAAACTATAACACCACCGGAGGGCTGAACTTCACGTCCCTGTAACGGTGAAGCGCAGTCAGGTTCTGCTTTGAATACATGTCGTACATAGGCGTGTTTTTAAGGTTTATGAAGTTAGTTAGTATCTTGATGCAAAGTTATTGTTTTTTTTCAAATCACAAAAATAAATGGGGAAAAAAGTTATTTTTTCAGATACGATTCCATCGATTTATTGTTTATGATAGATATAAAGATAAGCATTGCACCTAAAAAAATTCAATCATCATAGGCTTTTCGTAACGGATATTTTTTTTCCTTTTTCGTTTTAGGTAATGGTATACATTCTGTTCCTGGCTGTCGGCCGACAAGATAATACTGATGTCACAGATACAATCAGGAATCATTTTTTTTACCCTCTCTTTATGCACCAAAGCATTGCCACCAGTTGAACAATATCTTACATAAAGATTGGGATGAAGATGATGAAAACCGTCTTTTAGCATGTTGCGTTCGAATTCTTTCTGAGCTGCACGTCCCACTTTATTGTAACGTGTAAAACTGGTTACCACATATACCCACATCACTTATTGAAATTTTGGAAATACTACTATTCTGCCCTTATTTTCATAGATATCGGAAAGTGATGATGCAGATATCATCATGGCGTTTGAAGGAATATCGGTATAAAAAATATCCAGAAGTTCCCGCTTTGAATCCCTACACACATCCATAATACCTTTATGCTGTAATTGCACTACTTTATAATCAACAAAAGGACGGTATGGCTCCATCATGTCGTCAGACAGAGGAAAAGCGTCATAGCAGTTGCGATGGAAAATACCAACTGTCGGAAGTAATCCAACGTTCATAAGATTTCTTGATATCATAGCTCGAAGAAGAGTATAACCATAATTCAACAGAGAATTAGGCGGTTCACCATAACGGTCTCTGATGAAGTTCTTGCCCATAAGACTTTTCCAATACACTCTGGCCGCAATGCCTTCTCGGTTCGTGGAGTCACCGCTTTTCACATTGTCAGCATATTTCTTTAATAAGTTCTTTCCTTTACCAAGTTTCTCCAGCAACAAGGACTGGTTGCGGATCTTGGCCTCGACTATTTGCTTCCATAGTTGTTTCTTAGTCGGTAGGTTTGCTTCTAATTGTTTTTGAAAACGTTTTGACTGAATTGTGTTAGAATACAAATCCAACATCATGGATACAGGCATGTGCTTCTCGTCACAAAATACTACACAAACATTGTTAACTGCAAGCTTTGTAATTAACGGAATGGTGATTCTTGCTGAATGATGGTCTATCATAATCATCTGAATGTCTTCTATCGATCTTAGTGCCTCTTCCCCTGTTTCCCTGTTCGTGATAACAATCATTCCGCCTCTTAGTGATAATTCTTTAGCTGATTCAATAACTATAGTTCCTTTAGCCATTTTTTATGCGAAGTTATCATAAAAAAAAGACTTTATTTGAGTCTGTCTAATAAAATATGTCATTTTTTTAAAAAATATATCTTTTTTTATTAACTTTGTATCAATTAATTAAGAAGTATGAGCTTTAACCGCTTATTTTTATGAAGGAGTTTAAACGCCACATACATTGACGATAATGATGCGTATGGCCACAAGTACAACATCGAGCACTTCTACTATTACCAAGCAGAATTGCGTAGTCATAAAATCAGGTTAAATGTTGCGAAAGAGGTGAAAACAATGAGAAGGGGGTGGGTTCGTATTAGATACTATCTTTATTCTATAAATGACATAAAAGAATAAGCACCGAAGGCGACAGTTAGGATTACTATGTCCAGGAAGTCATTCCTTCAATGCTTATTCTGGTGACAAAGGTACAAAAAAAATCCGTTACTCAATCAATAAGTAGCGGATTTTTTCGTTTTTCCTATAAAAATACTTCAAAAATGTACATATTTAACACTACAGACCCGCAAGAGCGGCTTCAACAGCTAATCGATATTCGAGAAGACCTGAATAACAGGCTGTCAGTTCTAATCCGTCACTAGCTTTAACCGCTTATTTTTATGAAGGAGTTTAAACCGTATAATCATGATAATCTGGCGCAAAAAACTCTTTGTGTATAACAACTAAAAAGCGTCAGAATAAAATTCCGACGCTGGCAGTTATGATGGCTGTCTAAGCAGTACCACCAATACTGTTGCAAAGATACAACTTTATTTTTAATTACAAGCAAATGGACGTAAAAAATTTAGCTGACGAACTGAAAAACAAGGCTGGGGAGGTCGAAAACCTCATGAGACGCAAACTTCCGGTTATCGTCGGACGCATGGCGAAAGACCACTACCAGGAGAACTTCCGCTTTAACCGCTTATTTTTATGAAGGAGTTTAAACCCAATGATGACATTAAGCGATTCTATTATTATCGAACAGTCAACAGAAATGGGCAGGAGATTTTCTTGAATGTCGCTGAAACAGACCATACAAGACCCAACGGGAAGATATACCATAATCGATTCCTATATTCAATAACCCGTGGGATAAAAGAATAAGCACAGGATGGCGACATCTTATGCTCGTTTGCAAGGTTAGCCCACACATCCAATGCTTATTCCATCTGCAAAGGTACAAAAAAAATCCCAACCTCCAAACAAAATGAACGAAAACATTCACAAAATCATAAAAAACATACTGCGGGGCTTTAACCGCTTATTTTTATGAAGGAGTTTAAACAACAGGGTGTTCCTCAATCTGGCCACGACATACCCGACCAACCGAATGGCCACAGAAATCAAACAATACTTCGAGGCTAACAACGAGGCACTGGAAGTGCTTGTGGCAGTTGGAAAGAAGATGGTGTCAGTGGATAGAGATTTTATTGCAAGCCGTAATTACTTCAAACTATTCAGAAAGATGGTAGAGCAATAAAAAAAGCTGCCCAAAAGACAGCTTAATGGGGCGGCCCGATAAAGTTCCAACCCCCACGCATACTCAGCGGGTAGTCACTAAGGACGTTGCAAAGGTACAACTTAATTCTTAATAAACAAAGAAAATGACAAAAAAAGAACGAAGAAATTTCAAGCTTTAACCGCTTATTTTTATGAAGGAGTTTAAACAAGTTCATATTATTAAGTATTCAAATGATAATTACTATTTTTGCAAAAAATATATGCTTATGTTAAAACGTTTGTCTATCACATTACTCATTTCATTTTGCACTATGCTATCATCAGCACAAATTCAGCGTAATATTTTAGGTTGTAATTTGGGCACATCCAGCAAAAATGCTGTTGTGAACACACTTAAAAAGAAAGGTGTTCGCTATGATAACACTTCTTCTACACAACTTTGTGCTTATAATGTTCAATTTGGTGGGATTAGCTGGTCATTTGTTTTTTTTAATTTCTATGGTAATAAGCTATATCAAGTCGCCTTTATGTGTAGTAGTTCTGAGTCAACATCTGAACATCTTAGTATATCCCACAATAGAGTATCAGGTATTTTGCAGAGGAAATATAAAAAGTATTATTCTGCTGAGTTTTCAGATGCTTCAAACATATCATATGAAGATAAAACGACTGGTGTGGATTTATACTATGGGACAAATAGTAATGGTTTATTAATTCTTTCTTTAGATTATAAATATTATCCATTATTTGATAAATTAGGGCAAAGCCAAGAAGATGATTTCTGATTATATTGTCATGCTTTAACCGCTTATTTTTTGAAGGAGTTTAAACTGTAAAGGTTATGATGAATGTACTTCATGCAGTGGACAAGGAGGAGATCCATGTGTAGAATGTGACGGAGATGGTAAAATCGAACAACAATGCGAAGAATGTGATGGCGAAGGAACAGTCACTAAAGAATGTCCCGAATGTGATGGTAAAGGAAAAGTTGAACAATAAAAATAATTATTATGAAACGTCAAAAACAATTGTATTATTATTCTATCTGATAATCCTATCTGTTCATGCTCAGACAGAACATGCCAAATTCATGGGCATACCTATTAACACCACAATTACCCAGTTCCAACAAAAGCTACAGGCTAAAGGAATAAACTATGACCAAGCTGCGAGTAGAGAGCTTGGAGCAAGTTATCCAAATTAATCGGCAATGTAGGTTTGTATATATCATGTTTCTATGATTATATAACAGGTTTCTCTTATTGGCTTCATGTTGATTATTATGATTGGACAAATGAAGAAAAAACAACAATAACATTAGTGATGATTTATAATTGCCATTCACTTCTTATGTTAGATAAAAAAATTAAAAATGTATATTTATAGGTATATATTATTAATTATACCACAATGTACTAAGACAATGAATATAACAAAGCCAACGGCGAAAACTAATAACTTAAACAATATTTATTAAATAATCAGACTTATGGATGTTCATCAATATTTTTATCCTGGCTCTTCTGAACCAAGCCATGATCATTGGGCTTCAAGTGAAGGGCTAAAAAATAGCATAGATAATAGCTTCATAATTTCTATACCTAAAAAAGATGCAGAAAAAATCCGCAACCATGGTTATACAATTCACAAAAACATGGATATTGAAGGTACGTTGAACGATATTAATAAAGAAGATAACACAAGGATGGCAATTGGAATATTTGCTGCTCTTTTGATAATAATAGGAATTTATTATCTTATTAAAAAAAGTAAGAAATCATACGCTATATCCTCATATTCAGCAACTAACAATAACAATTACAGTCAAAATATTAGTCCAAGTATCCAGCCACAAAAGACAACTTATAGGCCAAAGGTATCTAATTATTCTAACAATCTGACTGATTTTTATAATAAAAAAAACTCAAGAAGTTCAAATGGTAATAATAATCTAAGAGACCTTTCAGCAATTCAAGCAAAACTCACTTTAGCCCAAAAAGAAGCTTCTATTTGTTTGATATCTTATTTTGCTGGTTATATTGATGATGTAACTACAAACTATAAAGTTCCAATTATTATTAATATGGCTTCAAATTTTTTTAATATTGACACATCACCAAGTAATTTAGCATTTATGATGAGTCGATATAATGATCCTGAAATTCTTATTGACACCATAATGTCAATTAAAGAAAATGTACCAAAAGAATATTTATTGTTGACATGTTATGATTTATCTAAGATTTCTGGTAAAAGAGAAGCTATAAACTTATTGATAAATATTGCCAATGATTTAGGGTATGATAACTATTCATTCAACAAATTGATTAAAAACTACAAAAGTGTATAATCTACAATATAAAGAATTAAATATTAAATATTAATAGGCTATCATGATAGCCTAGCCCTTTCTGGTCTTTTGCTTTTGACTTTTCCATTTGGTTATTCCTTATTTCCCACAAAGATAGGCATTCTTCTCCAATCCACCTTCTCCATTCATGCTTTAACCGCTTATTTTTTGAAGGAGTTTAAACTCTTGCTAAAAGAAGACTTAAAAGATTTGGGGGCGCTCCTTGAAAACAGCACCTATATTGATGATTCTGCTTTAACGCATCCGAGAGCTGATAATATAGAACATTTCTACTATTATAAGGCAGAATTGCATGGAAGAACCGTACGGTTAAATGTTGCTAAGGAAGTCAAGCATAGGGATAGTGGACACATAGTAATAAAATACTATCTCTACTCAATAAATGATATAAACGAATAAAACACCGAAGGCGGCGGTTAGGTCTAAATTGCCAGAGTGCCATTCCCTCAGTGCTTTATTGCAAGTGCAAAGGTACAAAAAAATCCGTTACTTCCAACAAAAGTAGCGGATTTTTTTCATTCTAAGGCTGTTTTTCTTACAGCTTTCTTACAGCTTTAACCGCTTATTTTTTTGAAGGAGTTTAAACCGGGATAGGAAGTAATCCCCCCAACACCGGAACTTTTTCAAATCCTCTCCTATGTATGAAATAACCGTAGCACTTGTAGAGACGCGCCGTGGTGCGTCTAAAATAAAACCGCACAGAACCTGTTTCTTATTCCCTCCCACATTGCTGACGTGCATGTTACGTTTTCAGGGGAGACACCCCACGGGGAGTCTCTACAGCGCGACACAGAAGGATGAAGGTAACAGAAAGGACGCTGGCTGATGGGCGTGC
>JAEEOB010000138.1 GCA_016284045.1 Bacteroidaceae bacterium
TTGCATAACTTGAATTTTGATGTCATAAAGTTACGAAAAATTTATGACATAGCAAAGCCCTGGCTTGAGAAAGTCGGGGCTTTGCGTAAAAAAATGAGGATGTGCCTATTTTGACACACCCTCTTTTCTCCCATTCAAAAAAATTACTTGTCAATTCTGAACACTGGTGCGATTTTGTTAGTAGGCTCGGCGGGAAGTTGGATGGTGAGCCCTTGCTCGGTCTGAGTGGCTTTCAGTTTTCCGTAGCCCAACAAGAACACCGATTTAATGGACTTCTTGAAGTAAGGGTTTCCTTTGGCAAGCGACTTGATAGTGATGGTGGCATCTGAAGGCCAGCCCATCGGAGTGACATAGAGGTATTTTTCAGTTTGGTTGAAGCGTACGTCGCGGTAGTCCATATTGCTGAACTGACTGTCGTTGAATCCCTGAGCATTGATTTTGATATCCTTCTCAGCCACTGGTCCCTCTCCAAAGATGTGCCAAGGGCGAGTCTTGAAGATACTTTCTCCGTTCACACTCATCCATGCCTCCAAATCCGTGAGTATCGCATCCTCTTTCTCGTCGTATGTGCCGTCGGCACGGAGAGGAATACTCAGCAGCAGACAACCGTTTTTGCTGACAATATCCACCAGTTGCTTGACAACCTGTTCGGCTGTCTTGTATCCATTTCGTTCATAAATACTGGTGTTGTAATGCCAGCCGCCTATGCAGTTGCAGGTCTGCCAAGGATAAGGAATAATTTCGTTTGGCGCTCCTCTTTCCACGTCCCATGTGATGGCCTTGCGCTGCTCCTCGTTAAGAATTTTTCCGAACACCACACTACGGTCATTCTTGTTATACAAGTGGGTTGTAATCCTCATGCCTGCATCGCTGATTCCATAGAAAGGCAACACGGTGACGTCGAAATAGATGAGGTCAGGGTTATAGCGGTTGATGGCATCAAGCGTGCGGTCATAGAAATTAGTGACAAACTCAGATGTTGGCAATGTCGCTCCGTTTTCCCATCCCCACTGCTGATGAATGGCGCCGTTCCACCAGCTGCGCTCACTCATCGGATGGCTCTGCGCATAAAGTTGCTGAGGGTCGTAGCCTTCCCACCATTTGCCTTTTCCGTCCTCTTTTGTGAGATGACCGTCATAATAAACACCCGCCTTCCTTCCATTCAGATCGTAGCGCTGGGCAGGCTCATACCATGTCCACGCATGGTCGGCATGGAAACTGATGCCCAACGGCAGCCCATGCTTCTTCGCCGCCTTTGCCCATCCGTCGAGAATGTCCTTATGGGGGCCGATATTCTTGCTGTTCCAAGGCTGATATTTAGAATCCCAGAGGTCATAGTTATCATGATGGTTACCCAAGACAAAGAAATACTGTGCTCCACAACGCTTGTAACGCTCCACAAGCTTGTCGGGATCCCAGTTTTCCGCCTTGAAGAGCGGCAGCACATCCTTGAATCCAAATTCCGACGGATGACCGTAGTGAGCCACGTGGTATTTGTAGGCATCTGTTCCTTCCTGATATAATCCCCGCGCCATCCAGTCGCCAGAACCTTCCACGCACTGCGGGCCCCAATGCGCCCAGATGCCGAATTTGGCATCGCGGAACCACTCTGGTGTCTGATGTTGTTTCAGCGACTCCCATGTAGGCTGATATTTACCTTGTGCCATCTGCTCATGCGGATTTGAGAGCGGCACTTTTATTTCCTGAGCGTCTGTAGCAAGCGAAAAACCAGCCAGTAACGCAAATAAAAAGCATTTGTTCAGTTTTTTCATAATTTATGTCAGTTATAGTTTTAAAATGTTTACTCCAATTCCGAAGGAATCTAACTCCCTATTAATAAAGATAAAACATCCGCTCCATCATCCTCCATTTGTCGTTCGATGAAGCGCCTGATTGGCATGACTGAAAAACAGCCACATAATCCTCCCACTCCTGCTGCCGAGGCAGGGTGGCAAGACTGGCCATGGCGCTGTCCCAGTCAAAATCGAGCGGAGTCTCCACTATCATGAACAGCCTGTTGTCCAAAATATAGATTTCCATCTCAAGGATGCCCACCTCACGGATTCCAGCCCTGATTTCAGGCCAGGCGTGGAAGCGGTCGTGCGCTTCCACATATCTGGCTATGAGTTCCGGGTCGTCTTTCAGGTCAAGCGTCTGACAATAACGCTTCACCGGCTGATTATATTGTTTGACTTTATATCCTTCAGTCATAATAAAAAGTGCAATATGTAAAGTTTAGGGTTTTGCAATCTATAGTTTCAATAGAGTCAATAGTATCGATCTAAAAACTATAAACTATAAACTATAAACTATAAACTACAAACTAAAAACTACAAACTAAAAACTACAAACTAAAATCTTCTCACGAGAAATTCACAAGAATCCTGAACACCTTCCCGGGATTCTGACTCCACCACTTCATGGTCTCAAGTGCCTCCTCAGGTTTGATTTCCTTTGTAATAAGCTTATCCACAGGGCATGTGCCACGCTCCAGATAACGTATCACAGCCCTGAAATCCTGGGGCTGTGCGTTTCTCGACCCACGGATATCAAGCTCTTTCTGAACGAAATACTTGGTCTGGAACGACACCTCCGACTTTGCGTAGCCGATGCATGCCACGCGGCCCGTAAACGCCACCTCATCGACTGCCATCTGATAAGTCATCGGACTGCCAACTGCCTCTATCACCACATCCGGTCCGAAACCCGATGTTATTTCAAGCAGCTTCTCATGCACATTCTCTGTCTTCGTATTGATGGCATAGGCGGCACCCATCTGCTTTGCCAATGCCAACTTCTCATCGTCGATATCGGCTGCCACAACGGTTGCACCACGCTGTGCAGACCGAACGATGGCCCCCATGCCAACCATACCGCAGCCAATGACCATCACCACGTCGATGTCGGTAACCGCTGCACGGCTCACCGCATGGAACCCCACGCTCATAGGCTCTACAAGCGCGGTGGTGCGAGTGTCAAGTATTCCGGCAGGAATCACCTTCTCCCAGGGCATGATGATTTGTTCTTTCATAGCACCGTTGCGCTGAACGCCCAGTGTCTCGTTGTGCTGACATGCGTTCACACGCCCGTTGCGACATGATGCACATTTGCCGCAGTTTGTGTAAGGATTACAGGTCACAACCATGCCCGGTTTGAGCATTTCAGGCACATCGGGGCCGACAGCTTCGATGACCGCACCGATTTCATGTCCGGGGATTACTGGATTGAGCGCCATGGTGTTACGTCCCATGAATGTGTTGATGTCTGAACCGCAGAAACCGACATATTTCAGTCGGAGCAGCACCTCACCTCCTACAGGCTGCTGAGGTTCCTCCACATCAATGATATTTAACTGCTGCTGACGAGTGATTTGTATTGCTTGCATATAAATGTATATGAATTATTGTTTATGTTTTAATTCCACTTATTATAGGAATTACAGACTAAAAACTATCAACTAAAAACTATCAACTAAAAACTATCAACTAAAAACTATCAACTAAAAACTATCAACTAAAAACTATCAACTAAAAACTAAATATTACTCCGACATATTCTTGACATACGGAAGTTCAATAAGATTTTTAAAGCCGTAGAACCGTTCTGCATTCTCGCCTAAGAAGAGTGATTTTTGCTTAGCGGTCAAATCCACCGATTTCGTGATGAAGTCATAGCTCATCTTATAGGTGATGGCAGTGATGGTACGAGGATAATCGCTGCCCCACATCAGCCGTTCCCACCCCACGAGATCTGCGGCTTCCCTGATGGCACGGACAGCAGAAGGATAAGGATAAAACTCGGAGTTATAGAGCCAGGTGATTCCGCCCGACTCAATCATCACGTTCTCGTGGATCGCCAGCTGAATCTGACGTTTCCAGTCGGGATTCAGCCATGGCGGAGTCTGTGGCGGATTGGCCATGCCGAAATGAGCGATGGCGACACGCAGCTTCGGACACTCCTGAACGACCTCCTCCATCTCTGCCACCTGACGGTCGCCGTCGGCTAGAGCCATCGAGAGGAACACATCTTTTTCCTCCATCAGCTTGAACATACGCATCATCTCATCCGAGGTGAGACTCACCCACCCTGCCTCGTTGAACAGACGGTGGCCGGGAATGGCCATTCCTTTGAATCCGCTGTCGATAAGGCTTTTTGCCTGAGCGAAGAATCCGGGATTGAGATAGTCTGCCATGCCGCAGGTGATGAAACGGTCGGGGAACCGCTGCTGAACATCAGCCATATAGTCGTTCTGGAATCCGTCGATGAATTCCTGTACCACCACAGCCGCCGAAACCTGAGCGTAGTCCATGTTGGAGAGGAACACCTCTGCCGAGTTTCTGCCGTCTATGATGAAAGGCGGAATCATCTGGACTTCCTCACCAAAAAAAATCGAGCGGCCGTTTTTCGTGGTCTTTATCACCTGTCCGTTAAGGACCGTATCTTGTCTAAGCCATAAATGGCTATGTGCGTCGATTATCATTGTTTTTGAAAAATTGAGTGTTGAGATTTTTCTGAATAATCAGAGTATGCCAGATAATCCGAATATTCAGACAAAAAACTAAAATCTAAAGATCACTGGGGACGTGGACGTCTCGTCCGCGTCAAGAGTCGAGGGCTCGATGCCCGAAGACGCTTGTAAAATCTAAAATCTAAAAACTACAAACTAAAAACTACAAACTAATTCAACTGTTCTTCCATCTCACAAACATCTGGTCGCCGATGATTGCCTGCACCTCCTTTACCAGCTGCTCGTCCATCGGATCGTTCACATAACCGATGTTCTTGAGCACGTTCTGAGGGTTGGCACTGCTGAAGAGCGTGGTTGCAATTTGCGGATTAAGGCTTGTAGAGAACTGAATAGCAAGTTTTTCGATCGGATAGCCCTGTGACACACAGAACTCAGCCGCCTTGGCACATGCTTCGCGGAGCGGCTTCTCTGCCGGATGCCAGTCGGGAGCTCCTCTCGACGACAGCAGTCCCATCGACAAAGGGGATGCGTTGATGATGCCCACCTGATGCTGCTGGAAGAAATCAAGATATTCGGTGATGAGCATGTCGTTCAGGCTGTAATGGCAGAAGCAGAGGATGCTCTCCACCGTGCCCGGTTCTGAATGCTCCACCACCCATTTCAGGTTTTCTGGCTGCAAGTCGGTAATGCCAACATGACCAACCACACCTTTCTTTCTGAGTGCCACCAATGCAGGAAGCGTCTCGTCAACCACTTTCTGAAGTCCGCCAGGCAATGCAGCCTGAAACTCGATGTCATGGACATTGATCAAGTCGATGTAATCCACACCCAGACGATCCATGCTCTCATACACACTGGCGGTGGCACGCTCGGCTGAGTAATCCCACATGTTCACACCGTCTTTGCCATAACGGCCCACTTTCGTTGACAGGTAATACTTGTCGCGCGGGATTTCACGCAGCGCCTTGCCAAGCACCATCTCTGCCTTGAGATGTCCGTAATAAGGCGACACATCAATAAAATTAATTCCATTGTCCACTGCCACATGAACGGCACGGATGCCCTCCTCCTCGCGGATGCCATGAAACACACCACCAAGCGAAGATGCGCCGAACGAGAGGTTCGACACTTTCATCCCGGTTTTTCCAATTTCGTTGTAAATCATAACTGATGTTTTGTATTGAAGATGAATTAATGACTATGTATTGTTTTCATTTGTTTGTAGCCACTTACTTTATAACAGTAAATAATCTCGTCTTCCTGCCTTCTCGTATTCTTGTACCTTTTTTATGTTAATGATGCAAAGTTAAGGAAAAAGATAACATAAACGATTGTAAAAAATGGCTGAATTTATTGGATTTTATCGATATTATTTAGTTATCAGTTTTTAGTTGACGAATTTAGGAAAAATAGTTAACTATATTAATATTAGGCAATTAAAGAGAAATAATCTATTAAAAGAGGGAAAAATCAACAATAATAACAAATTTAAATAAAGACAGAAAAAGTATTCGTAATTCAGAAAAAAATTGTAATTTTGCGGTATCAAACACCTAATTATGCAAAATTTCTCAGTCGATCTGCTTCATCTGCTCACACTCAACGTGGGATTCGCCAGCCATCATGCCGACTGGAACTGGAAACACGTGCGGAGCCCGTTCGCAAGGCTTTATTATGTGACGGAAGGCTCTGCCAAGATAGAACTGCCGTCGGGCATACACAACCTCCGGCCCGACCACCTCTATTTCATACCGCCATTCACCATGCACAGCGATATTTGCGACGGAGAGTTTTCTCATTATTACATTCACATCTATGAGGACCACCAGGGAGAGACCGGCATGTTGGAAGACTGGGAATATCCGGTGGAAACGGCAGCAACACCAGCCGACCTGCAGTTGGTCAAACGCCTCTGCGAGATGAACCCGCGTATGCGACTGCCGCAGTCCGACCCCGAGACCTACGACAACCACTCCACGCTCATCGGAAATATTCAGCGTAATCTGGAACGGCCCTTCAGCGACAAAGTGGAGTCACGCGGCATACTGTTCATTCTCTTCTCACGCTTTCTGCAGCAGGCTGTGCCCAAAAACAAGGTGACAGACAGCCGTATCGAACAGACTATGGCATACGTGAGAAAAAACTTCAGCCAACGGATTGACCTTAACACACTGGCGGATATCGCTTGTCTCTCCAAAGACCATTTCATCCGGATGTTCAAAAAAGAGGTGGGACAGACACCAACCTCATACATCATCGGAAAGAAAATCGAGCGGGCTGAGCTGATGTTGGTCACGACGGCATTGCCCGTGAAGCAAATCGCCATGTCGTTGGGCTACGACGATTTCGCCTACTTCAACCGGCAGTTCAAACTCAAGACAGGGCTGACACCCCTCCAATACAGGGGACGATAAAAGCAATTCAAAAATCCTGACAGCCAACAAAAGCAACTATTATTTATAAGAATCTATTATATCTATAGTTACTATAAAACTCTAAAAATCAATCAAAAAACATCATTATAATGAAAACATTTCTCTTATCTCTGCTCACGGCATGCATGATGTCGCCCGGAGCAAACGCACAAAATGCTGCACACGATTGGGAGAATCCCGCAGTCCTGGGCATCAACAAACTGCCCTACCACGCAACACTTCAACTGCCGTCGCTCGAAAAAGCCTGTAAGGAAATCATCTCGCTCGACGGCAAATGGCAGTTCCACTGGTCGCGCAATCCCGAGGAGCGCCCAGTCGACTTTTATCAAGTGGACTACGATGTCAGCGGATGGAATCAGATTGACGTGCCCGGTAACTGGCAGACACAGGGCTACGGCACACCTATTTACATCAACATCAACTACCCGTTCGTGAAGAACCGGCCGAGCGTGACCACTGAGCCGCCCAAAAACTGGACTGCCTACGAGAACCGCAATCCTGTAGGGTCGTATGTCACGTTCTTCGACACCACGGACAAGATGCTCCGGCAGCACCTTATCCTACATTTCGGAGGTGTCCACTCAGCCATGTACATCTGGGTCAACGGGCAGAAAGTGGGCTACAGCCAGAACTCCATGTCGCCAGCCGAGTTTGACGTGACTCCCTACGTGAAAGCCGGACGCAACCGACTTGCGGTGGAGGTTTACCGCTGGAGCGATGGAAGCTACCTCGAAGACCAGGACATGTGGCGCCTGAGCGGCATCTTCCGTCCGGTACAGCTTTGGGTTCGTCCCCACACCCATCTCTGCGACTACAAGGTGACGGCTGACCTGAACAACAACTACTCCCAGGCAACCGTCCATGCCGATATCGCGCTCTGCAACACTGGCAAGAAAACGGCAAAGAATCTGAAAGTGGTATTTTTGCTGGAAGGCAAGGAGACAACTGGAGAGGTGAAAAAACTGACGACTGGCGACACGATCACGGTTCAGTTGTCATGCGTGATAAACCAGCCAAAGCTATGGTCGGCAGAGAATCCTAACCTTTATACCTACAGCGTGGAGCTACGCGACAAAAGCAGACACGTAATTGAGCATTTCGATTATAAGTTAGGCATAAAAAAAGTGGAAGTGGTTGGCGAGGTGTTAAAAATCAACGGACAGAACGTGAAACTCCGCGGTGTGAACCGCCACGACCACCATCCACGCTCCGGACGGTACGTTGACAATGCCACCTACGAGCGTGACATCAAGCTGATGAAGCAGGCCAACATCAACTTCCTCCGAACCTCCCACTATCCCGACCGCGAATATTTCTATGAGCTGTGCGACCGCTACGGCATCTACGTGATGGACGAGGCGAACCATGAGACACATGGCTACGGATATGCGAACCATGAGATGGGCGAGGACACGGCATGGATGGCTGCCCATATCGACCGTGCAGCATCACTCGTGTCTCGCGACAAGAACCACCCGTGTGTGATTCTCTGGAGCCTCGGCAACGAAGGGGGTGTGGGACCGAATATCGAGGCAATGCAGCGCAAGGTGATGGAACTCGACCCCACCCGACCGCCTTTCTACGACAGCGACCGACGCTACAGCAGCATCTACGACGACAGTTACCTCTACCCCGACCAGATGCGTGAGACTGCCCAAAAGGTGACCGACAAGCCGTTCATGATGCGCGAATATGCACACGCCATGGGCAATTCCATCGGCAATTTCCAAGAATACTGGGATGTCATCTATGCCGACAGCAGCATCTGCGGAGCCGCCATCTGGGACTGGGTGGATCAGGGTATCGCCAAACCAATCGACGGTTCACCGCTGCGCACATCGGCGAAACTGACAAAGGACGAGGATGAGTTCTGGGCTTACGGAGGCGACTTCGGTGACAAGCCGAACGACGGGAATTTCTGCTGCAACGGGGTCATCGCACCCGACCGAACACCCCACCCTCACTATTATGAGGTGCAGCATGTGTATCAGCCCATCCAGTTTGAACTTGAGAATAACGTTGTCAAACTGACCAACCGCAATTTCTTCACGTCACTCGACTATTACGACTACTACTGCCAGGTGGTATGCGACGGAAAGGAAATCTATAACCACCAGGCATCTGTAAAGAACATTACAAAGGCACCAGGGGCCGGACCGCAGCAGGAATACCTGAGCACAGCGCAGCTGGAATTTGGTGACGGGTTCCCCGACCTCAAGGCTTTACCTGAAGGCAAGGAGGTGCTGCTGAATGTCAGTGCGAGACTGAATCACGACAGACCATCGTCCTACCAGATTCTGACCGGTTCTGACCGCTGGGCGGAATCAGGATTCGCCGTGGCGAAGGAGCAGTTTGTGCTCACTCCTTACCAATTCCCTGCAGGCATCGAAGGCAGCCCGGCTGAGTCGAAGCAGATTGAGGGAGGCACCGAAGTCAGCATGAAGAACGCCACAGTAGTCATCGACAACAGCGGTGCGATCACCAGCTGGAAAATCAACGGCGAGGAGATGCTGCAGGCACCGCTGGAGCCTTATTTCTGGAAACCGGAGAACGACAACCAGCAAGCAGCGGGATTTGAGAAGCGAGTGGGAGCATGGAAAGAGGCGGCGGCAAGGAGGCAGGTGCATGCCATCAGGACAGAGGTGGACGAGGAGTCGCTGAGAGTGCTTTTCGACATGTCGCTCGATGTCGGTGCTGACCTCAACTTGTGCTATGCATTCACATCCGACGGAAAGCTCAAAGTGGAAGCCCATTATCTCCCATCCGCCACCGACATTCCGCTCATCCCAAAGTTTGGAATGCGTATGCGCATCCCTGCAGGATACAACCAAGTCAGCTACTACGGACGGGGGCCTTGGGAGAACTATCCCGACCGCAAACGCTCTGCATTCATCGGTGAATATCAGATGCCGCTGTCCGACTACATGACCGAATACATCAGGCCACAGGACAACGGAAACCGCTGCGATGTCAGACGTTTCACCATTGCCTCCCAGCGTCATGAGCTGAACATCGAGGGCTGCCAGCCTCTCTGCATCCGCGCATGGGACTACGGGGAGGAAGACCTCACGGTTAAGCACCCGTATGAGCTCCGGCGAGGACAGTTTGTCAACATCAACATCGACCTCGACATCCACGGCGTGGGAGGAACCGACACGTGGGGACGTCGCACCCTACCCCAATACACTATCGACGGCAACAAGCCCCACCATTACGCTTTCATCCTCTCCTGGAATTAATCAGCAACTGTTCAGCATTACTCTTTAAATGTTGAATAATGCAAAATATGATAATTGTTGAAAAATTTTTTCCGGAGATATTTGAATATATCAACTAAATCATTATTTTTGCATCTGAAAACAAAAAAACCATCTCATCCATAAAATCTTATTAATTCCTATAATATCCTATAATCTCCTATAAAATCCTATAATCTCCTATAAAAACCTATAATCTCCCATAATATCCTATAATATCCTATAATCTCCCATAATATCCTATAAAATCCTATAAAATCCTATAAAAAAACATGCGCATTCTTCACACTGCCGACCTGCATCTCGGTCAGATTCTCTATCAGAACTACAGCCGCACCGACGAACACCGCCATTTCTTCAGCCAGCTCGAACACTGGTGCGAAACCCACACCCCCGACGCTCTCGTGGTGAGCGGCGACGTGTTCGATATCCAACAGCCAGGTGTCCACGTGAAAGAGTTTTTCAACAATTTCTTCGTCGAGCTTCACAATAAATTCCCCGAACTGACCATCGTCATCACTGCAGGCAACCACGACTCACCATCCCGCCTCCATGCAGACCGGCTGCTGTGGAAAGCCCAAAACGTGTATGTCGTGGCGATGTCCCCACCTTTCGACATCGACAATGCTCCCGAAGGATGGCAGGAGAACTTCATCATCCGGCTGAAAAACGGCTACATCGTCGCCCTGCCATTCCTTCCCGGTGAACGCCCAATCCAGATTCAGGCGCTCCTCGACTATGTGGACAGCGAGAACAAAGACGGAAAACCGGTGGTCATGACCGGACACACTGCTGTGGAGGGCATGGACTACACCGGACACGACTTCAAAGGTAACGTCAAGACAATAAAGACCGACAAACTCGGAACGGGCTACGATTATCTGGCTCTCGGACATATCCACAAGCCGCAGACCATCGGACATGAGAAAGATCTCAACGAGGAGATTGTCAACTATCCTGCAGGTGTCATCCGCTACAGCGGAAGTGCCCTTCATGTCAGCTGCGACGAACGATACCGCCACAGCGTGAGCCTTGTTGACATCGACCGTCACGGAGGCAACGTGCGCATCCAACAACTGTTCATCAACGAGCTGCGCCATTTCCATATCCTCCCGTCCGACAAGGAATCCTATCATTCGCTTGAGGAGACCATCGATGGAGTGAAAGCGTTTATACAAAACGGTGGGAAAGGCTATTTCCGGCTCCACATCGACTATGATGCCCAAATCCCGTCGGACATCAACCAGACCATCTATACCCTGATTGAAAATGACGACGAGCTCCGCTACAACCCGAAAATCATCTGGAAAGGCGAGGAAGAGGCACAACAGAGCGAAACAACAGCACCAACGTTCGAGATTGCAGACCTACAGCAGATGACCGACCCGATGCATTTCATCGAGAGAACCATCGACCGCTACCCACAATTCACACTGGAAGAACTTGCCGAGGCTTTCCGCGAGGTGGAACAGGAAGTCCGCCTCATGCAGGAAGAAGCAGCACTCAAGAAAAAATAGACCCCCCAAAAAACACTCACCTTCACCCCGTAAAAAACGCTCAAAACTCCCATAACTCCAATTCCAAAGGACATGCAGAAATTAAATCATACATCGTACATAATTAAATCTTTAAATAAAATCTGCTTCAATTCCAAAGGACATGCAGAAATCAAATCATACATCGTACATAATTAAATCTTTATATAAAATCTTCTCCAATTCCAAAGGACATTCAAAAATCAAATCATACATC
>JAEEOB010000021.1 GCA_016284045.1 Bacteroidaceae bacterium
AACTATACCCCTGTGCTAAACGCCGGAAAGGTGCTTAATTGTATATCCGACAGTTCAGTAATGTTAAAAAATGATACAGAAAGGGCATACTAAATCATAGTTTCAAAAAATGTTAGTATATTTGCATTTTATTCCTTCAAAGAGTAATTTGCCGAGTGAACGATTAACTCCCCATTCGCAGTATTAACTCCAATTCCGAAGGAATTTAACTCCAAATGCAATTTTAACTCCCTTTTGAAAAATTAACTCCCATTTTCTGAAAGAAAATTAACTCCCCAAAAAATTATGAAAACTTTCATCATTTCCATTATGATTGCATCAGCTATGATGGCATCCTTTAGTGGCTGTCAGCAGACACGGAAGGATAATCCTCTGCTGCAGGAGAGCAAACTCCCGTTTGGAGCCCCTGACTTCAGCAAAATCCAGAACGATGATTATCTGCCGGCTTTTCAGACGGCTATCCAGGCCACCCGCGATTCGATTGATAAGATTGTGAATAATCCTGATTCTGCCACCTTCGTGAACACTATCCTGGCATACGAGGAGAGCAGCCGCGTGCTCGACCGCGTGAGCAGGGTGTTTTTCGCTTTGACTGAGGCGGACAAAACACCCGAGCTGGGTGAGATTGAGAAGAAAGTGCAGCCGATGCTGACCGAGCTGGAGAACGATATCTCTTTCAATAAACCACTTTTTGAGCGTATCAAACAAGTGTATGACAAGCAGTATGAGACTCTGACCGGTGAAGACAAGAAACTGCTGGAGGAGACCTATAAGGAATTTGTCCGCCAGGGAGCCTTGTTGACTGATGAAAAGATGGACCGGATGAAAGCCATCAACCTGCGTATCTCTGAATTGCAGCAGCAATGGGGTGACTTGTTGCAGGAAGCCACCAACAATGCAGTTGTATGGGTGGAGAAAAAGGAAGACCTCGCCGGACTCACCGATGCCGATATCGACCAATGTAAGAAAGACGCGGAGAGCCGTGGCGGAAAAGCCCCATACGCCATTGTCATCGTCAACACCACGCAGCAGCCGCTGCTGGCCAGCCTTGATAACCGCGACCTGCGCAAAAAGGTGTATGAGGCCTCAATACTCCGCGCAGACGGCACAGGCGACTACAACACCTATTCCATCGTCAGCGAGATGGCGAAGCTGAGGGCAGAGAAAGGCGAGCTGATGGGATATCCCAACTATGCAGCCTATTCCCTGGAGAACACCATGGCCAAGACACCTGAGAACGTCTATGACTTCCTCAAGAGTCTCATCGCTCAATATAAGCCAAAGGCTGATGAGGAGACCCGTGCCATCGAGGAGTTCGCACGCCAGACTGAAGGGGAAGACTTCCAGCTTCAACCTTACGACCGGTTCTATTACTCTGCCAAGATGAAGAAACAGCAGCTTGATGTCAGCGATGAGGAGGTGAAACCTTATTTCAACATCGACAGCGTACTCATCAACGGGGTGTTTTATGCAGCGAACCGTGTGTATGGGCTCACCTTCAAGGAGCGCTCAGACATCCCGCTTTATCATCCCGACATGAAAGCCTTTGAGGTGTTCGACAAGGATGGAAAGTCGAAAGCCCTCTTCTGCTGCGACTATTTCCGTCGGCCGACCAAACGGGGCGGGGCATGGATGGACGGCTTCGCCAAACAGAGCCGCCAGTACAATCAGCTGCCTATCATCTTCAACGTGTGTAACAGTGCTAAAGCCCCGGAAGGAAAGCCGTCACTGCTGACATGGGACGAGGTGACTACCATGTTCCATGAGTTCGGACATGCGTTGCACGGCATGCTTTCCGACTGCCAATACAACCGACTCAGCGGCACCAGCGTGGCACGCGACTTTGTGGAGATGCCGTCTCAGTTCAATGAGTCGTTTGCATCTATCCCGGAGATTTTCGACCATTATGCACGCCATTATGAGACAGGGGAACCGATGCCTGCCGACCTGAAAGAACGTATGCTCAAGAGCATCACCTTCCAGCCAGCATACGCCTTAGGTGAGAACTTGGCTGCCACATGCCTGGATATGGCTTGGCACATGTTGCCGTCAAATAATATTCCGTCGGCTGAGGAAGCCGCCAAATTTGAGGAGGAGGCACTGAAGAAAGTGGGGCTGCTTGACCCTCAGATTCCGCCACGCTACCGCACCAGCTATTTCAACCATGTGTGGGGAGGCGGTTATGCAGCCGGTTACTACAGCTATCTCTGGACGGAGGTGCTGGCTGTTAACATCGCTGATATTTTCAAGCAGCGTGGTGCGCTCGACCCTGCTACGGGCAGCGATTTCTGCGAGAAGGTGCTCAGCCGTGGCAACACGGGCGACCTCATGCAGATGTTTTCCGACTTCACTGGCATGAAAGAGCCCGATGCTTCCGGGCTGCTTAAGGCACGGGGGTTATAAAAAACTTTGCCATATCTGTCAATGGTGGCTGGTTTTTTATTTGCCCTTTGCCAATGTGGAGATAACGCACAAGTATGAGGAGGACAGATGGATCCTGTCTTCACGGCTCATAATGGGCTATTCAACCAATATGAAGTTTGTGCTACGCTCGCTTAATCGTAACTTTGCATATAATCTGTCAAACCAAAGAAAAAAAATCTATGAAAAGAATTGCAATGATGATCATGCTGCTGATGATAACACTGTCTGTCGGCGCACAGAACCTGAAAGGTTTTATATCTACCGGTCAGGATGTGAATGTGAGGAAAGGACCTGGCATGAGATATCCCGTGATTGACTCGGAATGGGGTAAAATCCAGCTGGACAAAGGCGAGGTGGTTTGCGACATGGGGAAATCGAAAAACGGCTTCCGCCAAGTCTCTGTAACCAAACTGATATTCGGCTCGGTGGTCAATGAATATGAGGGATGGGTTTCCTCAAAATATCTTCGTCCCGTTAAAGTATGCCCCGAATGCTACGGCACCGGCTACGTCGGAGAAATTGAAGACATGAAATCCTGCGAAAAATGTAAGGAGAAAGGACACTTATAATAATATTCGAATAAAGGACATGCTACCTACCCACGAGCAACTGAAAGAGCGGATGGAACTGCTGCAAAAGGAACTTAGAGCTACTAAGCGACTGTTGATCAAATAGATGATAATAAGGAAAGTATCTTAGAATTCCGGACTATATAATAACAATATACACTATGTGATTATTTTTTAATCACTAAGCTAAAGGTAAGGAACAATTAAAGCAAAAAAACATGGTGGAATAACAAAAAATGTGTATTTTTGCAAAAGCTTTGCAAAAAGCTAATATATATTCTTTTGGTATGGTGTAGGTGTTGTGATATACTTGCACCATTATTTTTGCAATATAGAGATAGCAAAAGTCACCAAAAGTACACCTATATGATAGAAAGTACACTTTTAGTACACCTTAAAAACAAAAAATCCTTTATAAATGCTTGATTTATAAAGGATTTAATAAAATACAATGTACCCAGAGCCGGGATCGAACCGGCACGCCTTGCGGCATTGGTGTTTGAGACCAACGCGTCTACCAATTCCGCCATCTGGGCATACCCGCAAAAGGGTGTTGGGACTTTTGCGGATGCAAAGTTAC
>JAEEOB010000139.1 GCA_016284045.1 Bacteroidaceae bacterium
TAGCAGAACACATTCTCTCAGCTATCTGCGGAGGGAAATTGTTTCTAATGATTCTTTTCTGCGTCTCATTAGTAATCTTATTCCCTATTATATTGTATAAATCTTGTATTGTTATCATAACCATTAACCCTTAGTCATAATTGCCCTAGTCTGTTCTGTAGACAAATATTGTGTCATGTCTTGCTTAACGAATAAAAAATTCTTATCTCTTAGCTTGCAAAGATATTCATTTTTATCGAAAGTATGGCATACTTTTGACGTTTCTCGAGTAATTTAATCAAATTTTGTTTAAAACAAGGCTGTGGTATAACAAACAGAAACGATTTGTGATGAAAAATGACTACCTTTGTACCCACGAATCAGGAAATTGACGAATATGACAACGAACAAGCACTTCAACACCTACAAGGAGGGACTCGATTTGGAGTTCCTGCGGGAGTACTGCATGGAGCACGGGGAACTGCGTACGTTTCTTCGTAGCGAAACTCTGGAGGAGATAATTGAGTAATCTCACTCTTTTTTAATAAATGCGTCATTGTTTATTGTTAAATCCAATACTTAAGAAAATAAACACTATGTGGCATCATAATATAAGAGGTTTTGAATGCAAATAAACAAGTAAAATCAGTATAAACAATAATTTTACAACAATATGAGATACCTATGCTTAAATTGTGGAGAGATAAATGAATCCCTTGCATGCCCCCATTGTGGATACTTGTCTTCTATTGAGAAATATAATGATGTCATTAGTATGGCTAATCGATCTATACGCTATGGTTATTATTATCGAAAGATTGCAGAAAGAGAAATGTCTTATAATAGGGATATAAGAATTAATTACAATATTGTATCTCCAACCAATTATTTAGAATGGATTGCTGCATTAGTCATATCTGGAGTTACATTTGATATAATAAAATTTTTTGTTAAGAGACTTTATTCTGCTATTAAAAGTAAATGTTCATCTCTGGATAAAGATGAGGAAAATATAATCGAGATAATTTCAAATGAAGAAGAGTTGAGTTTATTTGTGAAATACACCAAAGAATTTCACACAGGTCTAAGAAATGTTGATCAAAACGTGGTAGATTATATCCAAGAAGAAATGGATGCAGACTTTAAAGGGCATGAGGTAGGAAAAATATTGGATAAAGAGCATCGTATCCCTAATACTCAAGATTTCCTAAATATATACAAGATGAAAGAAAAATGCAGTATAGATATCCATTTTCATGAGGATTTGGAACTTTTTAGTGCGTTGAAAAAGCATTTACACATAAAAAAACATAGTTAGTGATTGTAAAACCAAATTGGATAAGGTCGTTTACCTTTTACAATGTTATTACAGTATGAACAGTATTTGATGAATTATTAATAAGGTGAGATAATATTAAAAATACCTGTACTTTAAAATAAAACATAATCATGTCTCGACTTTTAACATCTTTTATAGGTAAACTTTTTGGTCGTTCTGCGTTATATGGGCAGAAAGACCATGAAGTGGAGCCTATGGATAAAAGTCGCATGACAGAGATGGAGTTCGAGCAGATGGAGAATCGTCTGCGTCCGCGCATTATGCAGATGGGACGTGAGTTCTTCGGTTCGGACACCGAGGCTGAGGAGGTGGTGCAAGAGACATGGCTGAGGGCTTGGAACGTGCGGGACAGGGTGGAACTCACAGATGCATATATCCTGCGTATCGCCCGCAACTGCTGTGTATCAATGTGGCGTGGACAACGCACTGTCGTGGAACTGGCTGATCATGAGAATGCCGTCGCCACCGAGGTCACACCACAAGAGGAAATGGAAGAGCAGGAAAACTCCGAGTGGTTGCAATCCCGCCTACAGCGTCTGCCCAAAGCGGAACGAGAAGTATGGCAACTCTTCTATGATGAAGGACTGACTGTAGAGGAAATTGCCGAAACAAGAGGTATAACCATAGGCACAGTTCGCAAAATTATCTCCAATGTTCGCAGCGCTTTACGCAAAGACATACGTCGCCGTTTCTTCCACTTGCGTCATTTGATTCTGTTTACCGTAATCGCCTTGGTGACGGGACTTGCAGTCGCATCCATTGTCAGCCCCACTGGTATTGTCCGCAGTGCAGTGGAACGTATGTTAGGCATACCAGAGGATACAACAATATATGAAACTCCAGAGATAATGGCTTCCTATCATGGGGATGTTGAGGCCTTGTACCGGCATATCGCCTTTGAAATGCACTATCCTGAATCTGCTATAGCCGACAGCGTCCAGGGACGAGTTATTATTTCTTTCGTGGTGGAGAAGGATGGCCACCTCACTAACTATAAAGTTCTGCACACACCAGATGAGCGCCTTTCCAATGAAGCAATCCGTGTCGTGCGTTTGACTGAGCCTTGGATTCCTGCCAAGAACAAAGGAAAAGATGTGCGCTCCCGGTTCTGCATGCCGGTTGTGTTCCGCCTGAAATGAAAAAATCTTCATAAACATACTTAAAAACCATAAAACATCAAAGGTAATTCTTGGCTCAAAAAGCCGACAGCCCTGCTTTGTCATCATGGCAAAGCGGGGCTTTATTTTTAGGTGGATTCTGTCTTTAACATATTTTATGGGTAAAGATTCGTACGGTGATGCGTTATAAGTGCAGAATATCCAAAATACAAGTTTATCGAACCGTATGAAAAAACCTACTTTATTATTCCTTGTCCTTCTCACAACCGTTGTTTTTGAGGTGTGGGCACAGCACAAAGACGCATCTATTTTGATTTTGAGCCGCAATCGGCTGGGAAAGGCGACCGTTGTCGATACCAGCGACGTGAGGGTTTATTATGCGCTGAATGCCGACTCTCTCAGCAATCAGGACACTTATGTTGACCTGCGGGTGCTGGAAGTCGGCTCGAAAGTGACCAAGTGCAGCAGTGAGTTCGTCCGTGAGGGAGAAGAACATCAGAAAGAAATCCTGAAGACATGGAAACTGAACCATCCTCATGCCGACGGTGTTCCCCGTCCTCATCCCATTCACGGCAAACGAAGTGACTATTGGAACGAGATACAATACACCGATATTTATATCGAAGGGGAGACCGCCACGGAATACCACACCATGCCGCACGGCTTTCAGGGAGAGAACGGCTATATTGTCAGTCAGTATCCATCTCAGAATTGGACGCTTACAGATGATACTGCAACCGTTCTTGGTCACCAATGCCAGAAAGCCGTATGTCACTGGCATGGCCGCGACTTCGAGGCATGGTTTGCTCCAGATATCCCAATCCGACGCGGCCCGTGGATCTTCGGAGGACTGCCGGGCCTCATCCTGAAGATATATGACAAAGACCGTCATTACACGTTCGAGGCAGTGAGCATCAAGCGCGGAAAGCAACCGATCATCCGTTATGCCTACGATGGCTATCGTAAGGGCAGCCGTGAACGGTATCTCAAACTCAACCATGACCTGAACGCTGAATATAAAAACACCATCGGCCGTATGGGCGGAATGATGAAGAACGCCGCCGGCGAATGGGTGCCTTCGTCAGGGGGCAAGATTCCGTATGAACCATTAGAATTAGAATAACCTATGATTACAAAAGCATCTATACGCCGATTCCTGTGGCGTCATTTCCCCACTCTTCATGCAATCATTTACCACAATACCTTCAACGATGAGGAAAAGCAGGAATTGATGGAAATCATAAATCATCACATAGACAAATGAAAACGAAACTCATAGCCTTAACCCTCATACTCACCGCCACCTGTGGCAGGACTGATGCACAGACCGTCATTGAGGGTACGGTGACAGACTCTCTCGGTAAGGTTGTTGATGCCTACGTGACCGTGTCGCCGAAAGGCACAGGCAACATCATCGGCTTTGCAGACACCGATGCCAATGGGTACTATAAGTTGGAAATCAAGACCACTGCCGATTCTCTGACCGTCACCGCCTCGGGACTGACCATCGGAAACCATGTGAAATTCGTTGCCAACCGCTCACAGCGGCTCGATTTCAAAGTGAAACAGCAGGTCATCGAACTGAAGGAGGTCTCCATCAAGGCCGACAAGATACGTCAGCACGGTGACACAATCAGTTATCTTGTCGGTGCCTACCAGCAGCAGGGCGACCGTGTCATCGGCGACGTGCTGAAGCGAATGCCCGGGATAGAGGTTTCTGAGAGCGGTGCCATCAAGTTCAACGGCAAGGCAATCAGGAAATTCTATGTCGAGGATATGGACCTGCTGCAAGGCCGCTACGGACTCGCCACGAACAACATCAATGCCTCTGATGTGGCCACAGTACAGGTGCTGGAGCATCACCAGCCCATCAAGGCGCTGCAGGACAGAACCCTCACCGATGACGTTGCCATCAACTTGAAACTGAAAGATGCCGCAAAAGGCACAGTAGCCGTGAATACGATGTTAGGAGGCGGTTGGCAACAGTCAGGACCGTGGCGTCTTGACAGCCGTCCCCTTTCCGACGGACAGACGGTCATAGGATCCAATCCTTTATGGACAGCCGAGGTTGTAGGCATGTACTTCGCCAAACGGCGCCAGAACATGACATTGTATAAAGGGAACAACACTGGCGATGATGTCTCAAAGGAACTGACCTCACATTATTCCAACATCAACAGTGTCAGCCTCTACCCTTTCTGTCCGACGAATGTCATGCTGCCATCGGGTGCGGGCCTGCCACAGAAACGCATCTTCGATAATCACAGCCACATAGTCACGATGAACCACCTGGAGAAAGTGGGTAAGGACTCTGAGATTACGATGAACATAGCCTACCACAACGACGACATCCGCCGTGAGGGTATGTCGGAGAGCGACCATTTCATCAGCGATGACAGCCGGCTGATGACCACTGAGACGCTGACCTCACGCACACATCTGAACAATCTCAGTGGCAACCTAAGATATATGTGGAACGCCAAAGACGGCTTCCTTGCCAATGTCATTAAGTTCGACGGCAGTTGGAATTCCGACAGGGTGGAGGGTCTGCTGACGTCACAGTTGACTGGCCCTCAGTCCAAAAACTACGGCAGCGAACGCACACACCAGCATTTTGACCGTCCGACACTGGCGGTGAGCAATACGACCAATCTCATCAAGAACGTAGGCAAGCACACCTTAGACCTGCATTTCTCAATAGGCTATGCACAACGGCCCAATACGCTTACTGTGGGCGTGGATTCACTCAATGCTGAGCAGGAGATATTCAATAGCCATGACTATCAGCAAGACATTGAATCACGCCACATCAACACCAATTTCCACACCAACTATGACTTCCGTTTCGGCGATTTCACCCTTGCTTACGGTGTGATAGCCAATGCCAGTTTTCACGGTATAGAAACCGACCTAGACGGTTTCACGCCTCCAACCGATGAATCAGCCAGTTCCCAAATCAGAAACGATCTTTGGTACAACACCTACGAACTGACTCTCGGACAACATTACAAATGGGAACATGGCGGCTGGCGTATATCCCTTGGATGCCCGTTGAACCTCTACACACAGACTCTCGACGACCGCATCCGGGATGACAAGCACAGTTACACTCACCTGCTTGTATCCCCAAACTTCTCCACCAGTTATGAGTGGCGCGACTGGAGCGGCAACATCAACGCATCATATTACAAGAATGTGGGTGACCCGGGTGGCATTTACAGTGGCTACATCATGAACAACTACCGGGCCTTCCAGCGGTCATACGTGGAACAGCTGTCCGAAACCGACCGTGTGGGAGCCGGAGCCAGCATCGGCTACCGCAGTGCATTGAATGCCATGTTCTTCCGCCTCAACGCCAACTACAGCCACACCCGGGACAACCAAATCTACGGTTACTCCTACGATGGAGCCACCAGTGTGGTCCAAGCCGTTGACCAGGCCACCACATCCGACTCCTATAACCTCAACCTCGACTTCAGCAAGGGATTCGACTGGCTGCAGACCACCGTCCGAGCCTTCGGCGGTTATGGTCATAGTCACAGCGAACAGCTGATTGCAGGAAATCTCTATCCGTTCAACAGCCGTACGGTCAGCCTCGGAGCCGGTGGCACCATCACACCACTGCCATGGCTCAACTTTGTGCTGAGCAGCGGCTACAGTTGGAACAGCAGCTGGACAGACAGCGGCGGCAGTGACCTCGCCCGCACCGTCCGTTCAGCCACCCAGCGCCTCTCCATGAATGTCTATGTCACTAAGCAGATGACACTTGCCGTTTCAGTTGAGGACAACTACTCAAACCTCACCGCTACCGACCGCCATGCCTGGTTTGGAGACATCAAGGCGAAGTACAAACTGAAGCATTGCGACCTTGAGCTGCAACTCAACAACCTTTTTGACCAGCGCACCTATACCAGAGTCAACTATTCAGGTCTTGACATCTACACCAACACCACGCAGCTCCGTCCGAGGAACATCCTCGCCACGGTTCGATTCAAACTATTGTAAAACCAAAATAAAGAAAGCAATATTATGAACATGAAGAACTTCATATTCACCTTTATCTTCGTCTCCGTGTGCATCAGTACAAATGCCCAGTGGAAACAAAGCGATGCCGATGCGAGTGGAATGCACAATACCGTCGTGAGGCGTAAAGCCATCGACACTGCCAACCTGCGCATCAAGTATGCATGGGGTGCAACGGACATCACACAGGACAGCACCTATCTGGACTGCGGGCAGCTGCTCATAGGCCAACGCATGACTAAGTACAGCAGCTGGTTTGTGGAAGTTGCAGACAGCGAACGTGTGCAGTGGGCAAAGATGAACCCGCATGCGCAGAGCGTCCCAAACGGAACATGGTGGATGCGGGGCAAGAAACCAGGTATTTGGAGCGAGTACCAATACTCCAACATCTTCATCCATGGTGACACGCTCAACGAATGGGCAGTTATGCCGATGGGACAGGAATGGCCACAGCGATACGAGGAGAAATGGCGTGGACAGGAATGGACGTTGCAAGAAGACACCGCATCGTTTCTCGGTCATCAATGCCAGAAAGCCATCTGCCGCTGGCGAGGACGCGACTACATAGCATGGTTCGCTCCCGACATTCCCATCAGCCGTGGGCCGTGGAAGTTCGGCGGACTACCGGGACTGATCATGAAGATTCACGATGTGGACAGCCTATACGTCTTTGAGGCGGTGTCGATAGAAAAGGGGAATTTCCCCATCTGGCAATACCCCAAGGAGGAATTTATGAAATCCACACGCCAAAAGACATGGAAACTGCAGCAAGCCTTCAACCTCAACTATCCGAAGACCGCCGGGCGACGACGATTCAACGAAGACGGCACTATCGGTGACTTGATATCCAAGCCACACGAGTATGCCCCCTTGGAGCTGGAGTAATGTGCGAGTATTTAAGCAGGAAACCAATAAGATAAAAACATAATTAAAAACAGCTTAATCAAAAACAAAGATGAAAAAGAACCTGATTATTGCCTTTGCAGTTATGATGCTGCATGCAGTCGCTATCTCAGCGCAGTCACAGAGACAAACTATCTACAAACCTGACCAAGTGGAGCAACGAGCCATGTTCCCGGGAGGACAGGATGGAATGTTGAGTTTTATGATGCAACACATGAAATACCCGAAAGAGGCGGAGAAAGATAAAGCCCAGGGAACCGTCGTCGTGCATTTCGTTGTGGAAGCCGACGGCAGCATATCCGATGCCCACGTTCCCGATAGCCAGAAAGTCCATCCCGTCCTTGACGCCGCAGCGGTACAGTTTGTTAGGAATATGCCTAAATGGAAACCTGCCAGACTGAAGGGTAAGGCTGTCCGTCAGAGAGCATCACATGCAGTAGCCTATAGGTATCAGTGACTTCTTAACTTCGTAAATATATGAAGCGGATAATTATATTCCTCACCATTCTTGCCGTATGTGGTGAGGTGTGGGCACAACCCAAAATTAACGGAAGGGCACCCGTCAGGGAGAAACGAGGGTACGACAAGCGAATCGTTGTGGACACCGCCAACGTCCGTATTTTGTATGCACTCAATGCCAAGGATGTCAAAGACGAGAACACCTACTTGGATCTTGGCAAGTTGGAGGTGGGCAGAAGGATGCAAAAGTACAGTAGTGAGTTTGTATATACCTCCGACTTGGAAGTTGCCAAGTGGAAAAAGGAGAAAGGACACCAGGGCTACGTTCCCAAGACCTTTTTTATTCGTGGCGAAAATACGGACAATTGGAGCGAACTGGTCTATTCTGACTATTTTATTAAAGGAAACACCCTGACGGAGTGGGCCTGTATGCCGTTGTATGCGGAAAAGGACAATGGGCGTTACACCGAGCAGTGGCCACTGATGAAATGGACGCTGACAAGTGAAACACTGACCATTCTCGGCCATCGGTGTCAGAAAGCCACCTGTCATTTCCGTGGCCGTGATTTTGTGGCATGGTTCGCTGCAGATGTGCCCATCAAGGGTGGTCCGTGGAAATTCGGAGGACTGCCTGGCTGCATCCTTAAGGTCTATGACACACAACATCTCTATGAGTGGGAGGCCGTGGCCATCGAGCGTGGCACCTTTCCCATCTGTCAATATCCAGAGTCACTCTATCCCAAAACAACCCGCAAGCGTATTTGGAAACTGCAGAAGGAATATACAGAGAACTATCTGAACGCCATCGGATGGACAAGCCTCGAAGGAAGACCTGCCCCGAAAAGAGTTTCCTTTGAACAGTTGGAAAAAGAATAAAAAATCATCATGAACAAAAAACTTATCACACTGATTATCGCCCTTACCGCCCTATGTAGTGGGGCTAATGCGCAACCGAAAAACGCTTATTGTATGGCACCGTCCCACAGAGGTGCAGGGAAGATGACGGTCATTGACACAACCCGCATCAGGGTGTGGTATGCCTTCAATGCTGAAAATGTGAAAGACGTTAACACTTATATAGACCATCAACGCTTGGACATCGGTAAGCGGGTGACGAAATATTACAGTGATTTTCTCTTCCGTTCCGATTCGCTGGTGGCTTTATGGCATAAATCCCACCCAGGGGCACATTCTGTTCCGATTCGTCTTGGCAATGGAGGTAAGAAACCCGACAGATGGAGCGAGTATGAATACTCTGACCTCTTTATTGAAAATGGGAAACTGACGGTGTATGCCACCATGCCACAAGGATTGGGCAGATACAATGCATTCTATACTGAGCCATATCCTTTACAACAGTGGAGGATGGGCACGGAAACACAGATGATACTCGGCCATCGCTGCCAGAAGGCCACATGCCACTGGCGCGGTCGCGATTTCGTAGCGTGGTTTGCTACGGACATCCCCGTGAAGGCTGGACCGTGGAAGTTCGGTGGTTTGCCTGGTCTTATTCTGAAGTTACAGGATACGGCAGGAGTCTATCGTTTTGAGGCAGTGCAAATATCGTCGAAACCGTATCCTATCTTCAAATACGACTTCAAGAATTACCTCCGCTCTACGCGAGAAAAAGTGTGGAAGCAGCAAAAGTCATTCAACGAGAACTGGTTCAAGGCCACAGATTATCACAAGGCCACCGTAGATGCCTCTGGAAATATGATTATAGGCGAGGCCGTATCGAAATATACACCTTACAGTCCATTGGAATTAGAATAGCCTATGAACAGAAGACTCATCACCATCATCATCGCCCTCGCCATTGTGTGCGGTATGGCGAGTGCGCAGTGGAAACAGGGCGATGTTCCACCTTCTTCAAGAAGAGGAAGCATCCCACCGACGGAGATAGATAAGGCGGAAGTGACCGTTTACTACGCCTTTAATGCCGAAAACATCAAGGACGAAAACACCTACATCGACCTCGGATGGCTGCAAGTGGGCAAGCAATATACGAAGTATGCCAGTTATTTCGTGGCACACAGCGATTCGGCATACAAACCGATACTGATAAAGAATAGCAATGGGGAAAGCGGCTACGCCAGTCGGAAGTTCGGGGGCAAATATCCCAGCCGCTGGTCGGAATACCAGTTTGACGAGATTTACATCAAGGACGGCCAACTAACGGAGTTCGCCATCATGCCGATGAATCTCGAGCGCGAATGTTGCCAGTACACCGAGCCGGTGCCGCAGCAACAGTGGACGTTGAAGGATGAACAGCAGACCATACACGGCTACCGTTGTCAGAAGGCCACCTGCCACTGGCGAGGGCGTGATTATGTAGCGTGGTTCACATCAGAAATCCCCATCCAGCACGGCCCGTGGAAGTTCGGCGGACTGCCCGGACTCATCGTGAAGATTTTCGATGCCAAGAAGGAGTATAACTTTGAGTTAGTGAAACTGGAGCGCACACCGCGCCCCCT
>JAEEOB010000140.1 GCA_016284045.1 Bacteroidaceae bacterium
AAAGTGGCAGGATCGGTCAAGTCCATCGAATTGAACTTCGAACCATCACCGGTCTTATCGGTGTTCTTGAGGGTCAGCAAGGTGCCTTCTCGCTTGATGATGTTGTCCCCGTCTTTCACCTCGGCATTGCTGGTCACCATGTTTTCACCATTGTTGCCCAGGAACACCTTATCGGCAATGACATAAGAGCCAATCTTCAGCTCTGCCGCAGCATTGGAGTAAGGATCGTCGTTGTGCAGGGTAGCACTGTTACCACCACAGTAGAGAGCACCACCGATGACAGTAGGATGATTGGCATCTGTTCCTATCACACGAATGGATACTGACTCGGCATTGGGTCGGAAGTCTTTGAGCGCCTCCGCAGAGGTCTTGCCGGCAGGCACCTGATAATAGAGGTCTCCATAGATGACGTCATCTTTCAACTTCTCGTTATCCGTATAGGGATACGAGCCGTTGCCACCACCATAGACGTCACCACGAATGCTGGTGTGAATACCCACGGCATTACCGCCATAAACCTTACCGGTAATATCGTTACCGCCATAGACGTTATTGATGTTACCAGCATCAATCCTTAATCGGGCTGCGTAACCGGCAGGATATTCAATACCGTCAACGGTTTCCTTGTCAATCTTATTGATTTTTCCATCCTTCATAGGCATCACGTCGGCCATACGGCATCCGCCATAGACATTATCGACCGTGAGGTCAGGAGAGATGAGTCGCATCAGGATACCATTTTCGTGTGTCATAGCTCCCTTGTTGCCACCATTATAAAGGTTTCGAATGAGTCCACGTTTCAGATTCCACGTCGGACGGATGGCCATCTCGGCCACGTTGTTACCGCCAAAGAAGCGGCCAATCTGGAACTCATCACTGCTGGGATGCGAGAATCCAGTATTGATGCCCATCTTGTTGCGGAAGCGGTCCATGGTCAAGACCTCTCCATTGTTGTCAGCATTCGGATTCTTCGCGTCCACAATGCTGTTAACTACTTTACTCGGGTTATCGAGGAATATGACGGTACTATCCGTTATCGTTGCATTATTACCGCCGCCATAAGCATACACGATGGAACCTCCTAAGAGCTCCAGATAGGCCTTACCTAGAGCGGGCTGTGAGAAACCGGTAGTATTGGTGGCTATCGGCTGTTTATTGTTATCATAGTCATCCTTCGTCAGATAGATTTCGTGAGTAGTGCCTTCGTTCCTATAGTAATAGTCTCCGTTACCACCAGCAAAGAGCTGACCAATGTAAATCTTCTGTGCATCATCTGTCTCTACCACTTTTGCATCAGCCCCTTCACCTGTTGTCGTTGTCTTTGTAGAGATACGGACAAGGGCATTCCAATTGGTTGAAATCTTGTTCTCTGCGGTTTTGGTCAAGGCTGCAGGAAGCGTTGCTGACTTACCGATGGTTCCAGCGATATCGTTACCGCCATAAACTTTGTTGATAACGATATAGTTAGAGGCATGTTCGCCGTCGAGATGGACAAAGGCAGAGCCCTTGACATCGGCCATTCGTGCTCCGCCAAAGACTGCGTCGATGTCTCCGGAGTGTATAGTGACGTTTGTTTTACCTCCTGTATCGCCGGCATTACCGCCACCATAGACGCTGCCGCCAATGACTATCTGCGCCTGCACCGCCGTAGCAGCAAGGAGCATCATCAGACTGATTATGGTATCTTTAACTCTCAATTTTCAATTATCAATTATCAATTTATCGTTACCGTCGGGTTGTCCAAATCGGGGTCCGACAACACATATAAATAGGTGGGTGCCACCGTCAGTGCCACCGGCTGTCGCTCACCGGCCTTCAGGGTAGAGAGCAACAGCGATGATGGTAACTTATTTGTGGCCACACAGTCCTTACGGACGAGGTGCCCCTTGCGGTCGTAGACATCGTAGGTGGTCATCAGCGACAGCACATCGGTACAGCCGGGAATGATGTTACCGCTGAGCATCAGTTCTGTGGTGGCCGACAGCGCCTTGCCCTCTTCGCTTTCAAACAATACCATGGACATTCCCGTTTCACCAGTGGGGGTGTCCCATGTTACTTTCGTGACAGGATTTGCTCCTGTTGTGTTGGCTGTCAGCGTGATGACTGCTTTGGTAGCGCTGATCTTTGAACTCTTCAGCTCCATGCGCTTGAGTTTGATGGTTCGCACCTGGGCATACTGCTCGGCGACCTTCATTTTGAACTGCAGGCAGCTGTAGATATGGTCCATCAGCAGGTTGACATAGTGCTGCCCCTTGCCTTTATCCGCTCCATTGTAGAGGAAACTTCCGAGTTGTGCATTATTTGCATTTTTGTCCGTAGAAGGTTTGGTGGTTCCACCTACGCCCACGACGACGCACACATCGGTCTTGCTGATGGGTTTCAGTCCGTCAAGCGTGAGTACGGCACCGTTTGCATAATCACCCGACAGGGGAGTGATGGAGCAGTTAGACTTGTTGATAACATCGCCGGGCATGAAACCGTAGATGTAGTATTGGCGTGCTTTTACGCCGATGTTCGACTGCCATTTAAAGCCATTATAGCTGAAGTATTCCAGAGCGGGATCACCCTCATCAGCCGGAGTCATATAGATGCCGATAGAGGTGACACCCTCGGGCTCGAAAGGACTATAGCCTGGCACGGCGCGGGTGGTGACATCGGTATAAGACCGCGTATAGGCTGCGAGCTGCAAGGTGTCTTCCTGCTGCACGGCAGTGTCGTCGTCGGCCGTACAGCCGACGAGCAGGATGGCTGCCATCAGCAACACCCTCACGCGTACCTTATATATTATATTAAATCTATTCACTCTTCTTTATCTTTTTTTACCAGTTATACACATCATGATTTCTGACGTCGCGGTCGGTCCAGCTATTGACATCGACCCGGTTGAAGTTCAGTACGGCGTCGCCGTAGTAGGCATAAATGAGCCAAGTGTGGTTGCGTGAGAAGTCGCCGGCCTCGGCCATTTTGAACTCAGCGGTTTTCTCGTCACCATTACCGACCTTATATTTCACTTTACCGGTTATCATTTTACCGCTCTCGTGCAGGTAGTAGGGTCCTATTGACGTTGCCTTGCTCTCTGCTACGGCGGTGTTGATGCGGCTCTCGTACTCCTGTGGACTCTCGACACCCTCGATGAAGATGAAGTCGAGTGGATTGGTAGTACCCTTCACACCCACTGCCGAGGCCAACAGAATGGCATCATAGTCCAAGTATTGCGACACACGGAAGTTTCGCCCAGTATACGGTCCGTTCAAGAACAGGAATTCCTCGCTGGCCATCAGTCCCGCGTCAATGGTGATGCCCGTAATCTGGACATTGGAGCCAGTCAGTGAACTGAATACGAAGCGGAGCTTCGAGACCATACGCACCAGACGGACAGTAGCCATCTCCGAGTAGTCCGTACCGATGCGCAGCACGGGTTTTTCGCCCGTTACCGGTTGGTTGAGCAATACGCCCGACATGGGCAGTCCGTCGTCAGGTACCTTATTATTCAACGGATCAGTTCCGAAATGGTTGTTGTCGAGCACGGCCTTCTGCAATTCTTCGCGCGACGTATTCTTATCATATTTCTTGCCATGCGTATTCTCGGTAACATTCGCCAGCACAAGGACATCGACGCGAGGTCGGCGGTCGGCAAAGCTGCGGCTGACGGGCACCTGATAGACGTCGCCTTCACCCGTATTCAGCTTTTCAATATCGGAAGACTTGGGTTCATAATAGGCCACCAGTTTGCCATTGGCGGTCTCGAAGACCCATATCTGCAGACTATTGACCTGCGCCTCATAACCGATGGGGTCCACGTCGCCCACAGTGGCACGTGTCAGTAGCGGATGCTCAGGGGCATAGACATAGAAGCTGAGCATGGTCGGCTCTTCCTCCTGCGGAGTCTTTTCGACCTCGCCAGATGATGAACAGGCCATCAGCATCAGTGTCATTAAGTATGTCAGTACCTTACGCATTCCTTATTATATTTATTATTATATTTATTATTATTCTCATTCCTTATTCCAGGGGTACCGTAGTCGTTGTGGACTGAATCCACTTGTTGGTAATCTGGATACCCACCTCCAGGCTGGGTGAGAGGAGGTCGGGCAGCACGTTATATGCCTCCTTCAGCGAGGCAATCTTCACCGATAGTGTGGTGGTGAAGTCCTGTGTGAACACCTGGTTCATATAGTCCGCTGTTCGCTCGGTAGGACGGTTGACGGTTCCAATCATATAGAACTTCGTGCCGCGATAGATGACGCCATTGTTGGCACCATAGAAGTTGATGTCGCTGTTGTTCTGGAACTCGAGGATTACCTTCACCTTATTATCGTTCTCGGCACTTTGCAGAACCAGTGTCTCGACGGGGTTCGACTCGTCGACGGTGGTACTCATATAGTAATAGTCGTCGCCATTGGTCTTGACCTGGTTGTCGTAGATGAAGCGGTCGGGCGACAGGGGCGTCTGCGGTTTGAAGTCGAAGCCCACCGTATGCTGTCCATCGACGATGATACCCGTCAGGGGGAAGGCCTTCTCGGTGACCGTGATGTCCTGGTCCTGACTATCCTTGAGTGTCGGCGCTACCTTTTTCAGTTTCACCTGCAGGCATCCCACGGCATACTGCAAGGGATCGACGATGGCTGCCGCCTGCGTGTTGGCAGTAACCACGCCACCCGATTGGTATTGGCTGACGATATCCTCCCATTTTGTGACGGTTTCATCGGTATAAGCCCTGTTGACGAGGTCCATGGTGGACGTTCGGATGAGGCTGTTGGTGAAATAGTAGAGTTCTGCCGGATAGCAATAGCGGTCGATGCTGTTGATGGCAGCCTCGGTACTCGTTTCCACCTGAGGGACAAATCCGTCTTCAGAGGTCCACATCAAGACGGCTGCTCCGTCGGGCAGGCCGATGGAACCAGGATAGTTGGCGGGGAAGTCCTTATTGTTGTCTATCTCAGCGATGATGGCATCCCTGATAGCTGTGGCTGTGGCATCGCCGATGAAGTGTTCGCTCTGGTTGCTGAGCGAGAATCGTAATGCCTCCACGAATTTGCTGATGCTGAGTGACGACCCTGCCCGCTTTGCCGCCGTGCTGAACTCCGGGTTCTGTCCGGTGAAGTTGGTGTAGAGCAGTTTCAGCAACGCGTTAGTGCTGTTTTTCCAACTGTATGTCGTACCATCTATGGTGGCCTGCGCATTGGCAATGCGGTTGAGGTAGGCAGCAATGGCCTTTGCATCGTTGGGAACATCCGTTGTGGCACAGATTTGTTTGAGGCTGAACGAGATGTCGGCAGGATAGCCATCAGGTGTGATGGTGGTCTGCAGCACACCATTTTGTGCATTATCGCCCTTGGGTGCGGCACGTCCGTAAACCAGGAAGGACGCGGTGCCGGGAACCAGTATGACCTCCTTTGAGAAAAACACCTTCTGGTTGGACTTGTCGTACTGATACGTCGTTCCGCTCTCCGTCAGGCTCTTGGGAATGTCGTCGACTGTTATCTTGGAACCGTTTTCAGGTATGCCAAAAGGAATCTTGCGCAACAGGTTGATTTCGCGAACGGACGTTGACTGTACCACATCGCCACCCTGGCGTGTCGTCGGAATCGACGTCTGTGTGACGGCCAAGGCCAGTCGTGCCGACACGCTTGCTGTCGTGTCGTCGACCTCCTCACTGCTGCAACCGGTCAGAAGTGCCAGGAGTGCTAGGATCCATATGTAATCTTTATATCTCAATGTACTTATAGCGGTATCTCGTTGTTATAACCATCATTCCAATTGAGGGTGACGCTGACACCTACTGTCGAGTCAGCAGTGCCAATCTCACCGTCATCACCTATCCAGCATTTGATGATTTTAAACTGTCCGGCACGCAAAGGCGCCTTGATGCCGAGCACGTTCTTCGTGACGCTGCCGTCGGATTTGGGCACATAGACTTGCATCTCCCAAAGCGACTCATCACCGGGCACAGCGATAAACGGCTCCTCCGTCTCGATGACTGAACGTGTTGTTGACGGTTCCCTCGAAGGGAAGGTCACCGAGCAGTAGGCTATCTCGTTCGCATGATCCGGATCCACCACCTTATTTGTTCTGACGATAGGTGATTTTTCAGGGAATATATAGGCACTGTCACAGATGTTGAACTGTGTGGCAAATCCTGTTGTATACACTTTGATTCCCTCGGCGTCGTGGCCTTTTGTGTCGATGAGCAGTGTCGCAGCACAGTTGGCCATATAAAGGTGTACGTTGAAGTTCTGGTCGATGCCTTCGAGTACCTCCATGGGCTGACGGGCTGTGAAGAGTCCTGTCGTGTGCGAGTCGATGGTGTCTCGGCTGTGCTGTTGCAAATGAGAGGTATGACAGCGCTCATCGCTAACCAGTTCGATGAGTGGATCGTCAATAATATTGGCAACGGCCAGATGCATGTACTGTCGTTTGGGCAAGTTGAGGGCATAGCTGGCCTGATTGGCGTCCATGATATGCTCGTCGTGCTGCAGTCGGAGCGAGTCGCCCT
>JAEEOB010000141.1 GCA_016284045.1 Bacteroidaceae bacterium
ACCCTTACCATCGCACAGCGTCAAGGTGCTTTCAACGGCATGCCTTCCAGCCGCACCTTCCGCGTAAAACTCGCTGACGGCTCCTTCCAGACAGTCACATACAATGGTGATACTGTCACCGTTAAGCTGTAATCATGCTGTTTTAAAAGATAGTCTTTCAGCATAGATTGTCTTTCAGCGTATAATGATATTTACATATCGGGGCTTCAACTTCCTTTCACAGTTGAAGCCCCGATTAGTTTTTTCATCCCCTAAGTAAATACACTCTTCACTTTTCACTTTTCACTAATAATTCTTCATTCTTCATTCTTCATTCCCTTCTCTTCTTTCTCTTTCAGCCGCTTATCCAGCTCTTTTGCTATCGCCTCGTTTCCTGGAAAACCGCTGAACTGTTTCGTTATCAGTCCTTCCCAGTCTATCACCAGATAAGCGGGAATCGAATTCACCTTGATCTGCTTGCAAAGGTCCTTCCACTGACGGTCAGTGATGAAGAAATGCTCTCCTTTGATGTCGGGGATCAGCTGACGCCATGTGTCTTCCGATGAGGTCTCACCGGTCACATACACAAATGTCACCTTGTCTTTATACTCCTCTTTTAGCGGTTTCATGCTCTCCATCGCCATACGGCAGGGCATACACCAGGTCGCCCAGAAGTCCATCACGAGAATCTTCCCCTCAAACTGATCTACGATGGCATGATAGACATCTTTCCCTTTCACATCATCGTCAATATAACGGATGTGGTACATCGGGTTTCTCAACAGATCGCGGTTGCGCTCCCGAAGTGCCTCATTTTGGGAGGTAATCAGATCCATGAGTTCTGGTGTGCGCTCGCCGATAGCCTTCAGCTGACGATCGTTCAGCAGACGGTTGTCTGACAGATAAAGCATCCCTTTGTGGGCGTAGTCGGTCTTGTCTAAAAACTGAGGATAGGTGAAATGGGATCCCCGTTGCTCGTTGCATACTGCGGCAAGACGTTTCAGACGGTTACCCATTGGTGTATAGAGCAACGCGTTAAAGCGTAGAAAATCACCTTTTATTGCCTCACGATAGAAATCCTTGCTCACGCTCCGGTCCATCCCACGCTGAAGGTATTTCTCATTCAGCGTCATCGCATAACCTCCTAGCAATTCAAGAAAATAAAGCTTCGATGCTAAATAATTGAAACTCTTCACCTCGTCACTTACGTCTGCATGCTTGATTTTGTTTTCCAGCTCAGACTGTTTGTGAACGACTTCCTCCTTAAAATGAAACTCGTCCTCGTCCTCCGTGTATTTTGCCCAGTGTCTGCTCACTTCGTTATACAGGCTGTTGAAACGCATGTCGGATGGAAGGCGGTTCATACCGTTATTCCATTCTGAGTGGGCTCCTCCGAATGTCCAACGGAGCACAGGGTCCTTCGTCTTCTCGTTGAGTGTCAGAGAGGTCGTCTCACCGGGCTCCACTAGCAGATAGCCCTCAATGCTTTTGCCGTGCATAAAAGACAGGGCAGTCGTGCAGCCGGTCAACACCTCAAATCGAAAATAACCTGTAGAGTCAAGCTTGGAGTAGAGGGTGAATCCCTCTTTACCAATCAAATCAAACACATACACACGCACTGAGTCGGTGTAGTCTGAACGCTGCTTCGTCACATGCCCTTCAAACACCGATGCAGAAGAACTCAACGTCGGCTCTGCCATATCAACTATCTTCTGTTGGCTCAATATGGGAACAACAGGAAGAATTATCCAGGTTAATATCAAGATTGTTCGTTTCATCAATTGTAGCCTTTTGTTTTTTGTGTGCAATAAAAGCAACTAAATATTCATTCTTTATTTTCTTCTCTTTTGTCTCCATCTCCCCCATGTTGATTGCCTACCATCTACAGAGTAAATACACTTTTCACTTTTCTCTTTTCACTTAATCGCTTTTTTCTGCAAATTTAATGCTTTTTTTCTTCTGAATCATAATGTAAACACATTTTTTGACCTTCATCTCCTTTTTTCTCGTTTCTTTTTCGTATCTTTGCAAGATATGTGACAAAAGAAGATTTGTTATTGTTAACGAGATGAGCTGTACTTTCGTGAAGATTGAACAAGCCTGACTGACGTCTTGTCTTATTGCCTTCTCGCCTTCTTGTCTTCATTATAATAAACTTATCCAACTTCTCATGAGCGACGAAATATTAGACAACGACATGGAAAACCAGGAGGAGATACTGGATGATGAGCAGATGCAACAGGAAGATGCTGCTTACCATCAGCCTCCAAAGTCGGACTACGACCCGACAAAAATGAAAGACTCTATCACGCATCATCTCAGCGGAATGTACCAGAAATGGTTTCTGGAATATGCCTCATACGTTATTCTGGAGAGGGCGGTGCCACACATTATGGACGGTCTCAAACCCGTCCAGAGGAGGATTCTTCATTCCATGAAACGCATGGACGACGGCAAATACAATAAAGTGGCGAACATCGTCGGACACACCATGCAGTTCCATCCGCATGGCGATGCCTCCATCAAGGACGCACTCGTGCAGATGGGACAGAAAGACCTCCTCATCGACTGTCAGGGTAACTGGGGGAATATCCTCACGGGCGACGACGCGGCGGCTGCGCGTTATATCGAAGCGCGCTTGTCGAAGTTTGCCCTCGATGTGGTGTTTAATCCGAAAACGACGGAATGGAAACTCTCTTACGACGGAAGAAATAAGGAGCCGATTGCGCTGCCGGTGAAATTCCCGCTGCTTCTCTCCCAGGGTGCGGAGGGCATTGCCGTAGGTCTGTCATGTAAAATTCTCCCGCATAACTTCAACGAGCTCTGCGAGGCGGCGGTGCATTATCTCTACAACGAGCCGTTCCAGCTATATCCCGACTTCCCCACGGGAGGAAGCATCGACGTGAGCAAATACAACGACGGTATGCGGGGAGGGGCTGTGCGTGTCAGGGCGAAAATCGAGAAACGCGATGCTAAGACGCTTGCCATCACTGAGTTACCATTCGGAAAGACCACCGGATCACCACAGCATCCCAGTCAGTTTATCGACTCTATACTGAAAGCGGCGGAAAGGGGTAAAATCAAAGTGAAGAAAGTGGAGGACATGACTTCGGCAGGGGTGGAAATTCTCCTCCATCTCATGCCGGGCACTTCATCCGACAAGACCATCGACGCTTTATATGCTTTCACAGAGTGTGAAATCAGTATCTCACCTAACTGCTGTGTCATTGACGAAAGAAAACCACAGTTCCTCACTGTCAGTGATGTGTTGCGGCGTTCTGTCGATAACACGAAAAACCTCATACGCCTTGAGCTGGAGATTCGAAAGGGGGAACTGCTGGAACAGCTCCATTTTCTCTCTCTTGAGAAAATATTCATAGAGGAACGTATCTATAAGGCGAAGGAATTTGAGAACGCAAAGAACATGGATGTGGCGTGTGAGTATGTGGATGAACGGCTCACGCCTTTCTACCATCTTTTTGTTCGGGAGGTCACGAAGGATGATATCCTACGGCTTATGGAAATCAAGATGCAGCGTATCCTCAAGTTCAACAAGGACAAGGCGGATGAGATGCTAGCGCGTATCAAGGCGGAAATCGAGGATATAGAACGCGACCTCAACAACCTCGTTGAGGTCACTGCTCAGTGGTTCCGCTTCCTACAGAAAAAATACGGGGCTGACCATCCTCGACTTACGGAGATTCGATCGTTTGACACCATCGTCGCAGCGAAAGTGGCGGAGGCCAACCAGAAACTCTATATCAACCGTGCTGACGGATTTATCGGTACTAGTCTCAAGAAGGATGAGTTCGTATGCAACTGCTCAGATATCGACGACATCATCCTATTCTACCGTGACGGTACCTATAAGGTGATTAAAGTGGCGGAGAAGGTATTTGTGGGTGAGACCGAGAAGAGCAAGCGTGAAAAACGAAAAGCGGAAATCATCCATGTGGCTGTTTTCAAGAAAGCCGACAAACGCACTATATTCAATGTCTGCTATAAGGATGGAGCTTCGGGGGTCACATACATGAAGCGGTTCAACGTGACATCTGTCACACGCGACAAGGAGTACGATGTCACCATGGGTACACCTAAGTCACGCATCACTTATTTCACGGCGAACTACAACGGAGAGGCAGAGACCATTAAGGTGACGCTCAAACCCAAGGAGAAGCTGAAAAGACTGGTCATAGAAAAGGACTTCAGTGAGATTGCAATCAAAGGCAGGACTTCACGTGGTAATCAGCTGACTAAGCATGACATCTATCGCATACAGCTCAAGTCGCACGGCGGATCCACCCTCGGAGGACGTAAGGTGTGGTACGACCAGGATGTACAGCGGCTCAACTACGATGAGCAGGGCATATTCCTTGGTGAGTTCCACAACGACGACCGTATCATCGTTGTGATGAAAAATGGTGACTTCTACACCACCGACTTCGATGTTAACAACCATTTCGAGAAAGATATACTGGTCATTGAGAAGTACGATCCGGAAAAGGTGTGGACGGCTGTCCTCTTTGATGCCGACAATGACAATTATCCGTATATCAAGCGATTTGTCTTTGAGGCTACCAAGAACATCCAGAACATTATGGGTAATCCTGAGTCTCGCCTGCTCACACTTACAGATACACCTTATCCTCGCTTTGAGATTTCGTTCCTAGAACCAGACACTGCAAAAGGACCGCTTGAAATCGATGCTGAGGAGTTTATAGCGGTCAAAGGATTCAAGGCAAAAGGCAAACGCCTGACTACCTTTGCCCTCGATCAGGTGATTGAGTTGGAACCCATTCGCTTCCCTGAGCCCGAAAACGAAGACGACGACACCAATGACGACACTGGCGATGACACCGAAGACGGCAATGATGACGAAAATAACGACGACTTTTCAGATGATGGGAACATCACTCACAAATCCGATGACGACAAGTCTGACGACGAAATCCGCGATGAACTCACCGGTCAGCTGCGCCTCTTCTGATTCGGTTTTTAGTAGCCCAACAATCATCTTATCAGTAGCCCAACCGTCAACTTTTCTGAAGCCCAATAGTCATCGGCTGGGGGCGTGGTCGTCCCGACCGCGTCAAGCGTTGAGGGCTCGATGCCCGAAAACGCTTGTCAGAGTAAATTCACTGTTCACTTTTAACTTTTCACTATTCACTATTCACTATTCACTATTCACTATTCACTTTTAACTATTCACTATTCACTTTTCACTTTTCACTTAATAATCCTTGTCTTCCAAAACCCTCATAGCCTATCTGTTGCTCTTTTCTCCATTTATGGTTAAGGCTCAGCAGCATGAACGTTCTCACTCTTTCGTTGTGGGTGGCGGCTATGCCAGTGTGCTCGACACCTACCTCTCGCCATATTCCCACACCGGACCTGCTGCGCATCTCCAGCGTCAGACAGAACGTGAGGTAAGTGCTTTCGGACAGCATAATCTCACTTTTCAGACCCTCTTCGACCTCGACTGCGCCTTCACCGAAAACCCTGCAGGCAACGTCAACGAATATGCGGGTGGTATGCGTTATGCTCTTGCTTGGCTCAAGCCTCTCAAAGAGTTTCATTTCACAAACAACTGCTCTGTGCTTGCTTTCGCTGCAGGACCCCAGCTGTCCACCTACTTCGGCTGTGTATATAACGAGCGTAACGGCAATAACCCGGCACAGGCGAAGGCTGACCTCATGCTCGACCTCACTGCGCAGGCGAAATGGGATTTCAACCTTCTCAAAAGGCGCATGACCTTGGCTTATCAGCTGTATCTTCCATGCATCGGACTGGCTTTCTCCGAAAACTACGGACAGTCATACTACGAGACTTTCCAGCTTGGCAATTACGACCACAACATTGTCTTTGCCCATCCGGGAAACATGCCGTCCATGCGACATCTCCTCAACCTCGACATCCCCGTCCGCAAATCCTCAAAGACTGCTCTGCGCTTCTCATACGCCGGTTATTTCATGCAATCAACATTCAACCGCCTACGTTACCATTCATACACTCACTCCTTCATGATAGGCATCACATCCCGCTTCCTCCGCTTATAAAAGCGGTAGAACTCCCCGTGGGGAACTCAGCACAGAATCGATTGATAATCGATTGTGCGATGAGGTGGTGCAGCATTCGGCTTGTGCGAGCCAAGGAACGAAGGCGAAGCAGAAGACGTTAAGTGCAAAGGTGGGGTCTAAAATAAAACCGTAAAAAGCCCTAAAGGACCCTCGGCTGGGTTTGTGGTCGTCTCGACCGCACATCTGACCGGCGTAGCACGGTCCAAAACGTCCGCCCGTCTCTCCAAAACATCTCCCAAATCCCCCTCACGCATGAAATAACGGTAGGACAAGTAGAGACTCCCCGTGGGGTGTCTAAATAATAACCGTAATAAACCCGTCACCAAAACTCCTTCAAATCCATCCACGCATGCAATAACCGTAAAACAAGTCATACACTAATAATTCTTTTAAAATCGCACAGATTCGTTGTTGCAAAAATAAAATCTATAAAATCTTCGTTCGTTTAAAAAAATCATATTCTGTGAGTTCCGTGAGAAAGTACTTCTACATATTATCCTTGTTCCTCTGCATCTCTTGCGTCAATGAGGAAATAACCTCTTCCGACACCATCCGGGGTAACTTCGAGGCACTTTGGCAGTTGATGGACCAGCGTTACTGTTTCTTCGACTACAAGAAAGAACAGCTCGGTGTGGATTGGGATGAGATCCATGAGCGATATGCTGCTAAACTCAGTCCCGACATGAGCAGCCAACAGCTCTTCGAAGTCCTCTGCAACATGATTGGAGAGCTACGTGACGGTCATGTCAACCTCTCTGCGGTCTATGACCTCGGACGCAACTGGTCCTATTATGAGGACTACGACCGCAATTACGATGCCGAGGTCGTGGAGCAGTATCTCGGTAAAGGCAACGACTATCTCATCGCTTCGTCCCTCAAATACCGTATTCTCGACGACAACATCGCATACGTCAGGTGTGAATCGTTCGAGAATCCCCTCGGCGATGGTAACCTCTCACTTATGTTCGACTATCTCAAAGGATGCAATGGGCTGATTCTCGATGTTCGGAACAACGGTGGTGGAAGCCTCGACACGGCAGACAAGCTCGCCAGCCGTTTCACCAACGAGAAAACGCTCGTCGGCTATGTCTATCATAAGACCGGTAAAGGGCATAACGACTTCTCCAAGCCGGAGCCGGTCTATGTCACACCCAGCGATGGGGTCAGATGGCAGAAGAAAACGGTGGTGCTAACCAACCGCGAGACTTTCTCTGCTGCCAACGACCTGGTCAAGTCGATGAAGTGTTTCCCGAATGTCACTGTCTTGGGCGACACCACAGGCGGTGGAAGTGGCATGCCGTTCAATCAGGAACTACCCAACGGATGGGGACTCCGGTTCTCTGCTGTCGTCTTCCTCGATGCAAATCGTAATCACACGGAATTCGGTATCGCTCCCGACATCTCCGTCTCTATCAACCCCGACGACGTGTCCAAAGGCAATGACACCATCATCGAAGCTGCCCGTTCCTTCCTGAACAACAGCCTTTCTGATTAGGTCTTTCAATCTCCGTATGTAGCCCGATAGAACATCGGATGTGAGTCGTTCCGAATGTAGCCCGATAGGACATCGGCTGGGGGCGTGGTCGTCCCGACCGCGTCAAGAGTCGAGGGCTCGATGCCCGATGACGCTTGTCTTCTTGTCTTCTTGTCTTCTCGTAAGTAATTAATCGTAAATCGTAAATAGCCATCACGCTTGACCAGGACATAAAATTCATCCAGGGAGTCGGACCTAACCGGGCTGACCTGCTGAAGAAAGAACTCGACATCACTACGGTGGGCGATGTGCTTGCTTATTACCCTTATAAATATATCGACCGAACCAAATTTTACCGTATCTCCGAAATCAACGGCAATATGCCGTATGTCCAGCTGGTCGGACAGATTATCTGCTTCGACAAGGTTGGTGAGGGTAGGGCCCAGCGTCTGGTGGCCAACTTCTCCGACGGTACCGGTACCATCGACCTTGTCTGGTTCCAGGGACTCAAATACATTCCTCAGACTTATAAGCCCCGCACCACCTACATCATCTTTGGCAAGCCGCAGGTGTTCAAAGGGCGTATCAACGTGGCGCATCCGGAAATTGAACCGGTCGATATCTCGCAGTATGGCGACTCCACTGCCATAGCTTTCCAGAATTATCAGCGTCAGCTTTTCGAGGAGGATAACAGCGCAGTCAATCAGCACCATACATCATCATCTGCTCTACAGTCGCTCCGGCCTGCCTATAACACATCCGAACGTATGAAGAAACGGGGGCTGAACTCCAATGCCATGGCGAAAATCACGGCAAACGTGCTGAAGATGCTCACCCAACCCCTGCCCGAGACGCTCCCTCCGTTCCTCATCCAGCGTTATGGATTCATCTCCTACGATGAGGCGGTGCGTAACATCCATTACCCGTCCGATCCCGATATGCTGCGTAAGGCGCAGGCGCGCCTTAAGTTCGAGGAACTCTTCTACGTACAGATGAACATCCTTAAATACACGAAGGACCGGTCACGGAAAATCCATGGCATCATGATGCCGTTGGTCGGACAGCAGTTCAACGACTTCTATTATAATCACCTGCCGTTTCAGCTCACTAACGCACAGAAGCGGGTCATCAAAGAGGTGCGCGAGGATATCCGTTCCGGCAGGCAGATGAACAGACTCCTTCAAGGAGATGTGGGAAGCGGAAAGACGCTCGTAGCGCTGATGTGCATGCTTATTGCGGTCGGTAACCGCTATCAAGCGTGTATCATGGCACCGACTGAAATCCTCGCCGAGCAGCATCTGGAGACTCTTCGTAAGTTCCTCGGAGACATGCCTGTCAGGGTGGAACTCCTCACAGGCTCGGTGAAAGGGAAAAAACGTAAGGAGATTCTCAACGACTTGGCGATGGGAAATATCGATATCCTCGTCGGCACACATGCGGTTATCGAGGAGAAGGTGGTGTTCGCTAAACTGGGATTCGTCGTCATCGACGAACAGCACCGCTTCGGGGTGGCTCAAAGGGCGAAACTCTGGCATAAAAGCGACAAGGCTCCTCATGTTCTCGTCATGACGGCCACACCCATACCGCGAACGCTTGCAATGACGCTCTATGGCGACCTCGATGTGAGTGTCATCGATGAACTGCCTCCGGGCAGAAAACCTGTTCATACGGTTCATCAGTTCGATGCACATCATAAGGCACTCTACCAGCGGGTGAGACGTGAAATCGACCAGGGACGTCAGGTCTATTTCGTCTATCCGCTTATTCAGGAGAGCGAGAAAATTGACCTCAAAAATCTGGAAGAGGGATACGACACCATCTGCCGGGAATTTGCCGACTGTAAGGTCTCTAAAGTTCATGGGAAACTCAAACCTGCTGAGAAAGATGCGGAGATGCAGCGCTTCGCCAAAGGGGAGACACAGATTCTTGTGGCCACCACGGTCATCGAGGTGGGGGTGAATGTACCGAACGCATCGGTGATGGTCATCGAGAACGCCGAGCGGTTCGGACTCAGCCAGCTCCACCAGCTCAGGGGCAGGGTAGGGCGTGGCGCCGACCAGTCCTATTGTATCCTCGTCACGAAATTCCAGCTCTCCAACGAGACGAAGAAACGTATCCAGATTATGGTGGATTCCAACGACGGTTTCGAAATTGCGGAGCAGGACCTCAAACTCCGTGGTCCGGGCGACCTCGAAGGAACGCAGCAGAGCGGTATGGCGTTCGACCTCCGTATCGCAAACATCGCCAAGGACGGTATCATCCTCCAGATGGCGCGCGATGCAGCTGCCGAAATCGTCGATAACGATATCGACCAGCAAAACCCAGCCTATGCCATCGTCTGGAAACATCTCAAAGAATTACGAAAGACACAAATGAACTGGGGCGCTATCTCATAATCTGCGGTAACTCGTTTTTTTACCACTTACCGCAAGTTATAACCCTCAAAATAGCCAAATAATCCCTAAAATGGTCATTATAATCTGCGGTAATTCATTTTTTTAACTTTCCTCCACGACCCACAGGCTCGTTAACTCCAATTCCGAAGGAATTTAACTCCCATTTTCAAAGAACATTTACTCCCATCCAAAGGATTAACTCCCTTTTTCCTTTCGAATCTTGTATATTCTTAATTGTTTTTTTGGGTTTTACGTGAAAAATGCTATCTTTGCATCATAAAACAATTTGTCATGAGAAAGAGATTCAATATAACAGGTAGTTGCAACCCGCAGTTGCATTATATGGTTAATACGGAAAATCGTTTTAAAGCTGTTCGTGAATTAATAGAACTTGGCGAATATTTCACAATTAACAGGGCCCGTCAGTATGGGAAAACCACCATGCTGGATATGATTTGGAATCGGCTGTCAGACCAGTATCTGGTTGTTCCCATGAGCTTTGAAGGTGTGGGAAGTAGTGCATTTGAGTCGGAAGAGGCATTTGCTGAAATGTTTGCTCGGCTGATGTCGCGGCATCTTGTTTCCATGAAACAAAATGTTGAACTGATAGAAATATGGCAGAATCCTCTTGTTTCGTCTATGGATGAATTGTCTGTGTTAATCTCTGATTTCTGCATGAAATCACCTAAACCTGTTGTGTTGACCGTCGATGAGGTGGACAAAAGTTGCGACAATCAGTTGTTCCTTAATTTTCTGGGGATGCTCCGTAATAAATACCTTGGCCGTAATAGGGAGGGTATGGAATCTACTTTCCTAAGCGTAGTGCTTGCAGGAGTCTATGATGTCAAGAATATGAAACTGAAGATCCGTACGGATGCTGAAAAGAAATATAACTCTCCTTGGAATATAGCGGCTGACTTCAATGTTGATATGACCTTCCATCCTGAGGAAATTGCGCAGATGCTTGGTGACTACGAACAGGACATGCACACAGGTATGGACATCAAAGCTGTCAGCGAGCAGATTTACAAGTTCACCACGGGATACCCTTTCCTTGTGAGTGCCATCTGTAAGTACATCGATGAGCAGTTCGACTGTGTGTGGAATGAAGAAAGTGTTGTTAAAGCTGTGAAGAAACTTGTGGAGGGCGGAAGCACGCTGATGGATGACCTGTCGAAGAACCTGGAGAATAATGCTGACTTCCGTGAATTCATGTTCTCATTATCTGTAAACAGCTCGTCATATTCATTCTCTTTGCTCAATCCCATGGTGAACATGGGCAATATGTTCTCTTATATCAGAAACAAGGATGGACGTGTGGTTATACATAACCTGATTTTCGAGGAGGCTCTTTTCCTTTATTTCACGATTGACTATGCCATCAAAAACAATGTGCGATTGGCACCCTTTCAGTCTAACTACGTGATTAACGGACGTCTGAACATGGAATATGTGGTCACGCGTTTCCACGACCTTATGTGTGAGGAGTATCGTGACAGCACAGAACCGTTCATTGAGAAGGAGGGACGTCTGCTTTTCCTTACATTCCTCAAGCCGGTAATCAACGGTACCGGTTTCTACTATGTCGAGCCCCAGACACGTGACAACCGCAGAATGGATCTTGTCGTAACCTACGGCAAAGAGGAGTTCATAATCGAGATGAAAATCTGGAGAGGTGAGAAATATGAATTACGTGGAAGGGACCAATTAGCTGACTACCTCAACACCCGAGGAAAAACCGAAGGCTACCTCATCACTTTCGACTTCTCTAAAACGCCTCACCATGTAGAACCTCAATGGATTCAACATAACGATAAACGTATTTTTGAGGTGACGATTTAAATTTGTTTGAAACTCATAAAGTGTAGGCAGGGAACACAGCGTTGCAACCCCAAAAACATTTCTAATGAAACGTTCTTTTTGTCCACACAAATGAATTCTTGTTTACCTAATATGTGTCAATAGAATCCAACTGTAATAGTATTTTTAACTGATTCAAAAACA
>JAEEOB010000142.1 GCA_016284045.1 Bacteroidaceae bacterium
TCAACCCTTTAGGACTATCCTCGAAAGAAAAAGCAGGAGCCTTAATCACATCCATGCCCAACTGCTTCCCATAGCTGACATAATCATCGAACCGCTGGTTTCCTCCCTTCCCGAAGCGGTGGTCGTAGCCCATCAGCAAGACAGATGTATGCAACTTTTCCGCAAGCATTTCACGCATGAAACGCTCTGCTGTGCAAGCAGACATCTCACGCGAAAACGGCAACATCGCCACATACGTGATTCCCTGAACGTTGAGCAGCCTGATTTTTTCTTCGGGTGTGGTTAATAGCCGTACTTTGTCATTGGGATTCAACACGCGTGACGGACTGTCAGGAAACGTGAGCACCAAAGGGAACAAGCCCCGTTTTTCCGCCTCACGTTTCAGACAATCAAGCAAAAAACGGTGACCGAGATGCACGCCGTCGAAAAAGCCGATTGTGGCAACACAAGCACCGCTGAATGCCTCAACAATTTTATCTTCTGAATAAATTTTCATCTGTAATTTGCAAAGTTAACATGATTTTTGTAATTTTGCAAATTATATATAAGGTTTTAATGTCAGAAAACAATCAGCATATAGATAATCTCGAACTGCTCAAGGACATCAACACGCCTGACGACCTGAAGAAACTATCTGTCGATCAGCTGCCTGAATTGTGTAAGGAGCTAAGGAAAGACATCATCAAAGAGTTATCGACCAATCCAGGACACCTCGCATCCAGTCTGGGAGCAGTGGAGATCATTGTCGCACTGCATTATGTCTATAACACCCCCCACGACCGAATCGTGTGGGATGTGGGACATCAGGCTTACGGACATAAAATTCTCACGGGCCGACGAGAGTGCTTCTGCACCAACAGAAAGCTGGGAGGACTACGGCCATTCCCTTTCCCAGACGAGAGCGCATACGACAGTTTCTGCTGCGGACATGCCAGCAACTCCATCAGCGCAGCACTCGGCATGGCGGTTGCTGCACATATCCACGGCGACGACCGTAAGGTTGTGGCGGTAATCGGCGACGGAGCAATGAGCGGCGGACTGGCTTTCGAAGGGCTTAACAATACTGCATCCACCCCCAACGACATGCTTATCATCCTCAACGACAACAACATGTCGATTGACAAAAGCGTGGGCGGACTCCGTAAATACCTCCTGAGGCTGACCACCAATACAACCTACAACAACGTGAGATACAGTGTGTCGAAGAAACTCACGAAATGGGGCTGGTTGAACGACAAGAGCAAGAAGGGTCTCCAGCGGCTTCATAACAGTATCAAGTCATTTCTCAGCCGTCAGCAGAATATTTTCGAAGGACTGAACATCAGATACTTCGGACCTGTTGATGGCCATAATGTGAAAGAATTGGTGCGTGTGCTTCAGACAATCAAGGAAATGAAAGGTCCGAAGATGCTGCATATCCATACGGTGAAAGGCAAAGGCTACGAGCCGGCAGAGAAAGACGCAACCGTGTGGCATGCACCGGGCAAATTCAATGAGGACACCGGCGAGCGGATTGAGAGCACGCCCGACAGCCCCTGCCCTCCCCGTTTCCAGGATGTGTTCGGCGAGACACTGCTTGAGCTGGCACGTCAGAACGATAAAATCGTCGGGGTGACACCCGCCATGCCGACCGGCTGCTCGATGAACATCATGATGGAAGCACTGCCCGACAGAGTGTTCGACGTGGGAATCGCAGAGGGACATGCCATCACCTTCTCAGGAGGTATGGCTAAAGACGGCATCGTTCCGTTCTGCAACATCTACTCGTCGTTCCTTCAGCGATCTTACGACAACATCATCCACGATGTTGCCATCATGCGTCTGCCAGTGGTCATCTGCATCGACAGGGCTGGTCTTGTAGGCGAGGATGGCGCCACACACCACGGAGCCTTCGACATGGCCTTCCTACGGCCCATACCGAATATCATCATAGCATCCCCTTACGACGAGACTGAGCTGCGAAAACTCATGTTTACAGCCCAGCTGCCAGGTAAAGGCACATTCGTCATCCGCTATCCACGCGGCAGAGGGTCTGTGGTCAGTTGGAGATGTCCGCTTGAGGAAATCAAAGTAGGCAAAGGCAGGAGGCTGAAAGAAGGAACCGACTTAGCTGTACTCTCCATCGGTCCGATTGGCATGGAAGCAGAGAAGGCCATTCTGATGGCTGAAAAAGCAGGGAACCTGTCGGTTGCGCACTACGACCTCCGTTTTCTAAAACCCTTGGACGAGACAATGCTCCATGAAATTGGCAGACGTTTCAAACAGGTCATCACAGTGGAAGACGGTGTGGTGAGCGGAGGAATGGGCAGCGCCGTACTGGAGTTTTTTAATAATAACGCATACGACACCAGGGTGAAAATGATTGGCATTCCCGACATATTTGTTGAGCACGGCACTGTGGCTGAGCTCCGCAAACTCGTAGGTATGGATGCTGACAGCATCTGCAACACCATCTTATCCTTAAACTCATAGCACATGAAAATTATTATCGCAGGAGCAGGAGCGGTGGGTACCCACCTGGCACGGATGCTCTCAGCCGAGAATATCAACGTCATCCTCTTAGACGAGAGCGAGGAGCGGCTGAGCAAGGTGAACAGCGACCTCGACATAATGACGATGGTTGCCGACCCCACCTCGATTGGCGACCTCAAAAAAGCCGGAATAGAGAGTGCCGACCTCTTCATCACCGTTACACCCGATGAGAGCACCAATATCATGTGCGGGTGCATCGCCCGTCAGCTTGGATGCAAACGCACGGTGGCACGTATCGACAATTATGAGTACATGCGTCCGGAAAACAAACGTATATTTGAGAACGTGGGCATCAGCTCGCTGATTTATCCTGAGTTACTGGCGTCGCGCGAAATCGCCGACTCATGTAAGTTCTCATGGGTGCGTCAGCTGTGGGAGTTTGGTGAGAAGGGCGACCTGGTGCTGCTGAGTGTAAAGATGCACGACGACCACCCGATATACGACAAGGAAATCAGCAACACACACAACGTGCTGGTGGGGCACACGCTGAAGGAAATCGGTATTAGTCACGGACACAAATTCCATGTGGTGGCAATAAAGCGAGACGGTGAGACTATCCATCCTAATGGTGACGTGAAAATCATGGCACGCGACCTCGTATTTTTTATGACTACAAAAGAGGCAGTACCTGAAATCGCTGTGCTCGCAGGCAAGAGCGGATACCCACAAATCAAGAACACGCTGATACTTGGAGGCGGTAAACTGTCGGTCAGAGCCACATGGGCACTACCTCCCAGCATGAGCATCAAGGTGGTAGAACCCGATACCGACCGCTGCGAGCGGTTAGGCGGGCTGTTGACTGACAACTCGATGATTATCAACGGCGAGGGTCACGACATGGACTTGCTGATTGACGAGGGAATGGACAACATGGATGCATTCATCGCCCTGACGGAAAACGACGAGGAGAACATCCTGGCATGTGTGGCAGCCCGTCGGCGTGGTGTTCGTAAGACGATAGCCCAGGTGGAAAACATCGACTATCTCGACATGGCAGAGGCACTCGATGTAGGTACGGTAATCAATAAGAAGGTAATAGCCGCCAGCCATATCTATCAGATGCTTTTGAAGTCGAGTGTCGATAACGTGAAGATGCTGACAGTAGCGGAAGCCGATGTGGCTGAGTTTGTGGTGAAAGAAGGTTCACGTGTCACGCGCGATGTCGTGATGAACCTCGGTCTCCCACGTGGCATCAACATCGGAGGTATGTTCCGGGATGGGAAAGCCATGCTCGTAGGCGGCAAAACCCAATTGCAAAAAGGCGACCGCATCGTCGTGTTCTGCATTGCAGGCACCCTGAAACGACTCGACAAGTTCTTCAAGTAATCTTTTAAATGGAAGTTAAAGAATTAGTTATAAAAGATAGTTTTGCCAATGATAATCCGATATTGGGATTTATTCAAAATAAAACTGAACAAAGTAAATATCAGCCTGTTCAATAACTTGCGAAACTTGTATAAATTATTAATTATTAATTAAAATCATGTCCAACTGGCGGCTCATAATCAAAGTAATCGGAATTCTGCTCTTCATCGAGTCAGGACTGCTTCTGACATGCTTCATCATGGGCATTGTATATGAGGAACCAGCCCGTTACGCCTTTCTCTGGCCCATGATTATCGCATGGGTTTTAGGCATGGTCAACCAGTATATCGGACGTGGTTCGAGTCTCAACATGAGCCGTAAGGAAGGCTACATGATTGTGACAACAATATGGGTGGTTTTCACCATTATCGGCATGTTGCCGTTCTTGTTCAGTGGTACAGTGCCGGATGTGTCGAGTGCTTTCTTCGAGACAATGTCGGGCTTCACCTCCACTGGGGCCACTATCATAGACGACTGCGACAGTCTTCCCAAATGCATCATTTTCTGGAGAAGCATCACCCAATGGATTGGGGGTGTAGGTATCATCTTCTTCACCGTGGCAATCCTGCCTGCCTTTGGTGTGGGCGAGGTAAAGCTGTTCGCAGCCGAGAGCACTGGTCCATTCCGCAACAAAGTACATCCGCGCATCAGCATCACCGCCAAATGGATAGGCACGGTATATCTGCTGCTAACAGTTAGTTGTGTCTTCTCGCTAATTGGCTGCGGCATGGGCACCTTCGACGCTGTGAATTACTCGTTCACCATCACTGCGACAGGAGGATATGGGCCCCACAGCGATTTAATCAGTGATTATTACCAGTCCCCAACTATTGAATATGTCATGATTGTGTTCATGATTCTGTCGGGAATCAACTACACCCTTCTCTATTTCACCATTATCAAGGGGCATTTCCGAAATTTCTTCAGAGATTCCGAGTTGAGGTGTTTCTTTATTATTTTTGGAGGTGCGACCATTATCTGCACTTCTATCCTCACTGCCCATAAGATACTCGACAACAACTTCGACACATCCACATTCAGTGCGTTCTGCAACGGGCTGGAGCTGTCGTTCCGCGATTCACTCTTCACCGTCGTGTCGCTGCAGACCACCACAGGACTTGCCAACTGTGACTACACACTCTGGCCGATGCCATGTATGCCGCTGCTGTTGTTCATCATGTTCGCAGGTGCATGTGCCGGCAGCACAAGCAGTGGATTCAAATGCGTGAGGTGGTCGCTGATTTACCGGGTCACACGCAATGAGTTCAAACGGATTCTACACCCCAGGGCTGTACTTCCCGTGAAATACAACGGTCAAATCATCAACACCCAGGTAATCAGAACCCTATTTGGATTCACAGCTTTGTTCGTAGGATCTTTGCTTATTGGTGCGTTCATTCTCGCATTCAGTGGAATTGACCCCAAGGCATTAGCCACACACGCTGATTTCCGTCCTGACCTCGACTTTGACTTTTACGATGCACTCGGACTGTCGATGTCATCCCTCTCAAATGTAGGTCCGGGCATGGAATACTACGGTCCCGCCCACTCATGGTCGGTGCTCTCCCCCTTTGCCAAATACACCTGTTCCTTCCTCATGCTCATCGGCCGTCTGGAAATCTTCCCCGTTTTCATCCTATTCACACGCAGCTTCTGGAGGAAAACCTGACAGTATTTATGATTTAAGAATTTACAATTTAAAGATTTAAGAATTTACAATTTAAAGATCTAGAATTTACCTATTTTGAAAAATCCTTAAATCGTATTTTATTTATTCATATAATCTTAAATTCTTCTCACATCTGCCCGCTTTCTATCAGCAGGATACATCGCTCAGTAAGCCGGTCATCGACATCAGGATCATATTCTTTTTTGAGTGATGCGCCGAAAATGGATGCGAAAGCGTTGTAGAATGTGGCTTTGAAACTGCCCATATAGGAACGGACGAGCTTAAATGCCGTCTGCTCGCACTGGCGGTCCACGAGCTTGATGAGCAATTTGCCCTGCGTGAGCGTGAGTTTCTTGCAACGAGGCGTGTATTTCTGTTTCAGCTCCTTTTCCATCTTTTTCATATACTGGTCGCGGTCGCGCTTCTCCTCAAGCGAGTCGAGATGCTCGGTGTGAATACGCACGTCGCGGGCAATCTCCACGGCAATGGGATATACCTTCTTGATGTTGTTGGCAATCTGATAGTAGCGGCGCGCCTCCGCCTCGTTGGCAAAAATCAGTCTTGGGAAGATATAGACAGGGTCGATTTTATACCAGGGGATTTCCTCTCCGTCGTACTCCACGATTCCCGCAAGATATAAGCGGTGTGTGAAAATTCTGCCTCCCGTCTGCAGATATGCCTCCTCCACCGAATCCAACACCGGCTGTGAAAAGACGGTGGAATTCGATAAGCTGCATAAGATGATTATCAGAAGGTAGAATTGTTTCATTGGGCAGTTTAATAGTTTTGCTGTTGGACAGAACTACGAGATAACGAGATAATGAAATACAAAAACCGAAGAGAGAATTCGATGATTTTGATGGTATAACGGGATATCAGCCTAGTCACGCCTCCACCACATAGATGACTTCCATCAGGGTCTGCCCCACTGCTTTCAGCACATTCACGTCGATGTTGTTCACGTTG
>JAEEOB010000143.1 GCA_016284045.1 Bacteroidaceae bacterium
TTCACTTTCTGATAATATAATTCTTTTCTTTGGCATAATTTTTTCTTTTTATCTATAATTATCAATTAGTTCGCAAATATACATCATTTCCTATATATAGTCAAACACTCCGGTAAATTATTTTCTTAATTATTCTGTTTTTATTGATAGTTACAGCAGAAAATTTTGAAAAAATCAAATTATTTCACTATTTCGGGACAACAGTTATATATTTCCCCAAAAATTGTATATCTATACTAAAACGTGCTTATGAAGGTGAGTTTTGGCAGATTATAACTTTTTTTTGGCAAAAAGTGTGTTTTTTCGTGTGTTTTGGCAAATTATAACATTTTTTAATGCAGGAGCAATCGATTTATTTCTTAAATTTGCAGATAAAACTAAAAAACGAAAACCGGAAACAATTTGATAATGAAAAGAAACATCTTCTTGACGGTGTTGCTGCTGATGTTTTTCCACATCGCTACAGCCCAAAACGCCGAGCAGCTTTACAATGAGGGTAAAGCACTCTACGACGCAAAGAAATACGACGAGGCACTGCCAAAGCTGAAGGCAGCTGCCGACAAAGGGCATAAGAAAGCCCAATACCGTATGGGACGTGCTTTCGACAAAGGCAATGGTGTGCAAGAAGATAACGTCCGGGCTTTTCAATGGTACTTGAAAGCGGCAAACCAGGGCCACGCAAAATCGCAGTATCAAGTGGGGCGTTGTTATAAAAAAGGAAAAGGTGTGGCAGAAGACCAGCTGAAAGCACTCTCCTACTTTACGAAAGCCGCTAATCAGAATAATGCGGACGCAGAATTGGCTCTAGCAAAACATCACCTGAAACAGGGTGACAGAGGCAAGGCTCGCCAATGGTGCATGAGAGCCGTGAAACATGAGAAAGACGGCAAGCGCATACTCGAGGAACTCAGGAAAGACTCATCTGCTGGCGACGAGAAATCAAAAATATTGCTGGGACTGATTGGGAAATGATTTTTCATTTGTGAGTTGTATCCCTTCTGTGCAGGCAGTTGAGACATAAATTAATAAAAGAACTACACAACGATTAAAGCAATCGCGGTTAACAATCCGAAAACAAAGATATTGCGTGCAGTGGATCCAAGCACGCCATTTAACGCCTTACCTGTCAGCCTACGCATCGACAGGTAAGTTTTTATATGTAGGGCAAGGTAAGCCAGCAGAAGGAGCCCCCACCACCCTATTAAAATCAAGTTGATGACCGCTGCAATCAGTCCGCAGCCGAGATAGAGCCCAAGCCCCACCTTTCTTCCCGTCATTACGATGAGCGTGCGCTTTCCGCTGATGCGGTCCTGGTCGATGTCACGGTAGTTGTTGACAATGAGGAGGCAGTCGGTGGCAAGCCCCATGGCAAGCCCCAGGAGTAAAAGCCTGGGGGTGACACACCGCGTCATGACATAGCAAGTAAACACAACGGGTACGAGTCCGAAAAAGACAAGCACCAGCACATCGCCCAGCCCTTTATAAGAAAGGTGTGTGGTATAGAGCCAGCAGAACAGGATGCAGGCGAGCCCCACGATGAGCATAGTCCATCCTCCATATACAATCAAAGGAAGGCCAACGATGAAAGCGAGTAAGGCTGTGATGACAAGCGCCATTCGCATGGCATGGGGTGTGACCCATCCCTGCGCACATGCACGCTCCGGTCCTAGCCTGTCATCGCGGTCGGTACCTTTACGGAAATCAAAATAATCGTTTACGAAATTCGCCTCTACTTGCATAATCAGGGCAAAGATCAGCGCGATGAGAAAAGGAATCCACGGATGTCCGATTGAAGTATCCACACACTGCGGCTTGCCCCGCATAAGGGACAGCGCATAGGCACCTCCCACAATGACTGGAGCAGCCGCGCCCGTCAACGTCTTGGGCCGAGCAGCCAAAATCCAAGCCTTACAGCTGTTAGTTGTCATGAAAATTAAGCATTAAGAAATTCAAATTATGGAAGTAACAAAGGAAGCTGAGTTAATTTAAAGATTTAATTATGTAAGATGTAAGATTTATGCAAGTGGTTAGGATTTTAAAAGAGGAGTTAACGAGCCTGTGGCTCGTGGAGAAAAGTTGCCTCATTATTTAATGAAGACAAGAAGACATGAAGTCAAGACGATACTCATTTGGACTGCATATTTCAGACAGCTGTAAAATGAATCAAGTTGTTTTTTATACTTACATTAAGCCTTTCCTATATCATTGCAAAGTTAGTGAAAAAACGTTGAAAAAAGGTCTGAGAGCAGGAAAAAAGATAATTTTACTTAATAAATTGCATAAATGGCGAAAAAATTGTTATATTTGCAAAACCGACACTTAGAAGGAGACAATTATACTAATCCGCGCCATTTTCCGTTGTATAAGAAGACGAGAATACAATTTTTGTTTACGATTTACGATTTGTTGGGATCTTGGGCAAATAATTTGTTCAGAAGACGAGAAGGCGATTTACAGAAAGTACTCATTTCTTCCTCTATAATGTCTCATGAACTTTAATCAGAACATCCCATACGACTTACCCGACAATTCACTTAGAACAAATATATCATGAAAGAAATTAAAATTACAGAAAAAGCTCACAGAGAAATCAAGAAGCTGTTCTCTGTCCGTCAGAAAGTGAACACGCTGAAGAGCGACCCTGAACTGACCGCAATTTTCGATAATTTTGCATTTGACGAGACACTTGAGGCAGCAGAAGGGCTGGTGGAAGAGAAAACGCGCGTGATGTGCATCCTGGCATCATGCATGGGCTGCAATGCCCTGACAGAGTTCCGCATGTATGTCGGAGCCGCTCTGAATGTGGGCGTGAAACCTCGTGAAATCCGCGAGATCGTATATCAGGCCGTACCGTTCCTCGGATTCTCCAGAGTGCTTTGTTTCCTGATGGCTATGAACGAGGTGTTCGACGACAACGACATTCGTCTGCCACTCGATGACCAGGCCACAACCACCGATGACACCTGCCACGAAGAGGGTGCCAAGATGATAGATGCCCTGTGGGGTAAAGGCAACGCAGAAAACATGTTCGAGACCTCACCAAAGGGTCAGGAGCACATCGTGAAATACATGATTGAGTATTGCTTTGGACGTTTCTACACCCGCAAGGGCATAGACCTTCAGCACCGTGAACTCATCACCTTCTGTATGCTTGCCGGCCTGGGCGGCTGCGACGACCGTCTGCGCACCCATGCCATCGGATGCCGCAACACCAACATATCGAAGGCAGAGATGGTTGCAGCCGTAACAGCCATGCTTCCTTGGATTGGTTTTCCCCGTTCGCTCACTGCGCTCAACGTCATCAACGACGCCTACAATGAGAGACTGATGTAACACTTGTCAAAAGGGATTTAGCAACAGTAAAAAAATAATCATTAAACATTAAACATTACACATTAAATTATATAAAAAAGACGAAATGAAAGCATTTGTATTTCCAGGTCAGGGTGCTCAGTTCTCTGGCATGGGCAAAGATTTGTATGAGAGTAATCCAATCGCAAAAGAACTGTTCGACAAAGCCGACGAGATATTAGGCTTTGAAATCACAAAAATCATGTTTGAGGGCAGCGACGAGGAGCTTCGCCAGACAAAGGTGACTCAGCCCGCTGTTTTCCTCCACTCCGTCATATCCGCCCTCTGCATGGGCGATGCATTCCAGCCTGAGATGACCGCAGGCCATTCACTCGGCGAATTCTCAGCCCTGGTGGCAGCCGGTGCGCTGTCGTTTGAGGATGGTCTGAAGCTGGTGAGCCAGCGTGCCCAGGCCATGCAGAAAGCCTGTGAGGCAGCTCCTTCTACGATGGCAGCTATCATCGCCCTCCCCGATGAGACGATTGAAGAGATCTGCTCCGGCATCAGCAAACCCGGCAACATCGTGGTACCAGCAAACTATAACTGTCCGGGTCAGGTGGTGATATCCGGTGACATCGAAGCCATCAACGAGGCATGTGAAAAGCTGAAGGCAGCAGGAGCAAAACGAGCCCTGCCACTGAAAGTTGGAGGCGCATTCCATTCACCACTGATGCAACCAGCCAAGGACGAGCTTCAGGCAGCCATTGAATCGACCACATTCAAAACTCCTAAATGTCCGGTTTATCAGAACGTTGACGGCAAGCCTCACACCGATCCAGAAGAGATTAAGAGCAACCTCATCGCCCAACTGACCGCACCGGTTCGCTGGACCCTCGAAGTGCAGAACATGATTGCCGACGGTGCCACCGACTTCACGGAGTGCGGTCCAGGCAAGGTGCTTCAGGGGTTAGTTGCCAAAATCGCCAAGGGCAACGAAGCAGTCTGCGCTCACGGAATAGAGTAAGGTTTCCCCCCATGCGAAAAACACAAAATAAAAAAAGCAACATTGTAGGCATAGCGTTGTGCTTTGCCACAATGTTGCTTTTCCTGTATGCTGTACCAGCGAAAGCACAATTAAAAAAAACCAATAGAGAAATGAAAGAAAAAATAGTGATTTACCAAGTGTTCACCCGTTTGTTCGGTGCCAACTCGAAAGCACCAGTCCAATGGGGGGATGCTAAGACCAACGGCTGTGGTAAGATGGGAGACTTCACCCTTAAAGCGTTGGAAGAGATTAAAGCGTTGGGAGCGACCCACATCTGGTACACCGGCGTGATAGCCCACGCCACCCAGACCGACTACAGCGCCTATGGCATTCCAAAGGATCACCCGGCAGTGGTGAAAGGCAAGGCCGGCAGCCCCTACGCCATCAAAGACTACTACGATATCGACCCTGACCTCGCCACTAATGTGGATAAGCGTATGAACGAATTTGAGAACCTTGTGAAACGCACCCATAAGGCAGGTTTGAAGATGATTATTGATTTTGTGCCCAACCATGTGGCCCGCCAATACCATTCCATCTGCAAGCCTGAGGGGGTGCGCGACCTCGGCGAGGATGACAATCAGGATATGAACTTCTCTCCCACAAACAACTTCTACTACCTGAGCGGCCAGCCGTTCACTCCCTCATTCAGCCTGAACGACGCTGACGGAAATGCTTACACAGAGAATCCCGCCAAAGCTACAGGCAACGACCAGTTCACTTGCAGCCCTGACAGCAACGACTGGTATGAGACGGTGAAGCTCAACTACGGCGTGGATTATGTAGGTGGCCGTGTCAAGCATTTCGATCCAGTGCCCGACACGTGGAAAAAGATGGCAGAAATCCTACAGTTCTGGGCTTCTAAAGGCGTTGACGGATTCCGCTGTGACATGGCAGAGATGGTTCCGTGCGAATTCTGGCACTGGGCCATCCCTCAGGTGAAGGCTCCTCACCCCGACATCAAGTTCATCGCCGAGGTGTATAATCCCAATGAATACCGCAATTACCTTCATAACGGTGGCTTCGATTACCTCTACGACAAAGTGGGGCTTTACGACACGCTGCGCATCGTCAGCAACGGTGCGTCTGCCTCTTCAATCACTTACTGCTGGCAGAGCGTAGATGACATCCATGACCACATGCTCAACTTCCTCGAAAACCACGACGAGCAACGCATCGCCTCACCTTATTTCTGCAATAATGCCAAATTCGGACGGCCTGCACTGATCGTAAGCTCACTGATGCACGAGAATCCAGTGATGATTTACTTCGGACAGGAGTTAGGCGAGGCAGGTCAGGACAACGAAGGATTCAGCGGCGAGGACGGCCGTACCACCATCTTCGACTACTGGACGGTTCAGAGCATCCGGCGCTGGCGGAACAACGGCAAGTTTGACGGAACACTGCTCACCGAGGATGAGAAAGCACTCCGTGCATACTATCAGACGGTGCTGACCCTCTGCAACAAAGAGGCTGCCATCCGTGAAGGACTGTTCTACGACATCATGTACGCCAACTACGAGAATCCGGATATGGACACCAACCGCCAGTATGCGTTCCTGCGCAAGGCAGGCAAAAGCCTCGTGCTTGTGGTAGCCAACTTCGACCATAACGACGTACACACAAAAATCAGGATTCCAGCCGACGCATTCACCATCCTCGGCATACCAACCGACAAGGGTATGATGAAAGTGAAAGACCTGCTGACCGGCAAGACGGAGGAGCAGATTCTCGCCCCCGATGGTCTGATAGAGACCGACATCGAGGGAAGCAGCGGCAAAGTACTGAAATTCAAGCTTTGACAATAAAAAGGATGTGCTAACGCACATCCTTTTTTAGTTTTTAGAGACTGTGATGGCATCACAGCCTACCAAACCACTTAACCTTAAACGATGTAATCAGATGAGTGGCATTCCCAGTTCCTCACATTCCTTTCTCATGTCATCAGGCCAGATGCTAGCCTGAATCTCACCGATATGTGCCTTATGCAGGAGCACGAGGCATAGGCGGCTCTGTCCGATACCTCCCCCGATGGAGAGTGGCAGCTTACCGTCGAGCAACTGCTGATGGAAGAAGAGATGCCGGCGTTCCATCTTGCCTGTAAGCTCCAGCTGATGCAAGAGCGCCTCCTTATCCACACGTATCCCCATGGATGAGAGCTCAATGCTGCGGTTGAGAATAGGATACCAAATCAATATATCTCCGTTCAGTCCATTATAACCGTCACTGTTGGGGGTGGTCCAGTCGTCGTAGTCCGGCGCACGCAGGTCGTGGGGCTCCCCGTTCGACAGCTTACCGCCGATTCCCATAATAAACACAGCTCCGTAGGCCTTGCAGACAGCATCCTCACGCTGTTTTGCAGTCATGCCGGGATACATCTTCAGCAGCTCCTCGCTGTGGAAGAAATGAATCTCCTCGGGCAGGAATGGCTGAATCTGCGGATAAGTCTCACACACCAGATATTCGGTCCTTCTGATAGAGGAATAAATCGACCGCACAATTTTCTTCAGGAAATCGATACTTCTGTCCTCTTTGCGTATGGTACGGCACCAGTCCCATTGATCAACATATAGCGAATGAATGTTGTCGAGCTCTTCGTCGCCTCTGATGGCGTTCATGTCTGTATAAAGTCCATAGCCTGGTTGAATTTCATATTCAGCCAGCATCAGCCGCTTCCATTTTGCAAGTGAGTGCACCACCTCAGCAATCTGCTCCCCCATGTCCTTAATCGGAAAATGCACAGGACGCTCCACCCCGTTCAAGTCGTCGTTGATTCCAAGTCCTCTGAGCACGAACAATGGCGCAGTGATTCTGCGCAATCTGAGCTCGGTTGATAAATTCGACTGGAAGAAATCTTTAATCAGTTTGATACCCTGTTCGGTCTGTGCCGGATTGAGCAGTGCATGATAGTTTTCCGGCTTGATGATTTTACTCATTTTTCGCGTGTTTCTTAGGGTGGTTCTTTTTGTACCACTCTTAAATTTCGTGCAAAGTTACGAAATTTTATCAAATAAACACAATTTTTTGCTGATTTATTTTCAAAAAGTAAGCAAAAACGGATTTTTACTTGACAGTTGTCACACGGCACCAATGATTTCGTGAACAGACTTATACTTATGATCGTCCAGCCATCGGCTGATTCCCTGTGCTATTTTCACGCTGACTGCCGGGTCGATGAAATTGGCTGTTCCCACTTCCACCGCCGATGCTCCTGCCATCAGAAACTCGATGGCATCCTCCGTGGTCATGATTCCTCCAAGCCCCACCACCGGAATCTTCACGGCTTTCGCCACCTGCCATACCATCCTGACCGCAACAGGCTTAACAGCCGGGCCACTCAGTCCGCCAGTGGCGATTGAGAGTTTCGGGCAGCGTCGGTTGATGTCGATAGCCATGCCCATCAGCGTGTTGATCAGTGATACCGCATCTGCACCCGCATCCTCCACAGCGAGAGCTATCTCGGCGATGTCGGTCACGTTGGGCGACAGTTTCACGATAAGTGTCTTGTCATATACCTTACGGACAGCCTCCACCACCGACCGCGCACCTTTCGATGTGACACCAAAGGCCATGCCCCCCTGCTTCACATTCGGACAAGATATATTCAACTCAATGGCAGGAATCCGCTCCAACTCATTGATTTTCGCCGCACATGCGACATAGTCGTCAATGCTGGACCCCGAGACGTTGACAATCATGTTCGTCGGAATGTCTTTGATGTCAGGATAGATGTGCTTGCAGAAATAATCTACACCTTTATTCTGAAGCCCCACGCAGTTGAGCATGCCGCTTGCCGTCTCCGCCATGCGGGGATAGTCATTTCCTTCACGCGGATGGAGAGTGGTACCTTTCACTATGATGCCGCCGATGTCGGCAAGGTTTACCAAATCGGCAAACTCCACCCCATATCCGAAGGTGCCGGAAGCGGTCATCACCGGATTTTTCAGTCTCAGCCGTCCTATGTTTGTAGTTATGTCAGACATTATTCTAATTAACAATTAACAATTCATAATTCATAATCATTTTCCCGGGAGTTAATTCTGTAAGTGGGAATAACCGAGTATTCGGCACAACCGGGCTATTCAGAATAGAAACTAAATCTCCCAGGTGAGCTTGTTGATGTTGAACACCGGACCCTCAGTGCACACACACACATTTCCGCGCACTGTCTTCTCCACACAGCACAGACATGCTCCCAGTCCACACGCCATGAGGTTCTCAAGGGAGACTTCACAGGGTATGTTCGTGGCACGCGCATATCTCGCCACCGCCATCATCATCGGTTTAGGACCGCACACGGAGATAAAAGAGAATCCAGCCCGGTCGAGCATCGAATGCTGCGTGACGAACCCCTTTTCTCCGGCGCTTCCGTCCTCAGTTGTCAGATACACCTGTCCATACTGTTCGAAGCAGTCGATCTCCAGCAAATCAGCTTTGGTTTTTGCCCCAAGCAGGAACAATGGTGTGCCTCCCTGCTCTTTCACATACTTTCCGTAGTAGAGCAGCGGAGCCACCCCTACTCCCCCCCCGACGAGCAGCACACGTTCGCCGGGCTTCACATCCTGCTGGAATCCGTTACCGAGCGGGAAAAGCACTTCCAGGCGGTCGTCCGCCTTCAACGTTGCCAGCGTCCTGGTGCCCTCACCTTTCAGCTGTACGAGGAGCCACAACTCGTTCGACTCCTCATCGTAGAAATTCACGGATATAGGCCGGCGCAGGAAAGTGGATGGACTTCCTTCCACCTTCACCTGCACAAACTGTCCCGGCACAGGCTTCGGAAGCGTCTTGTCGTCGGTGAGGCGTATGAGCACATGCCCCGCATTGACCTGTTCCACCGCCCGTACCGTCAATATTTTGTTATATTTCATAAAATACAATATGTGAAAACATCATATAATCTATTTATTTTGCAAATTTAGCAAAACTTTTCCCGAAAAATGGTGTTATTAGAAAAAAAATAACTAAATTTGCATTCGATTTGCGAAAACGCAAATAAAAAGGTTGCCGAATTAGCTCAGTTGGTAGAGCAACGCATTCGTAATGCGTAGGTCGCGGGTTCGAGTCCCGCATGCGGCTCCATAGCGGTCAGAGTGCTTTTGTCAAGTTGACTCAGCGAAGAAATCACATAGATTTTTCCCGTTTGAAGCAACTTTTTTCAAAAAACACTTGCATAGTTGAAAAAATACAATTAACTTTGCATCCGCTTTGGGACAACAACGGCTATTTACGTACTTAGTTGTCCTGCAATCAGCCAAAGGTCTGGAAGGATGGGTGAGTGGCTGAAACCAGCAGTTTGCTAAACTGCCGTACGTGTAAGCGTACCGGGGGTTCGAATCCCCCTTCTTCCACAAGTTATTAAAAGAGAGCCAATTAGGGCTCTCTTTTTCTGTTTATATGTATTTTATTATTTACACATACCTGTTGGTTGAATTAAAATAAAGCATATTTAACTTGCCCTATAGGTTTATGATTGATATAATTGAAATATTGTAACATTGTGAATGCCGCCACTTTGGCCTCCATTCTTGTGAAGAGCCCTTTTGTTCTCTTTGCATAGTTTCGTATCATCATGAGCTGGTCGTTGAGTTGGGAGAAAACCGTTTCGACCCTTTTTCTGAACTTCTTGTAAGCCCTGGACTGTGGTCTCCAGTTCTTCTGGTCCAGCCTGTAGGGAACTTCAAGTGTGATGTTTGCCGTCTCAAACAAGTCCAGTTGTATAGGTGCACTAAGATATCCCTTGTCCCCGAGTATCGTACAGTCGTGATATTCCCACCTTATATCCTTAAGATAATGCAGGTCATGCACATTGGCGGCCGTCAGATCATAGGAATGGATGACACCGCTCACTCAGCAGAGTGCATGGAGCTTGTAACCATAGTAATGCATGTTCTGAGAGGCACAATAGCCCCAGGATGGTGCATGTTCAAAGTCATCATATCCCATTGTGCACCTTTTAGCACGTGCGTTTTGGCAGACCCTTACAGGTTTGGAGTCTATGCTGAAGACAAATTCACCCCCGTCCATGACCTTGGCAATGGCTTTGCGTATCTCCTCTCCAAGAGCCATGGTCAGCTTACGACGCTGGTTATACTGTCGGCGACTTATCAAATTGGGGATAGCGTTGGGGCACTCTTTGTTCATACGATTGAAAAGATAGTTCTCGCTGTCGATACTGAACGCCTCTGCTGTGATGGAAAGTGCAACCACCTCCAAATCGGAGAAAGTCGGAACAACACCACGGCGGATTACGTTTCCTTTATCGTTTACCAGATTTCCTGCATATTTTTTGCATATGTCAAGAATTTTTCGGAAATTTGCAATGAAGTTGTACATAGCACGATGATAATAGTGCTTAATAGTTTTATTACCCCTAAGTTAATAAAAATCATTAATATGTGCAACTTTTTCATTATAATTATTTTAACAAATTAATTCAACCAACGGGTTTTCATAGTTAATATTCAGAAAAAATGAAAAGAAATCTAAAGCTGACGGTTCTTCTTGCCGTTGCCACTCTCCTGAGCTC
>JAEEOB010000144.1 GCA_016284045.1 Bacteroidaceae bacterium
TCGTGGTAGTCGATGCGGAATGTCCGCTCTATCACCGGGCTCCATATACTGCCGTTCTTGCATATCGCCTTGACGGTAATAGTCTTCGCACTGTTCCATGCGAAATCTTCCAGGATATTTTTCCCTCTGTAGCGTTCGGCTGTTGAGGTGGGCGATCCTGTCGTTGTCCGCATCCATGTGGCAGGGTTGGTCCCATCGAGCGTGTAATAGACGATGTTCGAGGATTTGAATGTGAGACGGTCGCCAACAGAGAGAACTGGGCAGGAATCGCCGATCAGTTCGCTGTTCAGTCGGATTTCAGGCACATCCAAGTCAGGATACCATCCTTTCTCCAGCATCTGCCGGAGAAGCGTGGTTGTCCGCTGCGGGAAATAGGTTCCGGTCAGGCGCTTGCGCTCCGTCATATACTGATTATCGACGGTATATACCTCGCGGCATGAAGAGCTGTAAGGATGTACGTCGCGCCGGTAGTCGCCCCAACGTGCCGACTCGTCGTAGAGCGGGAGTTCGATGACATGATAGAGGCTGTCCCACACCTCCACCACTTTCTCCGGCGTGAGCCATCCCCCCTCAGCCACGAGATGACGGTATGCGCGGTCAATATAGCGATGGCGGAAATTCTGGTTTTTCATCAGTTTCTGCAGGATATGTGTCGGTGATCCGCTGTTGTCATAGTCCAGGTTGTTCGTGCTGAGACTGCCGAATATTAGCTCAGTGTCCCAGCAGATGAAACGGAATCCCTCGTTGGCTCGCTCACGGTTTTTAAACGCCAGCCAGTTGTGGTGATCCCAGTCGGTGTTGCCGCCATACTCGTTAATCAGCATGAAGTCAATGAAGTTGTCGATGTCGAGCAGCTTCTCGCCCTCACTGTCGGGGTTGCCGTCGTCGTCGCAGCCAATCAGCTGCTGATAGGCTTTGTTGGATGATGATGCATCGCTCACCAACCGCATCATCCGCTGCCAGGCATCCAGATTGCCGTCGCCGGCCACAATGCGGTGCGAGGCATGGTCCTCATCCACTTTGATTACGTCATATTGTTCTTTCTTTCCTCCGAAATTCGCATTACAGTAATCATTGTCGATACGCTCAGCAATGTTATAAAGTCCCCAATACAGACCGTTGATATACAGATGTACATACAGTCCGCGCGACGACGGATGCCCCATCAGCCGTTGGATGCTCCTCGCCCAGAGGTCGCGTGTGTATTGTGCGCTCTTGCGGTTGCCGCTGTCCCAATGCTCCCAGGTGTTGCCAAACATGGATCGGAGAATCAGCTGGTCGAACGTCTCCGGACCGTCCTCCCCCCAGAGGGGATAGTTCAGCTTCGCCTCACCGTATTCTTTCTTGAACATCAGCCGCAGGGAGTGTTTGGGTGTCTTTTCCGGCAGGCGGCTGTGACCGCCGTGAATCTTCACGCCACAGTCGGCAGTGATGTCGTAGTCCTGACTGCCTCCGAACAGTTCCATCGAAACGGGACGCACCCAGTCACGGCCAGTTCCGTCTCCCACAGGTGTGCCGGTGTAGATATAGATGCCGCCTGTGACAGAATCGTTCTCATGGCTGAAGAAATTATCCTTGTCGGTTACGATGGAAAGTGTGGGTATTGCAGTCAGACCATTTCGGATTTTTTCAGTCAACAGCCAATCCTGCGTCAACTCCGGGTCCATGCCATAGTCGGCGATGGCGGTGCCGAAAATCTGGCAGTAACTCCCCCACTCCGTCGGATAGCCCTGGGGATAGTCAGGCTGACGCATCACGTCGTCGGCAAAGAGATAAGTAGCCGTTGATATATCGCACACCTTTCCTTCGGCTGTCACCACGGCAGCACGTATTATCGCGTTGGAAGAAATCGTCATCGGGGCAGTGAACACCTTGCTCTCGGCGGTCGGCTCCCTTCCGTCGGTGGTATAGCGGATGGTGTAGTTACGAAGACGGTATGCCTCCTCGGCTGTCATGTCGAGCGTGAAAGCTGTGTCATAAAACCCATGTGGCTGGCTCAGCCTCACCCACTGGGCACTCAGCTGCAGCCAAGCCGCCATCAGCATGATGAAAGATATCACATATCTCATACGGAAAGAATCTATTTACAGAGGAGGAATGTTTGAATGGAAATTATAGGAAAACGATATTGAGATTCTCGGAAATGCCTATTTATAATCCTCCATGTGGTCGGATTTTATTTGTCTGTTTTGTCAGTTGTTATTTGTCTGCAAATTTACGGATTTATCTCCCAACCGCCGTTTCAACCCGTTGCAAATGTTTTCTGTGTGGTTACAGGGATATAGTTTTTAGTTTTTAGTTGTTAGCTGTTAGTTTTTAGTTCTTTTCTTTTGCAGGAGCTGGTATTTTGTGAGCCAGGGAAGTTTATGCTGCTCAACGTTCAGAGAGGTAAAACTGAATCATCCACGGATAATTCCCTGCACAATCGTCTTGGTTCTGTCAGCTAAGAAGAGGGGTATGTTGACGAGATTGCCGGTTTGTTTAAGATTCATCTTGGAGAAACGGATGCGGAGCTTGGGGTTGTACGTCTTGTCATATACTGCAAGACTCTTAGCCTTGACAGAGAGAGAGGATTTCACTTCCACGGGAATGACGTCGGTTCCATTCTGGATGATGATAAAACTTAAAAAACGTGGTTGGTTAACACATTTTTGGCACATAAAGCAAATTTTCCCGTATTATTCTGCTATTTCACCACTAGTTTCTGGGAGGGACAGGTGGCACGGAACTCTGGAGAATGAAAATTTAGCACCACGTTATCTCAAAACATGGGACAGGGTCGGCTTATTTGTTAATTTCAAAAAAATGAGTCCAAACACAACAATGTTTCTGAAATATTAATGCCAGAAAGAGGCATCCATCCATTTGAACTTCAAAAAAATCGTGAAACAGCCAAAAAATTCCCCAATCCTTTTGTTTCAGTGTTTTTTTTCGTAAATTTGCGGAAAGAAAACGCGAAAATCGCATACAGCTATGATAAACAAACAACTGTTGGAACCGGAGAGTATCGTCGTGATAGGCGGCTCAAATAATATTCATAAACCCGGAGGTGCTATCGTGCGAAATCTGATCAGTGGCGGATATGGAGGAACCCTGCGCATAGTAAATCCTAAAGAGGACGAGGTGCAAGGCATCAAAGTGTTTAACGACGCGAAACAGTTGCCTCCCACCGACCTCGCCATTCTGGTTGTGGCAGCAAAATATTGCCCGGACTATGTGGAGTTTCTCGCCAAAGAGAAAGGCGTGAGGGCATTCATTATCATCTCTGCCGGATTCGGCGAGGAGACTGCAGCAGGTGCCGCCCTTGAGAAGCAGATACTGGATACCTGCGAGCGTTACGGCTGCTCGCTGATTGGTCCGAACTGCATCGGTCTGCTCACCAGTCAGCATCACTCTGTATTCACCAAACCCATTCCACGGCTCAATCCGAAAGGGGTGGATTTCATCAGCGGTTCAGGTGCCACTGCCGTGTTTATCCTTGAAAGCGCAGTGACCAAAGGACTGCCTTTCAACTCCGTATGGTCGGTGGGCAACGGCAAGCAAATAGGCATCGAGACGGTACTTGAATATATGGACGAGCATTTCGACCCGGAGCATGACTCGATGGTGAAACTGCTTTATATCGAGAACATATCCGACCCCGACAAACTTCTGCTCCACGCCACGTCGCTCATCCGCAAAGGGTGTCGCATCGCCGCCATCAAAGCGGGTTCGAGCGAGCGGGGTAGTCAGGCGGCATCGAGCCATACAGGCGCAATGGCATCGAGCGACTCCGCCGTGGAGGCACTGTTCCGTAAAGCTGGTATCGTGAGATGCTTCTCCCGTGAGGAACTTACTACCGTAGGCTGCATCTTCACCCTCCCACGCTTCACAGGCAAGAACTTTGCCATCGTGACTCATGCCGGCGGTCCCGGCGTGATGCTCACCGACGCGCTTTCGAAAGGGGGTATGAACGTGCCGGAGTTCAAAGGGGAAGTGGCAGAAAACCTGAAGAAGCAGCTGTTGCCCGGTTCTTCCGTGGCAAATCCCATCGACATCCTTGCCACCGGAACGCCAGAGCATCTGGGAACCGCCATCGACTACTGTGAGCAGCTGGACGACATCGACGCTATAATGGTGATTTTCGGCACTCCCGGGCTGGTGAAGCTCTATGAGGTGTACGAGCTGCTTCACAAGAAGATTCAGGAATGCAGGAAGCCTATTTTCCCCATTCTTCCCAGCGTGATAACAGCTGGGCCGGAAGTACAGGAGTTTCTGCGCCGCGGTCATGTGAATTTCAGTGATGAAGTGACCCTCGCCACCGCGCTCACTCAGATTATGCGCACACCGAAGCCTGCGGAGCAGCATATCGAAATTATGGGCGTTGACGTGCCTCGCATCCGCCGCATCATCGACGGGATAGAGCAGAACGGCTATATCAACCCGTCGAAGGTGCATGAGCTGCTGGAAAGTGCCGGCATAACCACCGTGCCTGAGTTTGTCAGCTCCGACAAGGATGAGGTTTTGGCATTTGCGGAGAAGTGCGGCTTCCCCGTGGTGCTGAAAGTGGTGGGTCCGGTCCATAAGAGCGATGTGGGCGGCGTGGCACTGAACATCCGTTCGAAAGGGGTGTTGTCGGCGGAATACGACCGCATGATGCAGCTGCCGGATGCCAAGGGGGTGATGGTGCAGAAGATGCTCAAAGGCACAGAGGTGTTTATCGGTGCCAAATACGAGCCACGGTTTGGTCATGTGGTACTGTGCGGTCTGGGAGGCATCTTCGTGGAGGTGCTAAAAGACGTGTCAAGCGGTCTGGCACCCCTCTCCTACGCTGAGGCAGAAAGCATGATAAAGTCGCTCCGTGGCTTTAAGATTCTGGAGGGCACGCGCGGGCAGGCAGGCATCAACCTGCGGAAATATGCCGAGATCATCGTCCGGCTGAGCACGCTGCTGCGTTTCGCCACAGAAATCAAGGAGATGGACATCAACCCGCTGATAGCTGACGAAAATGCTGTAACTGCGGTTGACGCAAGAATACTGATTAATAATTCATAAAACCACAAGCCAAAGAGAATGGCTTGTGGTTTTTATGTTAGTTGCGCCCAACTTGTTTGGAAAGAATAACTAATATAACTCTTATTTTTCAGAAGGTATTTCGTCGTTTGTTTTGACACTGCAAAATTACGCCGAATACCCGAAAACAAGTGTTATTTTCTGGACTTCCAATATAACAAATCGGACTTTTTCATTGAAAAACATCAAAAAATGCCTTGAATTCGCTGAGAAAACGAAAACTCCACTCCTTTTAATTATTTTTTGTCTTCCTGAATTCCGATGGCGAGATGCCCTCCACATCCTTGAACACCTTGGAGAAATAGCTGGGCGACTCGAAACCGCAGACCGCCTGAATCTCCCCAATGGTGAGCGCTGAGTCACGGAGCAGCTGCTTGGCTTTCATGATTCGCCTGTCGCGGATGTAAGTGCCGGTATCGATACCTGTGATGGCTTTCATCTTTCGGTTGAACTGTCGCTGACTAAGGCACAGTTCCTGTGAGAGACGGATGGAAGAAAGCGAGGAATTGTCAAGATGCCGCTCTATAACATCATCAACTTTCAGGATGAACTGACGGTCAGCCTCGGTGGTGCTGATCACGTCATCCCCAATGGAAATATGTGACACGTCATTGTTGTCTGCATTGAAATCACGGGTGAGCGCATGATAATACTTCACATTCAGCCGTTGTTTCTCCCGTTTGATATAGCGAATGTAGAAATAGGCAGCCACAGCCAGAATGAGCAGAAGGAAAAACACATTGAAAGCAATGAGCCAAGCCCTCTGAGAATGAATACGGCTCTCCTGCTCAGCGATTTTGTTCTCTTTCGTCACCAAATCGTAGCGTGCAGAGAACTCCTGCGTGGCCATCTGGATTTTCTCGTTATAGATGCTGTCCTTGAGCTGAAGTGCCTCCCGTGCGATGAGATACCCCTTCTGACGGTCGGTATCACCATAGAGTTCCGCCATACGTGAGAGATCTGACTCCAGAAGGTAGTTCAGTCCATACTGCCTTGCCACTTCAACACTCTTTTCATAATAATAAAGAGCCTGTTGCCGACGGTTTGTCTTGTCGTAGAGATGTCCCAGCTGCTTGTAGTTGATGCAGATGGAATTCATGAGCGACGTGTGGCTGAGCAGCTTGGCAGCATCGAGATAAGCCTGCTCTGCCTCCGGAAACTGATTGAGTGCAGCAAAAGCATCGCCTATCTGCGAAAGCCGCTTGCCCATGTTCGCCGTGTCACTGCGTATGCTGTCCAGCTCAAATGCCCGCTGTCCGAAACTCAGTCCCTCCTTGGGATCGGCTGCTTTCGTGTATATTTCTGCCGCCAGACCATATCTCGACGACATATTCTCCTGATTCTTAGTCTGCTGTTCCAGTTCTATCGCCTTATCGATGAATTTCTTCGCCGACTTCAGGTCTTTCGCAGAGAGGCAGAGGGCAGCCAGCGTGTTGTAAGAGCTGCTGAGGTTCTCCGTGTTGTTGGTGAGGCTGTCGAGATAGAGACATTTCTTCACCATGTCAATGCTGAGGTTGAACGCTCCGATACGGTGATAGGCGGTTGACATCTGAAAATAACAGTCGCTCATGCCAGTGGTGTCCTGTTTTTGCTCATATAGCTGCAGACTCTGACGGTATTGTTCGATGGCTTGAATATAGTCATTTGCCTCGAAGAGCGAATCTCCACGGAGAAAAAGTTTCTCAGCCAGTTCATCAGACACAATGGCACCCTTCTTCTCATTATCACCACAGGCGCAGAGAACGAGAACAAAAGTAGATAGAAGAAAACAGAGGGGTTTCACTTTATATTTTTAAAGTTTTTTTGCGTTCTATGTTGTCCTAGAAAATCCTAGGAAATCCTAAAACGTCCTAGGTTATCCTAGGTTATCCTAGGGAGTCCTAGGAAATTCAGGTCATCCTGAAGGGATATAACTCCATCCGAAGGATATAACTCCATCCCGAAAAATTAACTCCCTCTAATCAACAAGCTGACGTACGACTGCGTGACTGCGAAGGACTTCTTCGACACGTTTTTCCAGAAGTCGTGATACTGTGAGGCATGCTCGTCGGTCATCGGCATGTCGCTCACCACCCGGAACGACACGAACGGCACATTCTCCCGGTGGCAGGTGTGGGCAATGGCAGCCGACTCCATCTCCACAGCTTTCGCCTCGGGGAAATGTGAGAGGATGTCGTGCATCTTGTCCTTGCTGTCAACAAACCAGTCGCCGGTGACGATAAGTCCTGGATGAATAGGCGGAAGCTGTATGCCCGACTGAGCCGCCTGTTCCTGCAGACGTAAAGCCGTCTCGACAAGGCAATCAGGTGATTTGAACCGTGCCGGCATCCCTTGAATCTGTCCATACACACTGCCACCCATGGCTTCACCACAATAGACATCATGGTATGCCGTCTCGGTGCTGACCACCACGTCGCCCACATGGATACCCTCGCCGTTTCCGCCAGCACATCCTGTGGAGATAATCATGTTGGGATGGAACTCCCGAATCAGTTCAAGACAAGTCAAAGCGGCATTGACCTTGCCTATGCCGCTCTGACGAATTTGTATGTCGGGCGAAGAGAAGAACGACTGGAGCTGCTCCAGCTCCTTCTCCATCGCCACAAGTATTCCGATTTTCATTATTTTAAAGAGTTGATAGTTGAGAGAATTCAAGGATTCCCTGGAATTGCCAAGAATCTACTGGGATACCTAGAATGCCTAGGATTGCCTAGGATGCCTAGAATCCCCCAGGATCACCTAGGATTGCCTAGGAAATCTCAGCAGGGCCGTTTCTTGGGAAGGTTGAACACGTCCTGCACTTCTTTCATCGCCTCATCAGTCATGCCGGTGGGTTCGAAGCCCATACTCTTCGCACGCAGATAGATGGTGGCTGCCTTGTTGAGCACATCCGCCTGGTCGAAGGCGTCCATGATATCGGTACCGACGGCGCAGATGCCGTGTTTCTCCCACATCACCACGTCGTAGTCCTTGATAAGTTCAAGTGTAGCCTCAGCCAGTTTCACGGAACCGGGCAGCTCGTAGGGCACAATGCCCAGTCCAAGCGGTGCGAAGGCGAGCGTCTCGGGAATCATCGACCACAGGAGTTTGCCCATCACGTCCTTCTCCAGCATCTTCGGGTTATGGCTCATCGCCACCAGCTCAATCGGATGGGTATGTAGCGTGGCTTTGTAGCAGCTGCCACTGCCAATCAGATAGTCGTGCATGGAAAGATGGGATGGGAGCTCCGATGTGGGCATCACCGGCTCGTCGGCGATGATGACATACGACGCGCAGTCGTCCAGGATGCGGATGACGCTGCCATTCGCCATCGGCCAGCGGGCGAGGTCGCGCATACGCTTGCCTGTGCCCTTGCAATAGAAATAGCAGCCCTTGATGTTAGGCAAGGTGGTGCCGATTGACTTCACTTCAGAGATGGCAGGGAGCTGACGTATCTCATCATCCACATACTCGGTGATGTTGATGGTGATGTTACCGCCGTTGCGCTCCGCCCAGCCTTTCTCCCACAGGTAGCCGGCTACTTCAGCCACCTGCATGACCGCAGCTTCTAACTGCGGACGGTTTTCTAATATGGATTTTGACATTTTTATAATTGAGAGTTGAGAGAGATTTTTTTTGACTTTATTGATTTTATAGTTTCTATAGTAACTATATATTTAAAGCAAATCAACTAGAAACTAAAAACTATAAACTATAAACTATAAACTATAAACTAAAATACTAAATATCCTCGCCGTAGCGTTCGCGGGTAATCTGTTCGAGCGACTTGCCGCGTGTGTTGGGCGCACCGATTACTCCGACCACGAGCGAGATGGTAAGCAAGGCAATCATACACCATGCAGCCAGCGTGAATCCTTCGCCGTTCTCTCCGTAGATGGAGGTGAACACCAGCGACCAGACAGCAGAAAGACCACGCACGATGAAGAACATCAGTCCCTGGGCTCCTGCGCGGAACTTGGCGGGAAAGAGCTCTGTTCCCCATAAGGCATAGAACACCTGCACTGAACAGCCGTTGTTGATGCCCCAGAGGATGGTGAACACCCACAGCCACATGATACTGTTCACGCCGATGCCGATGATGATGAACCAGGCAGTGAGGGCACAGAGGAGTCCGAAGACATAGAAAATGCGGTGCGCCACCTTATCGACGATGAAGGAGATGAGGAACGTGGTGGCAACGACCACCACCCAGCTGATACAGCTGAGCATGTTGGCGTCTTTGTTGTCCATGCCACCCGCCGACTCATAGATATGCGGCTGGAAGAATCCCATCACCGATGCCACGAGGTTCCATGTGAGGTAGATGAGCGCAAGGAATATGACGGTCTTTACTGCCACCTTGTTCTGGAACAGCACCTTGATGTTCTCCATCAGACCAGCCTGCTTGCCAGCTTCTTTCTGTGCTGTGAACTCGGCACTCTCCTGCAGTTTACGTTGCAGGTTCCATGCGATGAACGCCACGATGAAGAGGGAGAAGAACACCACGCGGGAGCTGAACACCTCGACGGCAGCCTTGTCCATCGACTCGCCTCCTACGGCATGGGCTATCGATTCCACCCATCCGTAGAGATAGCCGCCCGGGGCGAAGAGCATACCGAGGAAGAGGATACACATGGGACCCACTCCCCACGACATCTGCGAGATGCTGATATTGCGTCCGCGGTTGTTGATTTCCGAGCTTTCAGAGATATAGGTCCACGATGCGGGCACACCTACACCCACGGAAATGCCGGTCAGGAGGAATCCGATGAGGAGCATCGGGAAATTCACCGAACACATAATCGTCAGCACACCTGCCATATAAAGCAGCAGGTTGTAAGTGAAGATAAACTTACGCCCGTATTTGTCGGCGAGGAATCCACCGATGATGGCTCCGACCGCCGCACCGAGACAGTTGGCACTGATGAAGTTGAGCCATCCGAGCGACAGCTCGCTCAGCCCGAGGTAGTTCTGCCAGAGGGTAAGACCGCTGGCACCAGCCACGATGGCTCCGGCATCCAGGTAATTATTGAGCGACACAGCGAGTGTGCTCCTGAGACTTCCTTTTGATTTTGACATAATTGTTTTTATTAGAAGACGAGAAGACAAGAAGACAAAACGTTTGTCAGGATGACGGCAGTCTTCTACGCTTTTTCATCTTCGTCATGAACTGTTTTTTGAAGACAAAAATTTAACGTTTGCTTGTGACATCTGCCACATACTGGTCGATTTCATTGATAAAGTCAGCACCCACAGGCACGTCGTTGCGTACGCAGAACTCGTCATAGACAGCCTGCCAAGGCATGGCCTTCTGCTCTTCAATAAGTGCGAGTACCTTGTAGCCCTCACCGGCTATCTCCAGTTCGGAGATGGTCTTTCGAGGCTCAAGCAGTGCGCGCAACATGCACTTCTGTGCTGATCGGCTTCCAATGACGTATGCGCCGATACGGTTGATGCTTCCGTCGAAGAAGTCGAGCCCATAATGCACGCGGTCGAGCGCATCGGCGCGGACAATCTCGAAGAAGAGGTCCTGTGTGGGGTCGTCCATGATGGTCACGTGGTCGGAGTCCCAGCGAACGGGACGGCTTACATGGAGCATCAGCTCCTTCACGAACGGCAGTACGGCACTTACCTTGTCGCCAGGCATCTCCGTCGGGTGATAATGACCAGTGTCGATGGTGAGAATCTTGTCATACTTGGCAGCGTAAGCGGTATAGAAGTCATGGCTGCCCACGGTGAAGCTCTCCAGACCGATTCCGAACACCTTGCCTTCGATGCAGTCCTTCATGCATGGCTGATTCTTTGCGAATATCTCGTCGAGCGACGCTTTGAGGAGATTGCGGTAGAGCGCATGGTTCACGCTCACGTCCTTGCAGCCGTCGTGTACCCAGAGATTCATGATGCAAGGGTCTCCCTGTGCCTCACCCATCGCGTTGGCGATGTCGCGGCACCGTTTTGTGTGCTCTATCCAGAAATCACGGATGCCCTTGTCGGGGTTGGCGAGCGTGAGGCTGCCTGACTTGGGATGTGAGAACGATGATGAGTTGAAGTCTAGCAGCGTATCGTTCGCCTTCGCCCAGTCAATCCACGACTGGAAATACTCCACGGTCACCTCATCGCGGTCAACCACCTTACCCTTGAAATCACCATAAATCTCATGAAGGTTCAGACGGTGACTGCCAGGGATAAGACTCTTTGCTTTAAGGATGTCCTGCCGCAGTTCATCAATGTTGCGGGCAGCTCCGGGGAAGTCTCCTGTCGATTGGATGCCTCCCGACATGGCTCCAGCCTGCACCTCGAATCCTTTCACGTCATCAGCCTGCCAGCAGTGAAGTGACAGATGGAAATCCTGCAGTTGTTTCAACACGGCCTCTGTGTCGATGCCAATCTCTGCATACCTGGCCTTTGCCACTTCGTATGCTTTCTTTACGAGTTCTTCTTTCATAAGTCTTTTTAGTTTTTTTATATTGTTTAATTATTAGGAGTTAATTCTTTGAATAGAGTTAAAATTGCATTTGGAGTTAAATTTCTTTTAGAAATTGGAGTTATATCTCTGCGGGATTGGAATAAACAGCCTTACGTCGTTTCTGTGTGGTGATTCCGAGAATCAGCCGTATATCGTCTCTGATGTCCGGTGGCTTATCAATCGCATGGCTTCATTTCAATTACAAAACTAACTATAAACTATAAACTATAAACTAATAACTATAAACTAATAATTTTCAGGTATTTCTGGTAGGCAGCATCCCAGACTTCGCGGTCCTGCGACTGATACTCAGCGATTTCGATGCTGTCAGCAATAATCCGGCGCATCTCAAACATATCACCCACCAGTCCTGCAGCCTTTGCCTGCAGCATGATATTGCCGATGGCGGTGCCCTCCACAGGACCTGTTATCACAGGCAGTCCGGTGCTGTTGGCTGCCATCTGCATGAGCGGCTTATTGTATGTTCCACCTCCGATGACATGGAGTTTCTCAATGGGGAACGGCGCAAGGTCTTTGAGATAGCCCAGCACCTGCCGGTAGCGCATGGCGAGGCTGTCGAATATGCAACGTGCAATCTGTCGGTAACCGGTCGGCACTGGCTGACCTGTCTCACGGCAATAGCCCTGAATGGTGGCAATCATGCTCTTCGGGTTGGCGAAACGCGGGTCATCGGGGTTGATGAACGACCTGAATCCCTCCTCTGCCGCCGCATCGCTGTTGATGACATTCACGTTAGCTGGTGCCTCGGCATCGGTCTGCGGACTCTCCACCGCCTTCCACTCCTTGCGGCAGCGCTCCAGTAGCCACATGCCGCAGATGTTCTTAAGCAGGCGGGTCGTTCCCTCGATGCCGCCCTCGTTGGTGAAGTTATATTCAAATGTCTTGTCGGAGATGATGGCATCCTTGGTCTCGATGCCGAGCAGAGACCATGTGCCGCAGCTGAGATAAGCGAAACGCTCGTTTTGTGCCGGCACCGATGCCACCGCTGATCCTGTGTCGTGGCCTGCCACTGCCACCACCGGCACTGGTCCGAGCCCCGTGATGGCCTGCACCTCCTCCGTGAGCACACCTACTTTGTCAGCGGGATTGACATAACGTCCGAACTGGCTTTCCTTCAGCCCAATCACATCGATAAGGTCTGGGTCAATACGTTTTGTGCGCGGGTCGAGCATCTGGCTGGTAGATAAAATCGTGTATTCGCATACAGCCTCCCCCGTAAGCATATACATCAGGGCATCAGGCACGAAAAGGATTTTGTCGGCTGCAAGCAGGGCGGAATCCTGGTTTCTGACCATCGTGCTGAGCTGGAAGAGGCTGTTGAACTGCATGAACTGAATGCCAGTCTTCTCATAGACAGTTTTCTTCGGTATCAGTTTGAAATAATCCTCCATCGCATGGTCGGTATGGGGGTCGCGGTAGCAGTAGGGATTGCGGAGCACGCCGCCATCTTTACCGATGCAGACGAAATCCACGCCCCAGGTGTCGATACCGATGGAGGTGATGTCAATTTTCTCCTCTGCCACCACTTTCAGTCCGCGGATAATCTCGTTGTAGAGCGCATAGATGTCCCAGAAGAAAT
>JAEEOB010000145.1 GCA_016284045.1 Bacteroidaceae bacterium
AACGAAAAATGAGGTGCGCGACATCAGCAGCATTGACAATCCCAACTACCAGAAGCTGAGCCGCAAGAAGCTGCTAGCGTTCAAGAAGAAGACGCTGGGCAATCCCCGCTATGTGAAGGAACCGACCTACTATGTCCCTGCTGGTGCCGACGACGTGGGAGAAATTAACCTGAATGGCACTACATTCTACGTCGGTATGAATTCCCACATGATGATTCTACAGAAGAGCCATGTGTATAAGCCCCTTGAATTAGAATAAGACTTGATATGAAACGACTCTTATACATAATCCTATATATGGTGCTGGTGGTGACTGTATCGGCACAAGAAGTGGTTGACACTGCGCAGTTCGTGGCTGTTTACGACTATGAGTGCAGAACCCAAAATGATGAAGGTACACCAGTCACCGATAAGATGCAGGTAGTGGTACAGGTGGGACGATTGTTGACGAAGTCGATGCCATTCTCTGCCTATTCGAGGACAGAGGAATTAGAAGAAACGGATATAGTGGCATCCTACCAGGAAGCCCTGATGCACATGCCCACTGTATGGATTGAGCTGCCTTCGGGCTATACCACAGTGCGTGAGTTTATATTCCCGCGTGAATACGACAGCACAGAAGAGACACCAGAAATAAAGTGGGTTCTGAGCGAAGACACCATGACGGTTTGCGGTTACTTCTGCCAAAAGGCAACTGCTATGTTTCGTGGTGTGGAGTGGAACGTCTATTATACAGAGGATATACCTTCGTCGGCAGGACCGTGGCGGTTGTCAGGTCTTCCTGGCCTCATCGTTGAAGCCAAGAGCGATGCGCACACATTCCACCTTGCAGAACTGCGACAAGAGTCATCTCCTATCACTACGCCAGATCAAAATCCCGACGTGCAACGGGTGAAATACGAAAAGTTAATGAAATATAGGAACGAAATATATGGCAACAGCAAATATGCGGGAAACCCGTTGTACTACATTGCGGAGTTTCAGAACGGGACTATTTCGCTGGGTGGAACAATCAACCACATGGAAGTGATGAATTTTGGAGGAAAGCAGTACATATATGTTGACGGACATCCGCTGTTGACAAAAGCACATGTTTATCAGCCATTAGAAGGCAAATAATAATCAGATTGTTTGTTTTGAGAAATAAATATTGAAAAATCAGTCGTATAAATACGTTTTGTTCGTAGTAAAAAAAAGATTATGAAAAACCTATTAATTACAATCAGCGTCTTGACATTGACGATGAATATTAACGCACAGGATGGCTATGATGAAGCCATCGCGACTTTTCTTGCCGCACAACTCCATCAGGACAGCATCGATGTGTCTGATTTTGTCGTTGTGTATAAATACACATGCAAAACATTCGATGCCGACAACAAACCAGTCACCGACAGCATCCGTTTGGCACTTCAAGTGTCTAATAATGGTTCACGCTTCTATCCATATTATAAGTATCTGGAAGACACGCAAGGCGTTGATTATTTTACCCCGGAGAACTATCAGTTGGTAAAGTCGGAGGCTTTCTGCCATATACCGGAAGTGTGGATGGATTATAAAGAGAGAAAACAAACGGTCAGGGATATAATCGCCCCGAATAATTATGAGACCTGTGAAAATATCCCATGGCTTTCAACTACACCTGCATGGACTGAATGGGATCGTGACACCGTAACCATCAAAGGGTATCTGTGCAAAACCGCCAGATGTGAGTTTCATGGGCAGGGGTGGACAGCACGCTATACAGAAGAAATACCCATATTTGCAGGCCCATGGAAACTGGGCGGGCTGCCGGGATTGATACTCGATGCCGAAAGCCGTGACGGGATTCATCGTTTCTCGCTTGAAAGTCTGTCAAACGTCAAAACGACCATCTATTATGAGCATAATGCCATCACACAAAAAATCTCGGATGAGAAACTGATAAAACAGAGAAATAAGATTTTCGGGAACAAACAATATCCAAAGAACCCTCTATATTATATCACGGACAGACAGTCGTTAAATTCAACAGCTAATGTCATTAATCTTGGTTATTTTGGTGATGACAACGAAATAGGTGATATAATAAACGGTGCTTACATCAGTGATAAAGCACATGTGTATCAACCATTGGAAAAATAACTCAACTAATAAACCAACGTTTTATGGATAAGAAAAAAATTTTGTTACTACTTGTAACTGTTTTGTTTTTCGGCATCATACATGCCCAAGACGATACTCCCATCGATTCCACGCTTTTTACCGTGGGATATGATTTCCGTATCAATACAAAAAATGTGGACGGTGAACCTGTGGTGGATTCACTGAGAACGGTCGTGCTGGTGGGACACAACTACATCCAGACAAGGGGATACAGCTCCTACTGGACAACAATCGATGGTGAGACTCACGAAACTTTCGACCAGATGATGATTGAGGATCTGATGCATACGCCCATCATCATGAGGAAGACTACAGAAACAGAGATGACGGTATATGAGGATATTCCCGTGCATCATTATGTCTATACGGAGGACGGAACGCTCAAATGGGACTTGCTGGACGACACGCTCACCGTCAGCGGTTATCTCTGCAAGAAAGCACAAACACAATATGGCGGAAGAACATGGACTGCATGGTACACCGAAGAGGTGGCAACTACCGCAGGACCATGGAAACTGCAGGGGTTGCCGGGACTCATCGTGAAAGCCTCCGATGAAAATAGTATATTCAGTTTTACCCTGTTCGAGTTGACTAATAAAAAGGTTCCTATTAAAAGTGATTGGACTGTCGAGGGGAGGGGCGACCTTCCGCCAGTGAAGATAAAACGGGAGAAATTCATAGCACGTCGCAACAAACTCTTCATGAGCCCACGCTACATGACCGAGCCGCTCTATTATCACCAACAAAGCGACACCGACTATCGATGTTGGAGTTTGTTCAGCATAGAAGAGTCAAGAAATCCCGATGGCAGTATCCCGTTGGATGTACTGACGATGTATATCAACGGTGTGGCTGTACCGAGAAAATGCAACGAATATCAACCTTTGGAACTGGAATAATTTGCCATGCATAGATTTTTATTTTTATTCATGCTTTGGAATGCAGCACAAGTGGCATTGGCGCAGGTGAAAGTGAGTGGTAGGGTTATGGACATCCAAAACACTCCTATATGCAACGTCATCGTGAAAGCGGTCAACGAAAACAAAACTCTCGGATTCACGACAACAAACCTGCAAGGCCTTTATCAACTTGAACTGAAAGAAACACCACCGAATAAAACTATGCTCATGTTCAGCCATGTGAGTTATGAAAAAGACTCTGTGGAGTTGAAAACCGGCGGACAAAACATCAAACAGGACATGGTGCTGATATCTCGGTCAATCTCTTTGAGAGAAGTGACGATTAAAGCAAAACCTTTGTGGCAGAAGGGCGACACGCTCAGTCTCCGTCTGGCACCGTTCCTTGGCAAGGGCGATGTCACGCTTGAGGACGGACTGAAGCGTCTGCCGGGAGTGGACGTGGCGAAAAACGGGGCAATCAGCTATATGGGCAAACCTATTTCGCAGTTCAACATAGAAGGTCTGGACTTGCTCGGAGGAAAATACAACCTCGCTACGCGTAATATCCCTGCTGATTATGTTGATAACGTGGAGATTGTGCGCAACCACCACTCACGGAAAATCGATAAGGACATACCGAGCAATGAGGTGTCGATGAACATAAAACTCGCACAGAAAGCAAAATTAAAGCCTTTCGGACAGGAAGAGGCGGGACTGGGATGGATGCAGGACGGTAAAGACGAACTGCAGGCATTGCTTGGAGCCACAGGAATGATGTTCACAGATAAATTTCAGACCATCTGCTCACTCAAAGGAGGCAACTACAAGGATTTTGCACATGCTGACATGTATGACCATTTCGGAGGATCAGGCATAAGCACCTCGGCCAGCGGACTCTTCCGCGGATTCAGCGGAGGGGTGCCGCCACAAGGGGAATACGCCTATCAGCGCAACGGAATGGTCTCGCTCAACGCCATTCAGAAATTCGACTCGGTCACAACCGCCAAAATCAATGCGGACTACAGTTATCATCAGGTTACATTTGATATCGGACAGACCAAGACGTTCCTCTCGGGTGGAAACGACTATGTGACGATAACCGAATCATCATCACCATTGACAAAAATACACCTGCCTAAACTATCCATGAACTTACTTCGCAATGCGGATGACCGATATTTTAATGAACGGTTCGTCCTGAAAGGTCTGTTCGAACAAAATGAGGGGGATGTGCTTTCAAATAGGGAACTGGTAGAACAACGCAGACGTACTTCTTCCTTCGAGATAGCAAACGAACTGTTCTGGGCTGTGAAAAATTCTAAAGGAGTAAAGCGCAACATCAATACGGCAGTATCATTTAAACGAACACCTACACTCAGGCTTTCATTTCTTAATGACGGCAACCACTATGGGCAGACTGCACAATCATCTACTTTATGGATGAATGCTGGAACATCGTTTAACATTCCAGTAGGAAAAATGTTCAAAATAAACTTGCCAGTAAATATATATGCCGCATACGACGATTTGGAAACTAACAGAATTCCTCAAGGCGACTTCAACCACATCCGTGGGTGGTCATTCACACCAAGCATGTCACCGGGATTTGAGATTCATTCTAAAAACAGAAAACTCTTCTTCAATGCAAATGCAAGCCTTGCGTTGAAAGGGCTATACTATAATAAGCTGGACTTCACAAAACTGGTTTTCAACCCGTATGTGGGAATCAACTACACGTTTAACGCCAACAGCAAGATGTCATTCAGCAGCAGATACAACACCAACATAGGTGACATGATGACGCTGCTCACATCGCCTATGCAGACGGATTACAGAACTGCCTACTCTTCTTCGGGTATAATAGGTGAGTCCGACAGTTGGAGCAGTTCAATAGACTGGAAATGGCAACTGCCAATGCAATATTTCACACTCAGCCTTGCCGTAAATCATTCGCAAGGCAAACGGAATACCCTCTATTCGCAACAAATCGACGGCATCGACATCAACTCTCATGCACTGCTGCGTGACACCCGCTCCAACTCCACGGGATTCAGCGTCTCTTCAACAAAGAACTTCCCGTCGATTTACTCTAAATTGGGATTCGCAGCGAATTACGGATTCGGTAACAGCGAACAGGCGGTAAACGACAACGTCATAAAGATCCATTCCTATAATTATAACCTGAAAGGTAACGCGTCGGTCACTCCGCTCACATGGATGGAACTGCGCTATAACATCGATTACGGATGGTCAAAATCTAAATACTCCGACACAAGCAACATAACCACCTCCCTCTCTCATTCGGGTGCAGTCCATGTGTTCCCGATTTCCACTCTCGACATCTCCCTAGATTACGATTATGTCCGACGTCAGATATCTTCCGACAAATACAAGAACATGTCGCTCTTCAATGCCGCAGTGCAATACAAACTAAAACAACTTGTCCTTCGCCTCGAACTGACCAACCTCTTCAACCAGCGAAGTTATTCCTACACTCTCTTCGACGGCATAAACTCCTATACCTTCGACTACGGACTCTGTGGAAGGACCGTCATGATGAAAGCCACGTTCAAACTTTAAGCTATAAACTCTAAAAAAATCACAATGAAAACAAAATTCACAATTATTCTTGCATTGATTGCCAACACATTGTCGGCACAGATGCTGACACGAGGCACTGAGAATCTGGACACTTTGTGCCAGACAAAATTTACTGCGGTATATCAGTATTCGATTAACACATCCGATGCTGATGGAAATTCCGTCACCGACTCCATACGCCTGGCCTTGCAGGTGGGCGATGGAGTGTGGAAGACATGGACTTATGAGCGCTATCTATTTGAGCGGCAAAAAGATGAAGAGATTGGCGAAGACCACTATTGGTTCATGCATAATGAGGCGCTTATGCATATTGCCACGACTCTGGTCGGTTATCCGGAAGGTAAAACAATCATACAGGAACCGGTCCCGCCATTATATTATGAGGTAAGAGAAGACACAAAGGCTCCGACATGGAACATGGTGGAAGAAACCGATTCCATTAGCGGCTATTTGTGCAAAAAAGCACATGGAGAATTCCGAGGCAAGAAATGGAATGTATTTTATGCCGAGGACATTCCCACCGTGGCCGGTCCATGGAAATTACAGGGATTGCCAGGCCTGATAACATACGCTGCTGATGATGGGGGTATTCACACATTCAAACTTATCGGCCTTTATCAGGAAACAGAACCAATCACATATTCTGCAGGCTCTGTGGTCTCGGAATTCGTCATACAAGAACGCCGCATGCGAAACACCGTGGTTCCATACGAGAAAGTGACAAGAGAGCAGATGCAGAAACATAAGAAAGACACATTTGGCAACCGCCTATACCTGACCACTCCCATGTTTTACATGTCTGGTCCGAAAACAATCTACCACACTTATGGACCAAAAAGCGGAGAGTATCAGTTCGTAGGGGGATTATACATACCGGACAAGGCTCATAAATACCAGCCTCTGGAATTGCAATAAAAGCTAAATTGGAAAGATCGATTTTTCAGAACTCCGCCATTGGCATCAGCGAACAAAATGAAGTTTTCGTCAGCACTGTCGATTTCATCGAGTTTTTTGAATGTGTAACTTTTGTTTTTTTTATCATTTTGGCATGAAAATCAGTTTTTTTATGTAAATTTGCGGATAAATGGTTTTTCCTTAATAAGCAAGAACCACAGGGACGACGTAAAATACTAAAAAAATAATAGCTATGACACGAAAATTCATCTTGTTTGCAATTACACTGCTTACCACTCTGGGCATGCAGTCTCAACAGCTGGCCTTCCCGGGGGCAGAAGGATTCGGTGCCTATGCTACGGGAGGACGTGGCGGCAAAATAATCCATGTGACGAACCTGAACGCAGCCGGCACCGGCTCCCTGGCTGCTGCAGCCAGCCAGGCGGGCAGTTTCATTGTGTTCGACGTGGGTGGTGTGATTGACATCACAGGCAAGAGCATCACCATCGCCAGCAATGTGACTATCGCCGGCCAGACGGCCCCTGGAGAAGGTATCACCATCTATGGCGGACGTGTCATCGCCTCCGGCAGCAAGAATGTGGTGCTTCGTTATTTGCGTATGCGTGGCGGCAAGAACGTGAACAGCAGCAAGTGTACGCTGACGCTTGACAACTGTGAGAACCTGATTATGGATCACTGCAGCGTGACATGGGGACCATGGGACAACGTGCATATCAAAGACGCGAACAACATCACATGGTCGAACTGTATCATCTCTGAAGGCATCGAGCCGCAGCGTTTCGGTGCCATCACCGACGGAACGCGCAACTGGACAGTCCATCATTGCCTGTGGTCGAACAACAAAAGCCGTAACCCGAAGATGAAATGCTACATACAATATTATAACAATGTGGTGTACAACTACGGTAATGGTGTGGTGGGCGGCCACTCCGCCGCTGACAACTACCAGGACCTGATGAACAACTATTTCATCGCAGGGCCTGAAGGGTCCGCCAAGTATTTCGACCAGTGGACAGAGACAGACCACATGTACAGCACCGGCAATTACTTCGACGGCAACTGTGACGGCAAGTTGAACGGAACTCTCATCACCGACCACAACAGCGCGACCGTCATGCAGAACCCGTCGCTGAAATCGACAGCACCGATGAACCTGGAAAGCGCAGCCAAGGCATACGAGAGCGTCGCTGACCATGTGGGAGCATCGAGGGTGCGCGACAGCCACGACAAACGTCTGATTGAAGAACTGACATCATTGGGCAAGAAAGGACGCTTTATCGCCAACGAGGATGACCTCGGCGGTATCGGAACCGTGGCTGACGGACCAAAAATCACAGATGCCGACTACGACGGCATGGACGACACATGGGAGGCCGCCAACGGGCTGGACCCGACGAAGGATGATGCCAATGGTTATGCTTTCGGAAATGGTTATACAAATATCGAGAACTACGTGAACAGCCTGGCACAGAAGACTTCCTACCTGATGTATCCCCAGCAGCTGACCGCCAAGCTGAGCACTCCCACGACCGTGAAACTGACATGGGTGAACGGCGACAACGAAGAAGCCACCGCCATCGTGCTGGAACAGTCGGAGGACGGTAAGCACTTCGTAGAGATACAGCGACTTTCTGCCACTGCAACCACAACCGATGTGGACGGACTCACCCCCGACAAGGTGTATTATTTCCGGATGAAGACTGTGAGCGACACCACAGAGTCGCTCTATAGCGCAACCGTCTCCGTCAACGATGAATACACGAAAGGAGGAGGTGGAACACCTGCCGGCACGAATCCGTTCGTTCCTCAGGAAGGTAAGCTATACCGTATTATCAACTATGCCACAATACCCTTTAACTCAGGTACTACTTTAGCCGGACTGCCAAAATACCTCACGTTTAATGATAACGGTACCCTTGGTACCACCGAGACCTTTCTTTGGGACGACCCGTCGCTGCTTTGGGTCATCACACCCGTGGACGGGGGATTCACCATCATGAACTACAGCAGCAAGCAATATATATCCGGACAGAATAACGCAGGAAGCAGCGAGCGGATTGGGGCGGCTTCAACGCCATCAACCCTCACCATCAACTACACGGGTGACCAGCAGCCGAGCCAGTCGGGGCTGTACGGCAAGGTGTCGATGTTCAGAATCAACAGCCCGTCGAATAAAGACCAGCAGATTCGCGCACGTGGATTTGCCGACAACTGGTTTTGGGGCAGTGGCACGTTTGACCGTGCCGACATGGTGTTCACCTTTGTGGAGATAGACGCATCGCTCGTAAAGGTGTTTCTGACCAAACTGACCAACACGCTGGAGACCGCTGAGGCGCTCGCCAAAGGGGCGAAGACTGATGTGACCCTGGGCTATCCAAGCGCGGCGCTCGACACCTTTATGACCGCCATCGCCGAGGCACAGGAGTTTGTCAGCTTGGTTGACGGGAACACCTCACAGGACGCAATCAACGCTGAGGTGGAGAAGTTGAATGCCGCCATCACCGCATTCAAGGCTCAGCAGATTTTCACGTTCGAAGGGTTCTCCACCGACCTTGGCTACAATATCTACAGCTACGGTACAACCTCGAATGCGAACACTACCACCGCCACGCTCGACACGCAGCGGCGATATCTCTATGCCATCAAAGGGGCAGACGGAGAGAACGACCAGCTCGTCTATCGTATCGGTTTGTCGGACAAGGACATCAACAGCGGTAAGGAAGATCCGCTGTCGTCTGACCCTGCTGCTCTATGGACTTTCCAGGCTGGAACCGACGGCAATGTGTACGTGAGGAACGCAGCCACAGGCAGTTACTTGAGAATAGAGACCACGCTCTCGGCTGAGCCGGTGACCATACGGCCGTATTATGCAAAGCAGGACAACGGCAAGGCTGCTTATTATATGGATGCCGACGCCAACGCCAACCGGCTGTTCAACGTGGGGACACCTGATGCCGACGGTAAGGGCGGACCGCTCGCCTTCTTCTCCATCCATGCCGACCGCACGAGGCTCAGATGGGTGATTGAGGAGACTTCCATTGAGGTGGAGCATGCATCCGAGCAGCTCGCCGGTGATGTGAACCGCGACGGAAAGGTGGACATCTCAGATGTCGTGGCGATAATCAACACCATGGCAGGAAACACCACTTTCCTGGATACAGCCGATGTGAATTCCGATAAAACTGTGGATATCTCCGATGTCGTGGCGGTGATTAATATCATGGCCCAATAGCTTGATTTGAATAAGGCACATCCTTTTTCTCATCTTTTTAGAATAAATATTTTGCGGTCCTGAAAATAATCGCTATATTTGGGAAAATTTTCAATTGCCCATTGTTTAATTCTGAAATTGAAGAAAAAATGAAAACGAAAACAAAAACAAACCTTTTTCTGACAGTATGCATGTTGTTGCTATCTGTATTCGCTCTTTCATCCTGCGATCCCCTGGGCGACGCACAGGATATCACCATCAACTCCAAGGAGGTGAATGTCGCTGTGGGTGAGAAAGTGAAGGTGGATTATTTCACCTATCCGCTTATGACCATGCACAACTCCGTCAGCTGGACTTCCGACAACTCACACATCTGCACTGTCAACCGCGGTTACGTGAAAGGCGTGAGTGCCGGAACCACAACCGTGCATGCCCGTTGCGCCAATGGTAAAACCGCATCTGTGAAAGTCTATGTGAAAAGCGTGAAGTGACCTCCTTTTCATGCGACATCAGGTGTCAAGTAAATTAATGACATCTTCAATCTTATAGCAGGCTGTGCTGGAATTACCGGTATGGCCTGTTTCTCTGTCTTTTCGTCTTCTCGAAATATGTGGATAAAAAACGTGAAATTCGCGATTTTTTGCCC
>JAEEOB010000022.1 GCA_016284045.1 Bacteroidaceae bacterium
GAGGAGACCATCTTCGAGAACGCCACCGACTGGGGCACCACGTTCGGCATGACACTCGCCGACGACCAAGTGCCCGCAGTCATCACCAACATCGGCTTCGCGACAGAAATCGATGAGCCTGTGGAAGAGACACCTTACGTGTTCGTGGCATCCGAATGGCAGGCAGGCGACCCGGGCCGCATTTCCGACAGCAACGTGACTGTGGACGAGGAAGCCAACACCATCACCGTTGACAAGGACGGTGCACAGAACGTGAACTTGCAGTTCAAGGGTGAGGAGACCTACACTGTGGCAGCAGCGAACAAGTACTTCGTCATCCGCGCGAAGGGCACCACACCTGACGGGGCACAGCTCTGGTGGATGAACAACGAATGGATTGGCACGCTCTCTCCGGAGATTTACACTGACGGAGATGAGACTCTCTACGCATGGCCGCTTGAGACGATGAAGACCAACGGCGGCAGCGGCAGCCCAATCACGCTCGCTTCCGACACCGAGGACGCTTACTTCACTTACAGCAGCCAGTGGAGCACCTGCTTCGGACTGACCCTTGCCGACCCTGACACTCCGGCTGTCATCAGCCTGATAGGATTCCTTGAGGAGATTCCAGAAACCGCCACAGGCATCCGCACCCTCAATGCAGACAATGCCGACGCAACTACCATTGGCAGCGCACTGCGCAGCGGCAAGGTGTTCGACCTCTCCGGCCGCAAGGTAGGCAATGTTGTGAAAGGCAATATCTACATTGTGAACGGTAAGAAACTTCTTGTGAAATAAAAATCACATTTACGATTCTCATAAAAGCGAGGAGGTTGCGAACTTTCGCAGCCTCCTCGATTTAATCGTTACAAGACACACTCCAGCGCGCTTCTACAAGCAAACCATTTTGATGAATATAGACACAAACAGCGAAAATTTCAAAAAATAAAACAAAAAAACAAACAAATTAGAAAAAAATTTGTGTGAATGATGAAAAATGGCTAACTTTGCAGCGCAAAACGAAAAAGGGGGCGTAGCCCAGTTGGTTTAGAGCGCTGCAGTCACATTGCAGAGGTCAACAGTTCGAGCCTGTTCGTCCCCACAATCAAAAAAGGATGTGTCAGATTTTCTGACACATCCTTTTTTGATTGTTTTGTTAGTAAGCAGTTTTTGCTGCTTCGCATCCCGGAAAGACACCCACAGTGAGGCTCTACTTAGACACCCCACGGGGAGTCTCTACTTAGACGCCCCACGGGGAGTCTCTACTAGATGCCGAGCGACTTGATGATTTCATCAACGTAAGCGTCGGCTTTCTTGCAAGCCTCCTTGTAGTCGGCAGCAGATGCAAGCTCACCCGGTGCCTCCACGTAGAACTTGATTTTCGGCTCGGTTCCTGAAGGACGTACGCTGACCTTGGCTCCGTTCTCTGTGAAATACTGCAGCACGTTGCTCTTGTCAGGCATCTCCAGCTTAGTTTTGTTGCCTTCAGCATCGCAAGTCTCAAGGAGCTTGAAGTCGTTCGAACGAATCACCTTCGACCCGGCGAGCTCAGCAGGCGGGTTGTTGCGGAAGTTCTCCATCATAGCCTTAATCTCGTCGGCACCGCTCTTACCCGGCTTCACCACGTTGATAGCCTTATTATAGGTGAAACCATACTCGAGATAGATATCCATAAGGAGGTCGTAAAGCGTCTTGCCGTTGTCCTTTGCCCATGCTGCAATTTCGCAGATAAGACAGATGGACGCAGGGCTGTCCTTGTCGCGCACCTTGTCGAACGGTAAGAATCCGAAGCTCTCCTCACCACCGCCGATATACTTTTTCACGCCCTCGTTCTCGCGGATGAGCGATGCAATCCACTTGAATCCGGTGTAGCAGTCCTGCAGCTCCACGCCATTCTTGTCGGCTATTCGCCTGATGAGCTCCGTAGTCACTATGGTCTTCACGAGGAACTCATTGCCTTTGAGCTGACCCAGCTTCTTCTTGTTGGCGATGATATACCATGCGAACATCATGCAGGTCTGGTTTCCGTTGAGAATCTCCCACTCACCGTCGGAGTTTCGACAGACGATGGCAAGACGGTCGGCATCCGGGTCACTTGCAATCACGAGGTCGGCATTCAGCTTCGTACCAAGTTTCATACCCAGCGTCATCGCCTCGGAGTTCTCCGGGTTCGGGCTGACCACCGTCGGGAAGTTACCGTCGATGACCATCTGTTCCGGCACCACGTGGATGTTCTGGAATCCCCAAGAGCGCAGTGCCTCAGGGATGATGACACGTCCTGTGCCATGCAGCGGTGTATAGACGATGTTGAGATCTTTCTGGCGGAGAATCACATCCTGATCCACCATCGCCTCCTTCACAGCAGCGAGGTAGTCCCAGTCCATCTCGCCTCCGATAATCTGTATGAGGTCGGGGTTGCCTTCCCATTTCACATCCTCCATCTTCACGGCATTCACCTCGTTGATGATGCCCACGTCGTGCGGTGCGAGCACCTGAGCTCCATCGTCCCAGTAAGCCTTGTATCCGTTATACTCTTTTGGGTTGTGGGAAGCGGTTACGTTCACACCAGCCTGCGCATGGAGCTGACGGATGGCGAACGACACTTCCGGTGTCGGACGCAGACTCTCGAAGAGATACACTTTGATTCCATTGGCAGAGAATATGTTAGCCACAGTCTCTGCAAACTCACGTCCGTGGTTACGGCAGTCATGACCGACCACCACACTGAGGTCGTTACGTCCCGGGAATGCCTTGTTGATGTAGTTGGCGAATCCCTGTGTGGCAGCACCGACGATGTAGATGTTCATGCGGTTGGTACCCACACCCATGATGCCACGGAGTCCGCCGGTACCGAACTCCAGTGTCTGATAGAAGCTGTCGATAAGCTGCGACTTGTCCTCGTTGTCGAGCATAGCCTGAGCCTCGGCACGTGTAGCCTCGTCGAATACAGGATCAGTGGCCCATTTCTTCGCCACCTCAGTACAATGTAATAAGATGTCTTCTTGCATAATGATTATAATTTAGAGTTGAGTGTAATTTATAGGGGGGTATTCTAGGTTTTCCTAGGTTTTCCTAGGTTCTCCTAGGTTCTCCTAGGATTTCCCAGGATAACTAGGATAACTAGGATAACTAGGACTTCTAGGATTCCTAGCTAGAGCCAAAATCACCGCATTTTGTAGCGGTCGCCCTCTTCTTTGATGATTTTGCGCCAGTAGTCCTCGGGATAGCCCGGCCGTTTCACGGACTCACCCAGGCCGTAAACGCTGCGTTTGAACTGACCGTTCTCCACGGGTTTGAGCACCATGTCGTTGTGTTTCACCACGAGGAACTTGAAGAGCTTGTACCAGCGCTGCATCATCTTGTCAGCTGTTTTGAGCGAATAGTCGGTGAGGAACGCCTTCGCCTTAGCGGGGTCTGACTCATAGAGGGTCTTTGCCTCGCTCTCGATGCCAGCCTGTGCGTCGTAGAACTCAAATTCCAGCTCGTTGCGTGCCTCCTCCAGGTCGGGGAACATCTTCGAATAGAACGGATAGACGATATTTGCCACGGTGTTGCACATCCAGAACGCCGATTCCCAGGAGAAGGTTATTTCATCCTGCTTGTCGGTGACGCGCTGATAGCATTTGGGGATGTCGTTGACCGAGCAATAGACCGGTGTGTATGCCGCCATGTTCGGGTCGTCGTTGGTCCACCATGCTATGCCTCCGATGGCATCGGGCAGCCAGCTGCGCATCTGCGCCACGATGGAGAATCCGGTCTGTACAGTTGATGTGGGCCGCTCGTTGAAATATTCCTCGCCGTCGATTTTGGCAGAAAGTGGTGACATACGGTAAGGCGCATGGAACGGACCGGCTCCGAGTCCCTCACGGATGTCAAGCGGCGTATCCTCATAATGGTCGCGCATGTCCTGCATGAGCGTGCGGACAGAGAGTTTCTGCTTGGGCTTGTAGTAAAGCGGCATCTCGCCTTTCAGGTCCTCACCGTTGATATAAGGAAGGAACTTGTCCATGCCATCGACATGATGGTTGAAGAAACTCCACACACGCGCATCGCAATATCGGATTCCGCTGAAGTCTAGCGGGTTGTAGGCATCACGGAAAGAGAACTCCTCGTCTTTCCCTTCGAAGAATCCCTTTTTTCTCGCCACCTTCACCACGTCCTTTGCATAGAGCACGTTCGCCTTGTCCTTCATGTTGAAGCGAGTGATACGGCTTTGGTTGGCATGTGCGCAGATGCAATCGTCGGGCACTCTGACAGCCACCCACACGGCACCTTTGCTGCCTGGTCCCTTGCCCACCATCTCAAGCACCCACGCCTCGTTCTTGTCGGCGATGGAGAAGGTCTCTCCCTCGCTGTTATAGCCGTATTCAGCCACGAGCGATGTCATGATGTCGATGGCGTTGCGTGCGCTTGTGGCACGTTCAAGCGTGACGTAGATAAGCGAGCCATAATCCATGATTCCCTCCGGATTCACCATCTCCTCCCTTCCTCCGAAAGTCGTCTCGGTGATAGTCACCTGATTCTCGTTGATTTGTCCTACCACGTTGTAGGTCCTCTCCGCCTGGCGTATCTGCCCATGATATTTATTGGTGTCCCAGTCGTAGATGTCGCGCATCTCGTCTTTGGCATGCGTGCCTCCCACATGGCGGAACATATTTCCGTACATGCCGTAGGAGTCGGCGTTATAAGTCACCATCACACTGCCGTCAACCGATGCGTCTTTTCCAACGATAAAGTTCGTACAGGCTGCTGCTTTCTCACTGATTGCCGCAAGGGCAATTACACAAATTGTTAAAAGTATTTTTTTCATTGTTTTTTTGATTAACCTAAGGGATGAACCCCGTCAGGTATCTCATAGAACTAAATAGAATTTATAGATAACTATAGGAACTATAAAAAAATCCATAAAATCTACAGAAACATTATTTAATCACGAGTTTGTCGGAGTCGGCGGCTTTGAAGCTCATGTCGAGTCCTTTCACGGAATGGGTGAGTGCTCCGACAGAGACGAAATCTACACCCTGCTCGGCATAGTCGCGTATGGTGTCGAACGTGATGCCTCCCGATGACTCGGTCTCGTAGCGTCCGCCTATCAGCTCCACAGCCTTGCGTGTCTCCTCTGGGGTGAAGTTGTCGAGCATGATGCGGTCCACCCCTCCGAAAGCAAGCACACGGTTCAGCTCGTCGAAGTCGCGCACCTCAATCTCAATTTTCAAGTCCTTGCCTTTCTCCTTAAGATACTGGTGACAACGCGAGATGGCGTTCTCGATACCTCCTGCGAAATCGATATGGTTGTCCTTCAGGAGTATCATGTCGAACAGTCCGATGCGGTGATTGGTGCCGCCTCCGATTTTTACGGCAAGCTTCTCGAGCATCCTCATGCCAGGTGTGGTCTTACGGGTGTCGAGCACACGGGTATTGGTGCCTTTCAGTTTCTGCACATATTTGTTGGCCATCGTGGCGATGCCCGACATGCGTTGCAGGATGTTGAGCATGAGACGCTCCGTCTGAAGGAGGCTTTGAATTTTTCCTTTCACGCTCATCACGATGTCTCCGGGCTTCACGTGTGTTCCGTCCTGGATAAACACCTCGACCTGCATGGTGGGGTCGAAGCGGTGGAACACCTCCTTGGCGATTTCAACTCCTGCAAACACGCCCTCTTCCTTAATGAGCAGTTTCGACTCACCCATTGCATCCTCGGGGATGCAGCAGAGGGTGGTATGGTCGCCGTCGCCTATATCCTCAGCAAATGCAAGGTCGATAAGGCGGTCGTTCAGTTCTTCAACGGTAAGCATAATTAATAGGGAGTTATATTTTTCAAATAGGAAGTTAAAAGGGGAGTTATATTTTTCAAATAGGAAGTTAAAAGGGGAGTTATATTTTTCAAATAGGAAGTAAAAGGGGAGTTATATTTTTCAAATAGGAAGTTAAGAGGGGAGTTATATTTTTCAAATAGGGAGTTAAAATGGACGATAGTTCAAAATTTAAATTATTCCTCTTTCATTTCCTTTTTCACTTCCTATTCCGCAGGAATATTGCTTCCCTTTTTACTTTCTTTTATATAAATCAAATCATATCAAGTAACTGTCCGTAGTCGAAATCGGCTCCGCCGTTGCCGAAGAAAGCGACAAGCATCTTCTTGCATTCTTCCACCTTGGCAGAGAGACTGTCGAACGGGAAGTTCTCGCCCGGACCATTCTTTTCTTTCACAAGTTCAGACTGCTTCGTCAGTTTGGCTTCAGGATAAGTCAGTTCCAGAAGTGCCACGAGCATCACGGCACCCTCAAACTGTTTCTGGCTGATTTGCTCCTTGCTGAAATCACCTTCGAAGCAAAGCGCCACCGACTGCTGGTTGTATCCATAAGTGTGGGCACCGGTTGTGTTTCTTGGACGGCCGGTAAAGATTTCACCTTTTTTGTCGATAAAGTAATGATAACCTATGCCAGCCCATTTCTTATTCTGATGCCATTTGTGAACATCGTTGATGGTGTGGGGAGTAGTCACTTCAGAATGAGTAAGAATGATGTACTTGGTTGAGCCGGCAGCTCTCTCCTGCAGCTCTTCGGTGAAATTCAGATTAGTGTGATGTAGCATAATGTAAAAGTGTTAACAAAATTACAGCAGCACAAAAAAATAAAAACCATAATATTAAGAGCATTCCTGATGACAAGTATGCTCCTGGATATTCCCAATCAGACCATCCGTCAGGCTTAGTGCTGCCGTTCAAACCAGACGGAAAAACTAATTGAAAAGCAAATATAGCAATTAAATCTGAAATAATCAAAGTAATTGCGTCACAATTTTCAAAAAAATGTGTTTCTATAGTATTTGGGGAAAGAAATCCGGGAATTCAGAAGACTCGGAGTAATCAGAGTTATCAGAATAGGGATGAGCCCGTAAAAAGGCACATCCCTATCAATTATTTCAAAAAAAAATATTGTCAATAAGCCTGTTCGTGAACACCTTTGACAGCGCGTCCGCTGGGGTCGTTCATGCCCCGGAATGCCTCGTCCCATTCAAGGGCTATGGCGGTTGAGCATGCCACACTCGCCTCGCTGGGCACACTCCTTGCCGCCGACTCGCTGGGAAAATGCTCGGCGAAGATGGAGCGGTAATAGTATTCCTCCTTGTTCTGCGGCGGGTTAATTGGGAAGCGCTCGGCGGCATGTGCCATCTGCTCGTCGCTGACAGCCTCGGCGGTGATACGTTTGAGCGTGTCGATCCAGGAATAGCCCACACCGTCGCTGAACTGCTCTTTTTGTCGCCATGCCACCGCCTCGGGCAGCAGATGAGCAAACGCCTCACGCACGATTTTCTTCTCTATCGTGCTGCCCGGACACATCTTCGCCTCGGGGTTGGTGCGCATCGCCACATCGAGAAACTCCTTGTCGAGAAACGGCACACGGCCCTCCACTCCCCATGCGGAGAGACTTTTGTTTGCCCTCAGACAGTCGTAGAGATGGAGCTTGGAGAGCTTGCGCACGGTCTCCTCATGGAAGTCCTTTGCTGTGGGAGCTTTGTGGAAATAGAGATAACCGCCGAACACCTCGTCCGCACCCTCTCCCGACAACACCATCTTGATGCCCATCGACTTGATGACCCGCGCGAGCAGGTACATCGGCGTGGATGCACGGACAGTTGTCACATCATACGTCTCGATGAAATAAATCACGTCGCGGATGGCATCCAGCCCCTCCTGAATCGTGTAGTTGATTTCATGATGCACCGTCCCGATATGTTCAGCCACGAGGCGTGCCTTCGCCAGGTCGGGTGCCCCTTTCAGCCCCACTGCAAAGCTGTGGAGCCGAGGCCAGTAGGCTTTGGTCTGCGAGTTGTCCTCAATTCGCATCTCACTGAATTTCTCAGCCACGGCGGAAATAACACTTGAGTCGAGTCCGCCGCTGAGCAGCACGCCGTAAGGCACATCAGACATCAGCTGCCGTCGCACCGCATCCTCGAGCGCGTCGTGGATATCGGTGACACTCGCCGGATTGTCCTTCACCGCCTCGTAGCTCATCCAGTCGCGCTGATAATAACGCTTCATCCCCGGGTCGCCGCTCCAGTAATAATGTCCGGGAAGAAACGGCTCATAACGCTCACACTGCCCTTCAAGGGCTTTCAGCTCGGATGCCACATAAACTGTGCCGTCGCTGTCGTAGCCGATATAGAGCGGAATGACACCTATCGGGTCGCGGGCAATCAGGAACGAGTCACGCTCTTCATCATATAGCACGAAAGCGAAGATGCCGCTGAGGTCCTCCAAGAAATGAATGCCTTTCTCACGGTAGAGGGCAAGGATGACCTCGCAGTCGCTGCCAGTCTGAAACTCATACTGCCCTGCAAAACGCCTCCTGATTTCCTGATGGTTATAGATTTCTCCGTTGACCGCCAGCACCTGCCTGCGGTCGGGTGAGAAGAGAGGCTGACCTCCCGACTCCGGATCGACGATACTCAGACGCTCATGCGCCAGAATTGCCGAACCTCCACAATAGATTCCACTCCAGTCGGGTCCGCGGTGACGGATTTTCTGACTCATTCGCAACGCTTTCTGTCGCAGCTCAGACGTCTGCTGTCTCACATTCAAAATAGAAACAATGCCACACATATTATATATTTACGATTTAATAATTTACGATTTACGATTTAATAATTTACGATTTACGATTTAATAATTTACGATTTACGATTCACCATTTACCATTTAGATATTTACCATTTAGCCATTTACTATATAGCCATTTACCATCTATTATTTGATATTTAAGGAGTGTGATATTATTCAGAATGAAGAACAGAATGATTCTTATTATCTGACAATAACACCTATATTTGGCACAAACATACAATTTGTCACAAAATTTCTGCAAAGTTAATACAAATAGTTAGAATAATCAAATTTTTATTGACATTTTGTGTAAATATTTTGGTTTTTGATGATATTTAGGCAAAAGAAAGAGAGAAGGGAGCCTTGGGAAGTAATGGGATTTCTCAGAATAATCAGAGTATTCAGAGTAATCAGAGTAATCAGAAGAATCAGAGTAATCAGAGATTAGTTTTTAAAGATAGTCCAAATTTGTTTCGTCATGCGAAAACGGGGTTTCGTCACTCTTTGGTATGGTTTCGTCAAAAAGTGATGTTTTTTTACTTGTATATTTCAAAAAAATAATTAAATTTGTGGGAAATTGTATAAAATTGTATAAAAATAATTGCCTTATGATGAAACGACTATTGACATTATTAACCACTTGTCTGCTTCTGACGGCAACATCAAGAGGAGCCACCACCATCGACAAGGACTCCCTCCGCTACTCGCTTGATGCAGATGCCAAGACCGCGACGCTGACCAAGTGTCTGTCAACATCGCGCGCTTCAGTTGCCATCCCTCAGACAGTGAAAGAAGGCTCTGTGACCTACACCGTCACAGCCATCGGCGACTATGCCTTCGACCAACACAAAGCGCTCACCTCCGTCACGTTCCCCTC
>JAEEOB010000146.1 GCA_016284045.1 Bacteroidaceae bacterium
GAAGAATACTTGATACGCAAGAATGAGTGCACACGTTACGCACAAAGCCTTGGGTTGGAAATCGTCGATGCAGACTATAACCACGAGGCATGGCTGGAGCGGATGAAGGGGATGGAGAACGAGCCTGAACGCGGTGCCCGTTGTCTCAACTGCTTTAAGATGCGTTTGCTCGATACGGCCCGCTATGCAGCCGAACATGGCTTTACTGTCATCACAACCACGCTTGCATCAAGCCGTTGGAAAAGTCTTGAACAAATCAATGAAGCGGGCAGATGGGCGACATCACATTTCCCTGGTGTCATCTTCTGGGAACAGAACTGGCGCAAGGGTGGGCTTCAGGAACGCCGTCTTGCCATCATCAAGGAATACAACTTCTACAACCAGCAGTATTGTGGTTGTGAATTCAGCATGCAACGACTCTTGAAATAGTCATTCATCAACTCACGTTAAAGTTGTTGTATACGCTTCTACATAAGAAACATTATAAACTCAATAACGATAATTCTCTCATTCTTGATGAATATGAACAAAACCATCATCATCATCATGCTTGCTTTCGTCGTTACTGCAGGTTGGGCACAGGAAAACACTGACTTACCCGAAGATTGGAAGAGTGTTACTTATGAAGCGGACGAGGTTTTGCCCGATGCCATATTCCACAAAGGAGTGGCTAAAGTGAATTTCCAGTTTATCAACGACAAACCGATGCCTGGCGAGAGTGTGGAAGTAACTGATTTCTTCAAACCGTTTGGGGTATCCATTTATTATCCTTGTGGATTTTCTGTACCCATAAATGATGACGGAAAGGCAACTTTGGAGATACCCCTTTCTCTGGTGAGAAGTGTTCTTGTCAATATCAAGTCGTCAGCCATACCTCTATTGCTCTGCCCGGGCGAGGAGATTTCATGCCTTTTGGAAATGAATGGACCGCAGTGTAAGGCTGTTGCCTTCAAGGGAAAGTATGCAAGAACCAATCTTGAAATGGCAAGATGGTTCAATCAGAGTTTTGATGACAACGAGGCGGAAGAAACTCTTTATCAGCTTCTTCTTGCTTCAAAGACATCCGACGAACGAAGAAAGGCACTTGTCAGTTATCGTGATATGAAAATCAGCAAGATCAACAAATCCGATTGTACCTCTGCGACCAAGGCACTTCAGAGGATGGATGTGGAAGACAGGTATCTGGAATGGTTGTGTGCTTTTGGTGCGAGATACACCAGTGAGTTAATAGGTCATGGCGACCTTGAAATGTCTGATAATTTTGATTTCGAAAAGACGATTAAAACCAATGATTCCCTTTTGGTCGTTGAAAACCCCATCAACGAATATTTCGAGGGGGCTTACGCCAAGTATGCGCCGTGTGCAGATTTGATGTGGCATCACTTGTTGGCGCCGGAATACTACAAAGCCCCTGATGGCACATACAACAGGCTGAATGCTGAGATAGTCGCCGTTCAGTGTGCCGTAAGTGGCATGACTGAAGTGGAAACAGGACAGATTCCAAATGAATATTTCAGTCCCGACACTTATACATATAAGGAATGTGCAGAGGCGTTGAGGAACCACCAACAGGAACTTGCCCAAAAAGCGCAGGGAAAAACAGATGGCAAAACTACCTTCTGCCTGATTTACGGCGATGAATCACCAGAGGATGTTCTAACTGACATTCTCGACCGCTATAAGGGCAAGATTGTGTTCATGGATTTTTGGGGCACAAGCTGTATCCCATGTCTCAAGGCGCAGCCAGAGATCGAGAAGTTGGCAAAGGAAATGCCTGACGACGTGCAGTTCATAGACTTGGCATGTACTCAATCCAAGATGGAGAAGTGGGGGGAGTTGACAACTCACATGTCAAGTCATCATTTTTATCTGACTCACGAACAGTTCTGGGGCATCATCAAGAAACACCATTTCGACATGATTCCCACTTATCTCATCTTCAACAAGCAAGGCAAATTGACATACTCCACCATGGGCTTCCCCGGTGCAGATGTCATCAAGGAAGAGTTTTTGAAGTGTACTGAATAAAAACTTATTTATCTCACAATCCTATATAATTCTACCCTCATTTTAACAATTAAGTGATAACATTTTCTTCAGCTTTCACCTCAAAATCTCAAATACCTCGACTTTCGTAAGTTCCCCGTCTATTCTTAGGTATATCTGTCACTGATTTCATCGAACTGACGTTAATTACATGATTATGCATGAAAGGGAAAATAAAAAGAGGCTGTTATGGAAGTTTATAAAAAAAAATGATTATATTTGTGGACTAAAACTTCATGAACATGAAAAGACTAATCTCATTGATGATGTTGCTGACGGTGTGGATGGTGGAGACAGATGCTCAGAACTACCGTCAGGAAAACGATATTTTGTACACCCAAAAGACCGACGCCTACTCGCAGGAACGCCTGAAGCTCGATGTGTATTATCCTGAAGGCAAAAAAGACTGCCCGGTGGTGGTTTGGTTTCATGGCGGCGGACTGGAAGGGGGCAACAAGGAGATACCACGGCGGCTGAAAAACAAAGGTTATGTAGTGGTAGGCGTGAACTACAGGCTGCTGCCGAAAGTGCAGGTGGCGGAAACGCTCGACGACGCAGCAGAGGCTGTGGCATGGGTGTTCGGTCATATCGGAGATTATGGCGGCGACCGCAGCAAAATCGTGGTGACGGGTCATTCCGCCGGCGGTTACCTGTCGATGCTGCTGTGCCTGAACAAGTCGCTGCTGCAGAAATACGGCATCAATGCCGACGACGTAATGCTGTATGTGCCGTTCAGCGGTCAGGCCATCACACATTACAACGTACGTAAGATGCAGGGTATTCCTCCGCTTCAGCCCACCATCGATGAATATGCCCCACTCTACTGGGTACGGAAAGACTGTCCTCCGCTGGTGCTTATCTGCGGCGACCGTGAGCTGGAGCTTTACGGCCGTTACGACGAGAACCAGTATCTGGATCGGATGATGAAACTTGTCGGGCATAAAGAAACTTATCTCTATGAACTCGACGGTCATGGACATGGTGAGATGGTGGATCCGTCGTTTCATATTCTGGACAACCATATCAAGAAAATATTGAAGGACAGATAGTTGATAATATTTCCAAGGCAACGGGACAACGAGATAACGGAAAAACGACAATGTAATTTCGTGGTAATGAGTTCTAGCCCCAAAAACAGCACTCCAAATGGACAGACGAGAATTTATCAAGCAGTCGGCACGGGCAGCCGCAGGAAGTCTGCTACTGACTACTCCCTTTGGGCGGATAGTGCCATTGGGAATAGCAGACGAGAATAATCAATCAAAAGAAAACAGAAATATGCGCGTATTATTAATCAATGGTAGCCCCCATAAAAAGGGCAACACATTCATCTCGCTCAGCGAGGCAGCCAAAACGCTGGAGCAGGATGGAATAGATACAGAGATTGTGCAAATCGGTGTTCAGGGTGTGAGAGGCTGCATCGCCTGCGGCATGTGCCACCGGCAGTCGCTGGGCAAGTGTGTGTTCGACGACGACGTGTGTAACAGCATCATTGCGAAGCTGGACAGCGCTGACGGCATCATAATCGGCTCCCCCGTCTATTACGGTCAGCCCAACGGCTCTGTGCTGTCGCTCATGCAGCGAATGTTTTATGCTGCGGGAAGCAAAGTACGCAACAAACCGGCAGCCGGTGTGTGCGTATGCCGCCGTGGTGGTGCCACCGCCGCATTCCAGACGTTGAACATGCCGTTTCAGATGATGAACATGCCCGTGGTCAGCTCACAATACTGGAATATCGTCTATGGCATGTCGGAAGGTGAGGCAGCGCTCGACCGTGAGGGTATGCAGACCATGCGGACACTGGCACACAACATGGCATGGCTGCTGAAGAAAATCCATGCAGACGGCGGTCCTGACTATCCTGAACGCGAACCGGCTCAGGGCATGAACTTCATCAGATAACAAATCAATTTTTTTATTATCGGGGATAATAAAATTTATTTTTTTGAAGACGAGAGACATCAATATCCTCGTCCATGGCAACGTGGGCATTTTTTGTCGCCCATATACTGTGTGAATCCATATCCGTCGCACTGCTT
>JAEEOB010000147.1 GCA_016284045.1 Bacteroidaceae bacterium
GTATTGCTTTTTTTCTACATCAAGATAAGCTATATTAGAAAAGTCCAACTTAAAATCTTTAGTAAAGTTGGCATTACGAATAACGCCAACATTAATAAATGGTGGCTTCTTACCTTTCCATAATCCATTTATTGTTGTACATAAATCCCTGAGGGGTATAACAGTCCATCCTTGTGGTAAATTCGTATAATGCGAGGTATCACAAGGATGGATCTTAGGATTAATGCGTTGTAACAAGTTTTTTGCGGGTTCATCCGAAGCATTTTGTGAGACCAATTTCCCTTGAATGGCAAGTTCTAATATTTTCAATTTGGTTTTTTTGATTGATAAATTCAAATCAGTTTTCTCATCATCTAAGATATTTATTATGCTAAACCACTTTTCTATAGCAGCTACTATTTGATGTTGTTCTTTATATGGAGGTAAAGGAACTATTAGTTTATCTAATAATCCCGAAGATAACCCTTGTAACCCTATGCCTTTGCCTTGGATTCTATCTGTCCATTTGTAAAGCATTAGAATATAGAGATATAATTCAATGCTAATCTTTTCATAAGGTCGAAGCCTATGGATATGATTTTGAATACAGATTGTGTAATCATATTCCCAGATAGCTGACCGTCCTATATCTCCTCCTTCACATACCAACAAATCACCTTTAGAAATAGTGCATTTGTCTATTTCATTGTCCTTGAAATACATTTCTTTTACTTCAGTAAAATCAAAGCTATTCCAATAAACATTTGAAGTTGTAAGGTAAGACTTTAACGTACCTTCTTTCCCATTGGATTTATTAAGGGCTTTCCCTGTATTGTGTTGGAAAATCTCACCTATAGTCGTCCACTCCCAGCTATCAGGTATCTCAAACGGCACATTCTGATAATGGGATGTATAAGAAAAAGCTAATGGGATTTAAAACCTATTGGATAATGTCAAAATAATGATTTCATCCAATCTGAAACAGGTTTAGAACAATCCATAATGAATTCTTGACCTCTTGCAGCAGACTGGAAATAATCTTTCTTCCATCCTCTAGGGTTATGAGTAATCGGAGTTCCATACATTGAATTCGGGAACTCCCATCTACTACGGCTATAACCATCTTTCGTTAGGATATATCTTTTGTCAAATAAGAATACTCCAGATCCTTCTTTGGAGTCAAAAAAGCTCAGTTTGTCGGTAGGAAGAAAAATGGCATTCATTCCTTTCTCCCAAACTGAATCATATTTTTTTCCGGAATGTGGATGATAAAGAAGCCATTCCGGTATATCAAAATATGATTTTACAATATTTCCGATTTGCATATAGCCATAAATTACATGCAAATCTCTTGCTTTATTCTTAAATGAAAGTATTCCATTTTTTAATTCAGTTTCTTTGAACCAACCAAAGAAAAGAAACAAGTCACCAATACCAACGCCATTATCATATAATTCAGTCAAAGAAGCTCCAGTCTGTCCAAAAGCCGGCATCCATCCCTTTTCTCTTGGAAAAACATTTTCTCTCAAATCAGGGTCTAAATGACAATGATTAGTATCTGATATTGCACTTTTGGGATTTAGTTCATGAATTATCTCCAAATAGGATTTACCTTGCCATGATATAGAAGAATATGTAATATCGTCATTTGAAGGTATAGGCAAAGACAATAACGTCCCATCCGGCAAAATGGGGCTTGGCATACATCCACAGGAGCTGTCAAATCCTTTTCGACTTAAAATGATTTTCATAGAAACTATTTCCCTTCCAAAACCTGACTGGCCAATCCGTCGGCAGTTATTAATAATTGCACCAACGGGCAAATTTCTTTTGCCTTATTGAAATTGCCCTTCGCTTCGTATGACTGGAACGGCAAATCCCATGCCTGCATGTGCCAGCGGATGGCAAGGGCTTCGTCATTGGTGAGCTTGAATCCATTCTGTAATAGCAGAATCACAGACTTCTCACCATGCCCGAAAGGATATTGGCCATGGTCAACATCATAACCTTTCACTTCTTCCCATTGCCCATCCTTATTCTTCTGTTTCTTCATCGTCTCCTTATAGATGTCCGACTTGCAGACATCATGCAGAAGCGATGCAATAATCACACTCTCCTTCGGTAATCTCGACTCAAAGTCGGGATTTTTTTGTATAATCAAATCCCGAAGTCCCAATGCCATCTCACAGACGTTCAGGGAATGCTGTAGCAGTCCTCCTTCATTGCTCAAGTGAAATTTTGTACTGGCAGGTGCAGTGAAGAATCCCATGTCTTCCAATACCTGTATGATGTTGTCAACGCCCTCCCTATTTGTGGACTTTAACAATGCCATGAATTTTTCCTTATTCGTTTCCATTTTCTTGCTTGCTTTTCTGCAAAGTTACCACTTTTCTACGAACCATTTGTTCGTGAATACCGATTATTTGGTAAGCTGAATAGTTTTTCTTACACAATCACTTTTTATTCTCTATTTTTGCCTCGTCTCCACTCCATTTTTTCTCATCGATGTGTGGCTGGCAATTCACCTGCTGCCTTTGTTACTTTAGCAGTATCGGACTCATCATGCCGTTACCGCTCTTGGTTCTTGTTGCTGCTCTTGTTAGCCTTTACTCTTTTATTGAACTTCACCGCCCAATAGTATTGATGCCATGTTCTGCTCTTTCATCGGATGATTTGTCTTCATCAGTTTGGAGAATAAAAAAGGGGCAGGTCGCTACCCGCCCATCAGTTAACCAAAATTTCTGAATAACACCTATATCCAAAAATCTATTGCAAAGATAACAAAATTAAATGTATCTGCAAGAGATCTCTTTTTTATTCTGCTATTTTTGGAATGGTTCTACTGCTGATTGATGAGCTGATATAAGTTATCGATAGCTGTCCACCATTCCCTTGCTTTCACCATTATGGTTTGCATTGCACTCTGCAAACTCTTTCCCACACGTTTCCATTTTACTCTCCTATGACTTACGACAGAGATTCCTGACATTTCGGTTTGTCCTGTCCCATGCCTCTGCGCCTGTAGTGATGTACCTTGAATTTCCATTGTGCCATTTCACTGCTCTGCACTTCCCATTTTTCCTTTGCAAAGTTAGCCAAAGCACGTGCCCTGCAAGTACCAGTCCTCCGTCCTTATATCTTCACAAAATTTCAACACGCTTTCCGCATTTTCCTTGGACTGCGCCTACACAAAATGTGGTTTTTCAAAATTTTCCTTGACATTCCTTGCATCTTGGCACTAACACTTTCTGGCTCCTTAAAGCACGTAAAAATTACAAAAGCGCCAGCCGCTTCATTCTTAAACAATTTAAAATTCAATAAAATGGTACACACTACATTAACAGCTCAGTTGCATTCGGGAATCAGAACAAGAAAGTATTCTAACAGAAGTCTCTACAATGTCGTAGTCAATGGAGAGAATGGAGAATACTACGAGTGGGAAGTCGAGGCAGAGTCTTACGGCGAAGCTAGCTCCAAAGGTGAAGAATTCGCAAGGGATCTCATGGTGGACATCCAGTATATCGAAGTATATCAGCTTTTATAATCAATCAATGTAGAACACATAAAAAATCAAACAAGATGAAGACAAAGAACATCATCCTCGTACAGCAAGTGCTGTCGAACAGGTCAAATGCGATAGTTTGGGCGGTGTACGTCCAGAGTAAAGAACAAGAGCAGTTCAAGAATTACTGCAAGAGCGCCTACACGGCGATGCGGTATGCCTTCATGCTCAAAGCTCAGACAAAGACAGCCATTTCGGTGAATTGCCTCGATCGTCTCTCTCACCATATAAGGATGGAGCACAAAGCCAAGGCAGAGAAGATTCAGGAGATAGCGAACGAGCTTGCAGACAAATACTCTGTGAACAAGCTTCTAAATACCGAAAAGCCTTTGCCAAGAAAAGCAAGCAAGGTCGTCAAGTCGACAAAATTAGGTATTGCGGAAATCATGGCAGCCTCCCAATAGGGGGCTGTCAACATCTTTGATATTTAGCATTCCATCTGATGGCAATTCCCACAGGCTTTAATGGCTTGTGGGAGTTATTTCAACCCTTTTTCACGGCCATACTTGGGAATGTCGAAAAATATTTCTATTTTTGCACATAAATATGGCAGAGGATGCCATTTATGTGCGTTTTGCCAGCACCCATCAAACTACCACAAAATTGATTCAGAAGGCAACGCAAAACGCTCGTGTTGTATATAACATTCTTATATACGGCATGAGTGGATTGTTTGTGTTTACTTCTGAAAGGCTGTGGTAGGCCTGATGGGTTATTCATGGCATGAAGCTCATGCTTTTTTTGTCTAACTAACTCTAAAAACATGAGCAACATGGAAACAAAAACGAAAATCCAGCGATGTGCGTGGGTCACGCAATTCCTTTTGGACATGAAAGGGGCAACAATCGAAGAGATTAACAGGGCTTGGTCAAAATCATGCTTTGCAGATAACGACCGGGAGAAGCCAAACAGAAAGACTTGGTACAGATGTTTTGAAAGTCTGGAGAGAGTGTTTGGCATATTCATAGTGGGAGGAAAAAAATGTGACAGATATCAATGGTATGTAGATAACCCTGATGACATAAAGGGAAATAACATCGAACAATGGATGCTTTCCATGATGTCATTCCGCAACTTAATTGACAAGTGTATGTGCATACATAACAGATTTGACCTGGAGCCATATCCCTCAGAAAACGACCGGCTTGAACAGGTGGTCAGTGCCATGATGCAGAACAGAAAACTGCATATCTTATATAAGAGATACTGCTGTGACAAGCCCATTGTTCATGAGGTGGATCCATATTATATCAAAAACTATCAACGTCGGTTTTATGTCCTTTGCAACGAAGATGGCAAAGGACATTTTTTTTGCCTTTCCTTTGACAGAATCATAGACATGGAAACGATGGATGATACGTTCACCATGAAAACGGATATGTCTGCAAGGGAGTTCTTCTCTCCACTGTTCGGTGTCCTGATGCCATCAGATGGAATGAAACCGGAAAGGATTGTGGTGAGAGCATACGGTGACCAACAATGCTATCTACGTGACGTGCCACTACACCATTCACAAGTGGAGATTTTTCATTGCAAGGAATATGCGGATTTCCGTTTATTCATGTACCCGACTTCTGACTTTACGGGGCATGTGCTGCATCAGGAGGACAGAATGGAAATCATCAGTCCTAAATGGCTAAGGGAGGAAATGAGGAAGAAATATGAAAGGGGGCTGAAACGATATCTAATAGACATCTAATAATGTCTTTTCCTACTCCTAAACCACCCCTTATCTTTGCACAAAACATTCTGCAATGATAAGGCTTTCAATATCCGACTATTCTTTCTTACAAGACGTACCGCTCAATTTCAATATTGAGCAGGTTACGGACAAAGCTAAGGTCACCGTCTTCATCAACGGTACATCTGTCTATGCCACCACCTTGTTGCAACACAACGGGGTGGTGACTTTCTATGGGCTGCATGAGATCCTGGCACAACACATGCTGGCGAACAAGCTTCCTCTGGCTACGCTAAAAATTACGGCGGAACTGAGTAACACTACCGACACATTCGGTGACGTGTCCATCCTCTATTGCGGTTTCAAGCAGGGGGATGAAATCTCAGCGAATTTCTACAACTGGCATTTCCTGACAAACCGCACTTACTATGTAATTCCCCGCTCTGCCTATCACATTCTGTTCTTCTTCGACGAGGGGCAGGAGGAGATTCAGGCATTCGCGGAATGTGTCTTCGAGAAAGACAACAGCCAATACACTCAACGGGTGAACATGAACAACTTTCCGCAAGGACATGAGGACATTCATGGGCTTCTGTCTGGTCCGGGGCAAATGTTCAGATACGCAAGGCAACAAATCGGCAACGACTGCGGCAAGCTGCTGGCTTATACAATTCATGTGGCGAAGCGGGCGATGACTGTCTATGTAACGGATGAGGAGCCGCTGGCTACGTTCTGCTTCCGAAACGCATACAACATCGAGGAGTATGCGTTCGTATTCGGGACCGAGACATACAAGACTATCATAGACCGCAAGGAGGCTAGTTGTCAGGGGAAGCATTCGTTCTACAACCAATCGGTAGAACGGAAGCATGAGGTCACCACTGTCCCACTTTCACTGGAAGAGGCGCACTGGCTCAACGAGCTCTTCGAGTCGCATCATGTGACGATGGAGGTCACTCCGGACTACGACCAGGAGAAGGTGCTCATCAGCGACATCACGTCGGAAATCTCCAACAGGGCTGACGAGAAAGTCAGACTGAAATTCACATGGTGGTTCGATGACAACTCGAAATGGATTTTCCAGGAAACGACTTCAAGGGTGTTCAACAATAACTATATCGACACTTTCAAATAAAACTTTATGATAATTGTCATCATCCTGCTCTCACTCATGACGATTATCGTCATCCGTGAGTGCATTAAAATAGCAAAGATAAACGATGAAGAGTATTCACATATCTACAGCAAGGAAGATACTGCAGGCTCCAGAACCGGTGGACATCAAATGCTGGACGAAGGACGGACGCATCATGACAATGCATGATGCTGTTCCGCTACGCTACAACTTCTACGAGGGTACGCAACAATTCAAGATTCTTGCTTCCCGACAAATCAGGACAATACGCATCTGTCTGATTTTTGAACTGAATAACATGTCTGTGTTCCTATGAAACGAACTACATCCATCGAGAATATATTCCGTCCACTTTCATCCACTTCCCTGCAGTCTGCTCTCACGAACGAGGTGCAGATTGCGGACATCCTCGAATGGGTGCTACAGCAGGTGGGCAGGTCGGAAGTCTGGCAGACTTCCTTCTCCATCTCGGAGGAGTTCCTGCGCCGGCTTTACTTTATCACGAAAGATGATAAAGCGTCGGCTATCCATCTGGTGCTGGATTTCAAGGCGACAAACAAAACTTTGTCGCTGTGGACGTTCATCGAGCAGGTGATCACGACAACGCATCTTGCGGACAACCACTCGAAGGTGCTGCTGGTCCAGTCGGAGAAGGGCGACAAGGTTTGCATCATCACTTCGCAAAACCTGACACGAGGCAACCGTAACGAGTCGTATATCATCACCACTGACGGAACGGTCTTTGACAAGTTCCTTGATGAAATCAAGTCACTCATCAAAAACCATTCCGTTCCGCTGTCGGACATCCTGGGGCAAAAACTACAACAATGAATCGTTGTCTTTTTGCCCCTCATTGCTTATATATAATTTTGTGATATGAAATAACACTTTAAACTTTAAACATTAAACTTTAAACTGTATAATCATGGGAATGTTCAATTCAATACTCAGCCGGTTAATCGGCAACAAGAAACAGAAAGAGGCGGCTGAGATGCTCGCCAACATGGTGAACGGAGATGGAGGTCAGGAATCTCCTTCTCCTGCTGAGTCAATCAAACTTGCACAGGGAAAAGCTAACGGATTCGTGCAGCTGTCACTCACCGACGAGTCGGGTGAGACAATACACTCCACCACAAAAATCTATGGTGCCACACAGTCATTGGCTGGTGTCATGACGGCTGCGGACAAGCAAAAGCTGGACAGCATCGAAGAAGGGTCTTGCGGTGTCCATGTGGTGAAGTTCACATGGCCGGAGCGTGACCAGCAAAGTGCGGTGAAATTAGCTATGCTGGGTATCAAGGACACGGACTTTATCTGCCCGGTGCTTGATACAGGACAGGGACATTTCGAGATGCTGCCATGGCAGATTCTCTCTATCCAGGCTTTATACGATACTGGTGAACTCTATGCTACGTACAAACATAACAACACAAACTACAATCTCTGCATCAGCATTGACTGTGAGTTTCCTTCTGAGGACGGCAGCACACCGCCTGTCATCACAGGGGTAAAGTTGTTCTGGTTCGATTACATGGCATAATGTCTCTAAACTTTAAACGCTAAACTTTAAACTAAAATGGGCATATTCAACGGAAAACTGAATCGTCTCATCGGTAACAAGAAACAGAAGAAGGTGGCTGAGATGCTCGCCGAAATGTTGCTGGACTGGGAAAAGGACAAGGACGGGGAGTCGGATGATGAATCATCCGGCAACAACCCCGTCATATACAAGTTGCATTTCATCGATTCACAGAACGAATCGGAACAGTTCTCGGCTACGGTGAACTTCAGCGACTGTGGTATCAACGAGGGAGTGGCATCAGATTTTGAGAACGTCTATGTGGTTCCGATGTATGGGAGAAGTAAAGAAATAAACAACAACATTCTGCCTGTACCACTTCTGCCTCTGAAAGAGCTGCTGCTCATGGGGGAATATATTCACTGCGAGATTGAACCTACAGTGAGCGATAGCTTGGCATACAAGAAAATCGTCATCACCGCACAATCCCGCTTCAATCCCGACCATGAGGAAGATGAATACTGGTACACCGGACTGAAACTGGATATTTACAATGTTCAGACATAATTCAAAGTTTATGAATCTCTCAAAAGAACAGCTTGAACAAGTGGAGAAGTACGCCAGTATCTATCTGCCTATATCGGACATCGCTGTCCTCATGGATATACCGGCAGACATACTGCGTGACGAGATTCGCAACAAAGCCACGGAGGTATCTATAGCATACCACCGTGGCAAAGCTGCGTCCCGTGTGAAGCTACACCATCAGGAGATGCTGCTCGCTCAGGTGGGCAGTCCGCTGGCTATAGAGAACGCTCACCGCAACCTCCTCGATATGGAGGATGATGAGTAATAGCAAAATTCAAATCAAAAATACAAAAACATAATGATGATGAGTTAAAAAACCATCATCATTTTTTTGTTACATTTTGTTTTTGTAATTTTGTGTAAACTTTAAAATAGAACAATATGGCATCATGGATTTTTATCGCTAGTTTAAATCGTTTTAAGATTCACGAATTCATAAAAGATTATGGATTTATAGAATATTTACAAAAGAACAAAGTTAATGAAGGAGACATAGTATATCTTTACATTACCGCTCCATACTCAAGAATTGAGTACAAAATGATAGTAGAAAGAGCTAATATACCATCAAATGAAGCATTCGATGACAGTTCATACTCACTTATTAATGAAAAAACTACTCATAAAGAATCAGACAAAGCAGTACGTCTTAAGTTTGTAGATAGAATTCAGTCCGATGACCTTTGTTATAGTGAATTAAGAAAACATGGACTAAAAGCGGCAATGCAATCAAATCGAAAAGTAAACGAGGAGCTTTCTGAATATATTGAAAGTTATTTTTAATAATCCAATTCTATACTATGAGTATGCTTAGAAAAAGACTAGTCGAAGTAGCTTTGGAATGGCAAGAAAAATTTGGTGTGTCACCTTCTATTACAAGTTCTCTTTCAGAATATGATGCGGCAATGTTAGTTGGAATGACAGAAAGTGAATATTCCGAATATATGAAACCTAAAACAGCTGTTAGTAAAGGTACAGATTTCATGTTTAATGGCATAAGATACCAAGTTAAAGCTAATCGCCCAAGTGGTAAACCTGGCAGTTATGTCACAATGGTTCCAAAAGCAACAAACTATGAGTGGGATAAATTATTATGGATACTATATGATAAGAACTATATTATGCAAGAAGCCTGGGAATGGAATGTAAAAGATTACATAATAGCATTTGATAATGTAAAAAGGCTGTCACCGGCACATTACAGAAAAGGTAAATGTCTTTATAAAAAATAACAACAACATTTTTTAGATTTCGGGCACCAACACTTGATGTCTTTTCCCCTCCCACAACACTTCTCTACCTTTGCGGTAAAGAAGTGTTTTTTATGCCTTTCCCTTCTATCACAGAAATAGTACAGTCTGACCTCTTCACTTCCGAAACGGAATTGAGAGAGAAGTTACCGCAAACATCAGTCGAACGTTTGCTCCGCATCCGTGCCATGTACAACTGGCTCATATCGAATCCGGAGACAAAGGACAAGGAGTTTGTGGATGAGACGGTCAGCCGTTATGGGGTGAGCAAGGTGCTGGCATACGATGATTTGAAGGTTCTCAAATCGGTATTGCCGCATATAACTCAGTCCTCTCGTGATTACCACCGGTGGAAATACAACGAGATGATCCTGGAGACATACGCCATGGCGAAGAAGCGGAAGGATACGAAGACGATGGAACGTGCCGCCACCTCCTATGCCAAGTTCAACAACGTGAACGTGGAGGATGAGCAGTCGGTGCCTTACGATATGATTGTGGTGCAGCCGTTCACGGCTACACAGGATCCGTCAGTATTAGGCATCAAGCCGATACCGAACATCGAGGAGAAAATCAGACAGCTCATCGACAAGTACCGGGCTGAGTCCATCGACATCGACGACATAGAATTTGAGGAGGCGGACATCATTCCGGACGCCTTCCAGGAGATTGCAGAGAACACAAACGACAACAACAAAATAATATAATCATGCCAGATAACAACATACCACCGAAGATGCCGCCTGTAGGGCCCATCCTGAAGAACTACAACTGGGATGCCACCACCTTCTTCGAGAAGCTGACAGCCAAAAACCGCCTCGCTCAGGAGAACGGTTTTGTCTCTCATAGGGTCAGCGGACTGGAGGGGTTCGAGGAATGTCTTCACGACATGCAGGAGTGTACGGCGTTCATCGCCATCTCCGACATAGCTCAGGGCTACACGGAGCTGAACAACACACCGCACACACGTCGGGTGAAGACGGTCTTCTTCGCCATGCGTCATGCCATCGATGACATGACGGCAAGGCAGGAGTGCATGGACATCATGCGGGAGATATTCCGGCAGTTCATGTCAGTGCTCATTCAGGAGAAAGTGCGGGTGATGAAGGAGCACATCTACCTCGACCCTCGCATCACCTTCGTGGAGATGCCGCAGTTCTTTTTCTCGGGATGTGCATGCGCCCACTTCCAAGTGGCGACGGATGTCTACACTGACCTCCGTTACAATTTCGACGAATGGACTGAGGACATCTTGTACGACAAGATTTTCAGTCCTGAATATAGCGACGAATTCAAATAACCAAAACCAACATAACCATGACTATCGAAGAAATTAGACAACAGCTGGGGGCTTTCAAGCTTATCCATACCCGTAATTCCATCACACCGGAATCACTGGGAACACTGCTTGAAAATATCGTGGAGTCAGTATCAACGGAACTGGCCACCACGGTTGAGAATATCACAACACAAAGCGAGACGACGGTGGAACAGGTGCAACAGCAGTTGCAGTCCACCATCGAGTCAGTGACGGAGCAGATTTCATCGGCTGTCACCAGATTTGAGGAACAGATGCAGGAACACAGGACTTCTGTGAACGACGAGCTGGTCATCACGAGAAATAACGTGCAGGCTCTGGTGAGAAACGTACAGCAGCAGATGGAGGAGATTCAAAGCCAGGTGGCTATGACCATGCTGGAGGTCACGGTCGCCACCTCAAAGACGGAGTTCACCAACAAGACGGAATGGGCAAAGGTGTGGAACGCCATGCAGAACAGCACACAGCTGCCGTTCTGCATCGCTGTGGTTTTTGCATCGGGATCCAAAAACTTCTATTATCCTACCTGCGTCAAGACAAACTACATTAGTCTCAACGCAAAGGCCGGCTCCTGCGAACTGCACGTCAACGAGGACGGCACGTTCTCCATCACCGGCACAAATCTGTGGTAATTACTATAAACTCTCAACTACAAACTATAAACTAAACCATGTTTACTTTACTCGCAAAACTCGTTAGAAAACTGTCACGCAAGGAGCGGAACGTCCTTGCTGACAAGCTTGTTTCATTAGCCAAAGAAGAGACATCGCCTGATGAACAACCATATAGCCCTTCGGGCGGTGGCTCACTTTCTGAGGAATTCTGCCACATGCCTCAATGTTTCTTCAGAGACTTTGACTATTCCTTTAACATCCGTCACCTTTTGTTTAAGGCGCAGGAAAGGAAAACTTTCTGTGGCATATATATTACCGACGGTAATGGAAACATGAAACTGATTGTAGGACAAGTAAAGCCGTATAAGGAAGAGGGTGACTATTGCATTGACCTTTATATGCAGGGGTACGGAGACAGTTCTACGGATCTGATGTGTTTCAAGATACTAGAGGTGCCGGAAGACTGGGTGAACGAATTTATAGGTTCTGAACCGATAATAGCATGATAAGCCATGCCTGAAATCATCAATAATCCATCGGAACCTAAGTCCATTGAGGAGCGACAGAAATATGTCTCTGCCTTCAACGACACGATGATTCGTATCTGGAAGGAGCAGATTACGCTCCTCGGGGTCATCGACACAGGGCGGCTCCTGCAGTCACCGATTGCCATCCGTATGAACGCGGACGGCAAATTCTCGGAAGTCCACCTCTCACAGGCGTTCCTCGAATATGGTCTGTGGCAGGATTATGGCACGGGCAAGGAAGTACCCCGGGGGAACAGCGGTAATTTGGGTCGGGCTAAAGTCCGGAAGGCTCGCCACTGGTTCAGCCGCAAATACTATATGTCGGTCATGAACATCAAGGAGTTCATGGCGGACTCACTGGGAAAGGAGTTCATGGGCATCCTCACGGATGCGCTTGACTCCCGCAAGTTCAGCCGTAACCATTAAAATTATATGTGTATGAAAAGACTGCTGATTTTTTTCAAGACCGTCTGGAACGCCCTGAAACGGCTGTTCCATCGTCAATCGAGATTCGAGAAACTATTGTCAAAATACAAAGACCAAGAGAATATGGACATAACTACCTTAACACAACTGATTACTGCGTTCCGTCAGGAGACGGCGCAGAGCGCAATCACTCCGGAGTCGCTGGGCTCACTCCTGCAGAAAATCGTAAACCTGCTCGGGGATGCGGCGGACGCATCAACAACGCAGGTACTCACTGAATGGATGAACGACCTGACAAGCGCACAGGCATTAGTCAAGAACATACGGGCGACAGCTGACAACGAGGGCATCACCTTCTACATGGACAAGGTGGACGCGACGACGGGCGACGCGTTCACGCAGTCGCTGCGAATCGCTTACCCGAAATATACGCTCGCCAAAGGATCGGCGAACGGATATGTGCAGCTCTCTCTCACCGACAACACAGGAAACGAGGTTTTCTCCTCGGTCAAGATATACGGTGCCACAAACACTGCGGCCGGCATCATGACGGCTGCGGACAAGACGAAACTGGAGAACGTGGCTTCGGGACTGAACTCCCTCGCTGACGAGGTGGCGCTGAAAGCGACGAAAAACGAGGTGCAGCCAATCAAAGACTGGATGGATACGGTCAGCAGTATCGGCGACGTGGTGAAGTCGGTGCAGGTCAGCCCGGACAACACGCAGATGTATGTCAGGCTGAACAAGGCTTCGCTCGACAACGGCAGGACGTCGGTGGACAACATCCTGGTGCCGCATGTGTCGGAATCTCAGGCGGGGGTGATGTCGGCTGCCGACTACCGCAACCTGAACATGCTGGTCGAGAAGGCGCAGGAAGAAGAAGATGATGACGGTGGACAGGATGTCACACCGCATTCGGACAGACGGCCGTATTACCACATCGAGGTGGAACCGGATGGGGATGAGATTTTCCTGAAGTATGACAGGGAGCTGACGAGCAAGGGGTATGTGCCGTACCTGTACCGATGGACGGTAAAGAATGCGACGCACAAGAGGAAGGACGCGCCGGCTGAGGAGAAAACTCGCACGAAGAACAGGCGCGGATGGCATCTGTTCTACGGACAGAGAAAGGTGCAGCTGGCTTCTTCGGACTCGTCCAAACTGCTGTTCCTGACGAACACGTCTAATCAGGACATGAACGGGGCTATCTACCACTTCAATATCAGATGGCTGTTAGGGGACATCCGTCGGGAAAACAACCTGTACAAAATCGGTTTCGGAAAGAAGACGTACAAAATCAAAGCAAACCACCGGTTCAAGTTCGGCGTGGCGTTCGCTCCGCCTCAGGAGGAGGGTCAGGAGGGTCTGCCAATCCATTCGCTGGTCACAAACATCGCTCCGTTCAACATCATGTTCGTGGTGGATGAGGATAACAACACGTATCATATCCATCCTTCGGTATAACAAAAAAGTGGTGATTCTCAATCACCACTTCAACGTGTGAGCATCGCTCTCACTTACTCAGATTCGAGCGTCGCTCAAACCTCGGTGCAAAGATACGGAGTATACAGTAATTCCCAAAAGACAAAGTTTATGGCTAAGGAAAACATTCATTTTACGGCTTTCAACTCGGTGGAATATCTGCCGGAGGCGAAGGCGAAAGCGGTGTTCACACTGGACTCTTCCAAGGTGTTCCGCGACGACATCGACATCGTGCCGGTCACGCTGGAGGACGGAACACAATATATGCCATGGGGCGGCGACAACCTCATGCCGTATAACATCATTGACATGATTGAGCGGGATGAGACGGTGGCTACTTGCCAGATGTTCAACGCGGAGGTCTGCTACGCATCGGGCTTGCAATACAACACAAGTTTGTGTTCACAGCAGGTAAAGGACGAG
>JAEEOB010000148.1 GCA_016284045.1 Bacteroidaceae bacterium
AACAGCTCAGTTGAAAATTGGTTCGTATGTCATTGCCGACAAGGTGTTCCTCGGCAATAATGGTGAGAATCTGGTCACCGATGAAATCCTGAAACGATATGCAGGAACTGTGTCTTTAGAAGGCCAGGACTATGACTTCAGCACGATGAATTTGACTAACTCCGTACAGTTCGATAAATACATGGACGGTGTGGCCATGATGATTGAGCCGGAAGTCGTTTTCGATAGTGATGATACTGAAAATGCGAAACCGGAGGACCAGAGGGATTATACGAAGACCTATAAAGCATACTCCACACAGTTTGGTTCCTTCTATTGTGGAGGTAACGTCGGTAGCATGAAGATTAACGGTACTTTCAACGTTAGTTTCAACGACAAGGTGGTTATCTATGATAAAGTCGTAGGTGGCAGTAACATGGCCAATGTCTATGAGAAATACGATGGAGTAACGAAGCTCAATGCCCAGTACTTGGGCGGTCTGTTGGGCGATCCTGGTGCCAATGGCAATAAGTTGATACTGAATTTCGGCGGTCTGAAGATTCAGCCGAAACGATGGAAGATTCAAAGAGATGCCAATTATCAGGCCATTCTGGATGACAAAGGCAATGAGCAATTTGTGTTGGATACCAACGGCAACCGCATCTTGGAGTGGAATACTGTTGACAGCAGGACATTCAATCCGGAAACAAAGACTTATACAGCAATGTCTTCCGTTGATAAGGGTGGAGACATTACCTACGACCCCGAGAAAGATCTATACCGTCGTTTCCACGGTGGTAACATCTATGGCGGCTGCTACAGCAATGGCCACGTCAACGGTAATGTGGTCATCAACCTGAATGCTTCTCTGGTGGACCGTACGGGAGATAATGCCATCTTCGACGTGGTGGAGGAGAATGAGGGTGAAGCTAAGTTGTATGATGGAAACTATAACATCAAATATCGCAATACAGGAGTCCTTATTGGCGAACAGGGTATGGACCCGCTGGGCCGTGCGTTGAATGTGTTCGGTGGCGGTTATGGTGCCGATTCTGAGATTTGGGGTAGTGCCACGATCAACCTGAATGCCGGCTACACCTTCCAGATCTTCGGTGGTGGTGAGCAGGGTGCCATAGGCCAAGCTCTTAGCTACGAGCCTGATCCTAATGACCCGTCTAAGCACAATCTGACATACGAATACAACAAGGATTACAGTACCTATATCAACCTAAGTGATATTCACAAATATCCAGGTACTTACCGTGGTGATAAGGACAACTCCGACGAAGTCATCGACCATGAGGAGATGGCAGAGGCCGAGTTTATCTATGGTGGCAGCTTTGAAGGACTGATTGCTGGCAACACCCACATCAACCTGGGCAATGGCCGCATCTTCAACTCTTTCGCCGGTTCTTGTAATGCTGACATTCTGGGGCATACCGAGACTTATGTGGGCCGTAATTCCCAAAATGAAAACGATCTGGGCTTCCCATGGATTCGTGACCACATCTATGGCGGAAATGATCTTGGCGGACGCATTCTTGGCGGTGCAGACTTTAAAGATCGTCTTAGTACAGATATCGATGTCTTGGGTATGGTGTATAACCCCAAGAACAAGAAGGATGACGATAACAATCCTGCCCCGGATGTGCTGAAAGCATCGGCTTACACCGAATATGTTCAGGGTCGCGTTGAATACATCTTCGGTGGCTGTTACGGTGACTACGACTATACGGATTCCCACTATAAGAGCTATACCTATACGAATGGTGATACGGATACAACTGACGACAATAAGGGAACACCACGTTCAGGGTTCAATAAACCCTGGATGGACAATGCTTTCGTGAATTTCAAGCCCAATAGCGATACTCGTAATGCAGTAAAGAAAATATACGGTGCAGGACAGGGGCATGCCTACAATCATGCCAGCGATGGCGACCGTGATAAGATGCAGGATCGCAGTTACGTGCTGATAGATAATAGGCAGGACGACGATATTCGTTTCATTAATACGGAGGTGTTTGGTGCCGGCGACTATAGTGGCGTTGGTATGCGCTATGCTGAATCTGCCACCACGATAGGAAAAACAACCATACCTGCTTTGACTCCCACGGTGGCCAAAGACAATGATGACGGTGTCACTGCATCTACGGTGATCGACCTGATACGTGGCCATCTGAAGGATGTCTATGGTGCCAGCTACAAGGAAGGTATTACGCGGCGTACCATCGTCAATGTGCCTAAAGGTTCTACCATCTACCTGAACCGTATCTTCGGCGGCGCTTACGGCTTGGACATCGCAAAGCCCTGCGATGTGTTCGAGTCCAACGTCAACTATCATAGCCGTGATGCCGTGATGCTGGGGCATTGGATAGATGAAGATCTGGATAAAGACGGCAACCTGATGTCGGGAGGTATCTATGGTGGTAACAACAGTGCCCGCCGAACCCTTTACTGCAGGATCAACATTGACGTTCCGGTGGTGCAAAACAAAGCGAAAGGTTATACCACGAAGGTCTTTGGTGCCGGTTACGGTAAGGACACCTGGGCACAGTACACCGAGGTGAACTTGAATAAAGATGCCAGTGTGTATGAGGTCTATGGCGGCGGCTATGGCGGTATGGTGCTTAATAAACAGTCTGTCGAAAAATCTGGCCTTGTTCAAGATCTGCCTACAGGCTATACCGATGAAGGATTGAATAGCTATCTGGTGAAGACGAATCCCTTGGGTGAGAAGACCAACACCAATGTCTATATCAACAAGGGTGCATACGTGGCTGGTTATGCCTATGGTGCTGGCATGGGTGCCGATGCTTCTGTCAGCGGAACCACCTATATCGGTCTGCATGGCGGTACGGTTAACAAAGATGTTTACGCAGCCGGGTGGGGTGGTGCCGTATATGATAAGTATAAAGTGGCTAAGGATGACGATTCCGGCAACGACTTTGTCGCCACCACCAATGCCTATATAGAAGGAGGTACGTTGCGTAATGTCTATGGCGGTGGTTATGAAGGCCCCGTGGGTTATCACGATACAAGCACGACAGAAACGACTGATGATATCCTTGGTGTCTCCAATGTCACGATTGGTATCCGTGAAGATCAGGATCAGGCAACGCTGCCTGAAGGTTATGGCTTCTACAAAGGCGTGCCTGCCGTTCAGCGTAATGCCTATGGTGCTGGTGAGGGTGGCCCTGTCTATGGAACAGCCAACCTGACCATCAACAACGGATATATTGGCTATGTTCACCTTCTGGCTGGTCAGGCTCTTGATGAAGAGGGCAATATCGTCAGTGACTCAGAGGAGACCACAGCGCGCTATGAGGAGCTGGTCAGCGATGCTACTTGGGCAGTCCCCTCCGAGCGAAAAGGCCGACTGAAGGACTGCGGCAATGCCTTCGGTGGTGGTTACGACGATAAGAGCCTTGTGGACTTTACCAACGTCACAATGTGGGGCGGCATTGTCCGTAGCAGTCTCTACGGTGGCGGTGAGATTGCCACCGTGGGTCGTGGAAAGACCAAAAACCTGACGGGCTTGGATCGTGAGTTGGAGGCTATTTATAAGTATGGCAAGACACGTATCGAGTTGTTCAACGGCCATGTGAAGCGCAACGTGTTTGGCGGCGGCAAGGGCTATAACATCTTGGGATATGGTGGTACTCATGAGCTCTATACTGACGGTTATGTGTTCGGACAGACAGAGGTGCATATCCACGGAGGTGAGATCGGTACGGTGGAAGGTATGGCACTCCAGTCTGACGGTACCGGCGGCTACGGCAACGTGTTTGGCGGCGGCGACGTGGGCTACGTATTCGGAAATGGCTACTTCAATGCCAAAACCATCGCCGACAAAGCAGCCAACCCCAAAGGAACAACCGGCTCACCTAACCATTGGTACTATTATGAAGGCGCTTCAGGCAGTGAGACCCTCACCGAGGACTGCTCGGTGATTATCTCGCCTTATCTGCAGGTGAGACCTGGCAATAGCATAACCTATGATGGCAAGACCTACAATGCATATGACTATGTGCCGACAGACTATCTGAACACACTGCAGGCAACGAAGACCAATGGTGCATGGGCAGGCAAATGGGCTGAGCTATACACTGGCGATGCGGATGGCGAAAAGGAACGAGGCATCACCATCCACAATGCCGTGTTTGCGGGTGGCAATGTGTCGACGAACAGCGATAATACCTATGCCAACGCCCCCACGGTGTTCGGCAATTCTACGGCGACCGTCTACGATGTCTACCATCGTGACTTCATCTCTATCGGTACGGAGCATACCGGTGGTATCTACGGCGGCGGCAACCTCTCTGTGGTCGACGGCTACCGCGAACTGAACATCACCAACTACGGCACCGACTACTACGGACTGGGTACGCAAATCTCGCTGGCAGAGTATCAGAAGCTGACCAACCGCGAGCGTGCCTACTTCCAGTTGGAATACCAGTGCCAACAAGAGGTTACAATCAATGGGCACGAGTATCATGTGAATGACAGAATCAGCGAAGAGGAGTATGAACATCTGGATGAAAGTTTCAAAAACGAAACCTATTGGAAGCAGTTCGGTTTCTGCTCCATCTATGCCGGCCGCCTGCTGAATACCATCCAGCGCGCCGACTTCTGTGGTGTCTATGGCTCGCGCATGGTGCTCCAGGGTGCCAAGGACCGTGTGGTTGATTCGGACGACAAGACAGAGTACACCATCAACCGCGTGGGCGAGGTGTCGCTGAACAAGCAGCTGTCTGTGGCTGGTGATACGGACGACAAGTCGAAAGTACATGGCAACTATTTCGGTATCTACAGCGTGGTGAACTACTTGGGTAACCTGACCAGCGACGTGAAGTTCGATGATGTCTACCTCAAATATGATTCACAGAGCAAAACTGGAGTACCGGTTGCAAAAGATGGTGGTGGGAATTATACTTACTACAACTGGAAGACAGAGCGCCTGACCAAGCGTGACCGTAACAACGGTACTTGTCATAATCAGGTGGCACTGGCATCAGGTGTGTTCCTGGAACTGACCACAGAGAACAGCACGCCTGCCAAGAAAGACTATGGCTATATCACCGGTATCGTGGAACTCGACCTCATCAACGTGAAGAAGGATATCGAGGGCGGTGGCTATGTCTATGCCAAGAACGAGCATGGCGTACGCACTGAGCACCAAGAGTACGAAAACGTCCTTCTCTCTGACTATAACAAAGGGGCAAGTAATGGAAGCAACGTTGAAGCACGTACCCATAAGCGTTACACTTATCACCAAGGTAGTGGTGATGACCCACAAATTCTCGACCTCGAGACCTCCGGCAACTTCATCCACAAGACGAAGCGTATTGTCGACGACTGCTATCCCAACAATGGTGTCTATAGAGACGGCTATGTACAGTCGCCCGCCCACTACTGGTTTATCAAGGGTGAGGTGTACATCTACGACCAGGTGGTGTCGGCATACGCCGGCTCAGCCTCTGCCTACTCTAAGGAGGTGAGAATACCGTTGACCATCACGGCTGGCTCGAACGGTAAGCTGCAGCTGCTCAACGTCCAGGAGAACCGCTATGCATATTATGGCGACTATACTCAGACCACAAAGATGACTGCAGACGGTGTGAAGGTGAACAACGAGAGCGAGACCTACCATCTGAACGATGTCATCACCTGGTGGGACTGGAATCAGTTGCCGGCAAACGAACAGAAGTACTTCGTCAAAGATACGTATGTCAACATCGACACTTGCTCTGTCAATGGCGTTACATATCCTACGGGTACTTACGCCATGCTGCCAGATGATGTTGCATCATTCAACATGAACTCTGTTCTCGACAAGAAGGGCAAGCCCGTGGAGCATTTCGAAGACATGTTCCGTACGTCGAATAACATCAGCCACAATACAGGTTATGTCCTCACCCTCGACATGAACAGCCCGAAAGACTGGGATGACTGGTATAGTCCTATTTCTGGTAGCAGCACCTACACCGTTAACGGCACTACTGTAACTACCAATAGGAAGAGGAAAGAGGATTATAATTCATCAACAGATGCGAGCACCTACCGTGAAGGCCCGACATTCAGACTGAAGGAGGGACAGCAGGCAGGTCTGTATGGCCAGCGTGATTATGAAGAAGGAGAAATCATCGCTAAGGAAGTCTATGATGACTACACCACGACCGTTTCAACAATGACTCCTCAGCCAACAGGACAGGCTTCAGTGGATGAGGCTTACGTGGCAAAGGTGGCTACAGGAAACGTTCAGGCCGGTAACGCCAAGCCAAAGTCGGAAGTGGGAAGCGATACTAATTACGAGGAGGCCTTCGTCTGCGTCAACACCATACAGTTGGGTGAGGAAGACTTTATCCTGCGAGGCGAACTGGTAGGACTGAGTCAGCTGAGCACTCTTGCAAGCAAATACATGACTTATAACAATAACAAGTCCAATACGGACGATGTCACAGATGCTGAAGCATTAGAATATGTCGAGTCGTGTCTGACCAAGGCCTATATCTGTAAGACAGGAGGAAAGTATGGCGGCCAGTACTTCAAGTCAGGTGAGAACTACAGTGCCCTGAAGTCATGGTGCTCGCTGACCGATGACCGCGATAAGTTCGAGTTCAACTACGATGCCCTCGACGTGCTGTCTGATCCTACGTATTCGGGTAATACTTCTCTTTATCGCAGTCCTTATAGCGACATCAAACCCGTGGAGTACACGGCGGTCTATACGGGAACGGGAAGTATTACATATAAAGACGGAAATAATGTTGAGCATACTTTGACCAGCAGTTCTGCTCCTATCTCCCGTGAGGACTTTGAGAATTACATTCCGAACGAGCAGCTCCATTATACCCGACTTAAGATTGATGCCGGTTCCGACCTGCAGGACGTCTATATCGCAAAAGAGAACTTTATCTACGGCGGTGTGCCTTTCGCCAAGGGACAGGATCTCACACAGAAGGAATATGAGGCATTGGACCCCGACAGTAAGAACAAAGTCCAGACTGTTCAATTCACCAAAGAATCCGCAGAGCGGACTGTGTACTATTGTTATGAAGGCTATACGCCATCAAGCACCTCAACCACGATCACTCCAATGAGCGGCACATTTGGTTCTGCCGGTTCTGTCATCTCCGAGAGTGACTATAGGAACAACGTTCCCAACCTCCAGAAGGACTTTGTCGTTCAGGGTATGGAGCCGACGGAAACCACCACGCTCTACGTCAGTCGCGAGTCGAATGCCAAGGATGTGACATCAGAGAAGGTCATCACCGTGGTCTACCAGTACAACTACTATGAGGCCGACGACGAGGGTGAGGGCGTGAGCTACGTGAACGAGCTGCATGTGGTGAACATTCACCTGCAGCTGGAGAGCGGTGTACCTGAGATAGGACCGCTGAACCCGCCGCCCACCGTACTGCCAGGTACCCCTGTGGGCATGAAGGCGCCGTCGGTGAATCCCGGACTCTATGAAATCATCTCCAACGGATGGGAGATGTACACTGATGAGACTGATGCCGAGCACAACCGCAACGGACAGCCGTTCACCAACAACAGTACCAAGCTCTATTGGTATCAGAACGAGAAAGTGTGGGTGGCCTTCTACTCCAGGACTTATCTGGGCAAGACTTATTCGAATCCTGTACCCATCAGCGTGGCTAACTACCACGACCTGGATGCTGTGATGCTGGATAAGGAGCATCACATGTACGTGGATCATCCTGATGTGATGCGCAACTCGAAGATCTATCTCGACAACCGCGACTGCGAGAGCAATGCCACAAAGAGCGAGCTCGACCTGCTGAAGGACTTCTTCGACCTGAGCCTGCAGACCTCCGTAGCAACAGAGGGTGCCACGAAGGATCATGCCCTGCTCAACAGCCGTGTCAAGGGCGGAAACCGTTTGGAGTTCATTCTCAACAGTAATATCAGCCCGAAGGCTTACACCGACTGGACGTCTATCGGCGATGATACCCAGTGCTTCGAGGGCAACCTGCACGGCGACGGTTATACCATCAGCGGCCTGAATAAATCGCTGTTCGGCAAACTATGCGGCAGCGTCTATAACCTTGGTGTCACCGGCTCGTTCACTACGGCTGGTGTGGCAGATACAGGTGATGGCTTCGTGGAGAACTGCTGGATCAGTACGACGGGCTCCACACCGCAGGAAAGTAAGCCAAAGGCTGTCTTTGGTAATCCAACGGTAGAGGGCTACACTCCATTGGTCAATTGCTACTATCCGGAGAGTAATGCCGCCCTTTACGCTGACGGCCTTGCCACTAAGATGCCAGACCGTTCGTTCTACAATGGTGAGGTGGCATACGACCTGAATGGCTTCTACCTGGCTAAGCGCTATTACGACAACAACACGTCGTGGACAGGCGAGAAGGAGCCGTACCTGTATCTCACCGTCGATGATGAAGGCAAATTGCCAGACCTGCCTGCTACCAGTAATTATCCTAAAGCGTTTGCCTACTATCAGCCCGACATGAAGGTGCCGGAAGGTGTGACCCTGCCATATCTGGGCTATGTGGAGAACCGCTTCTACGATGGCGATTTCCGCTATGCGGGAGGAACCGTCCCGGAAGGCAATGACGATCGTATGAGGGTGATCGGAGAGGGCACGGATGCCACTGCCTATTTCGCTACGATCTGGCCCGACGACTATCTCTTCTTCGGACAGATGCTGACCTATGGTTACGATGAGTCTAACCAGCACCAGGAGATACCGTCGCGAATCTTCAAGCAGGATAATCGGATTCCGTACTCCAAGCAGAGCAATCGCGTCTACCGTGCACCGGCTTACTTCCGCAGCAAGGAGAAGTCCGTGGTTCACTACAATCCACAGGCCTACCTGACGGCTTACTCTGCACCAAAGACCGTCACCGACACCGACTTGAAACCGGCTTATCCCAATATGACGGCAGTAGACTTCTCCGGACATAACGACATAGGCGGCTCTGAGAAGTACAAGCAGGGCTGGAACAACAGTCTATTCTATGAGCCGCTGCTCGATGATGATGGTCTGATAGGTGTGTCCAACAATGGTGAGACACCCAACCTGTTGGTCTATGCTCCGGCAGAAACAGCGACAAATGGCGGCTATGCCAACAAGAATAGTTACGACGTGCTGAACAGCTACTTCATCGGCTCAGCAGCCAACCGCTCTGAGCCAGTGTATGAACAGTACACGGAATCCGGTGGCAAATACAATGACGGTAAGACCTATGGACGTATTTACAATGCATCCACTTCGTCTATCCGTGGCCATCTGGTGCAGAGCGACCTGACAACCACGACCGACCATCTGCTGGTGGACAAGCGCGATTTCAACTGCCCGATACCTTATAGAATGGGCAGCGACTACCGAATGTGGTATCAGCGTCAACCCGACAACTTCGTGACGGCCTCCTGGAGCAATGATGCTACCCCGAAGCGCACCACCAAGGGCTGGGAGGGCGTCAGCCTGCCATTCGAGGCCGAGATTGTCGCCACGCAGGACAAGGGTGAGATTACACACTTCTATCAGGGCAGCACAGCTGGCCACGAATACTGGCTGCGCGAACTCGATGGCAGTAAGACATTCAAGTCGACAGATGTGGATGGCGTAAAGGAGGCCACCTTCAATCCGCTGGCTGTCGGTACGAACAGGAAAGACTATTCGAACACATTCCTGTGGGACTACTATTATAGTAAAGAAAGCTATTGGGATCAGAATACGGATGAATACCAAAAGCGGTATTACAGTGAGGACTACCTGGAAGAATTGTATCCTGTGACGAACTATCCGTACTCACAGGGAGGTACGCCTTACCTTATCGGCTTCCCGGGAAGCACCTACTATGAGTTTGACCTGAGCGGCACTTGGACACCTGCCCATCGCTACCGTGAAGGTGTTATCGCAAGTCCTGGCAAGCAGATTGTCACATTTGCTTCGCCTACAGGATCCTCTATTGGGAGAAGCGATGATAAGACGGGTGTGACAGTAAGCGGCTACACGTTCAAACCAAACTATCTGAACAATCCTAGACTGGAGAACAGTAAGCATGCATTCCTACTCAATGCTGACGGCAATAGCTATGTGGAGGATAACACCAACACGACGGAAGCAAAGGTAACGGCCTTCCGGCCATACTTCACCGCAGCATCTAATGGTGGTGCCCGTGCGACGACCCGCAGCATCGTCTTCAGCAGCGACCAGTCGGAGCTGAAGGGTGTGGAAGAGCATGGCGATCCTTCGAAGGAAGAGATTGGCGGTGGCCTGGAGATCTACGCCAAGAAGCATCTGGTGGTGGTGACCTCCAATCTGCATCTGCCTACCGACGTACGCATCGTCAACACAGCAGGTATCGCCCTGAGCACGTTCACCATCGAGCCAGGCGAGACCATCGAGACACGTGTCAACATCTCTGGCATCTATATCGTACAGACGGCTGACGGAGTGTATACGAAGAAACTGTCGGTAAAATAGTAATACAACCTATAAATGATAAATGACGAATAGCAATAAATTATAAAAACAAAAAAGAACAAGTATGAAAAAGACAATGAAAAAGCTGCTATGCATTGCCCTGCTGGCCATGGTCAGCATCGGAGCCAATGCTCAGGAAAGCCAGGAAAACCTGGTGAATGTTGGTTTCAACGAGTTCACAGGCGGAACTGTGTCGGTAAAGTCGCAGACCGCTTCTGCAACAGAAACCGACTATGTCGATGTCGTCATCACCGTAACACCTGCGGACGGCTATTACATAGCCAAGGGTGACATCATCGTTGTACCTACAAGGGCCACAGTCCGAAGGACAAGCGAAAACGAGGAAGGTCCGAAGATTGCCGATCCCCTGGAACTCAAGGGCGAGGACCCTACCGACCTCACCGCAGAGCGTGACTACACCTTTACCGTTTACAAGGAACTGGGTGCATTGGTCTATGAGGCTGGCTTCCATCAGATTGCCACATCCGGCGCCATCGGCGAGAAGGATGCCGTGAAATGGGACGTGAAAACAGAGACGGTAACCGTTGGCGAAGGTGAAGAGGCCCGGCAGGTAGAGGTCAAGACGCTGACTTTCACTGGCGACACAGGTATTCCCGCCATGGAAGAAGGGGCATCGGCCCCTTGGGAGATGCTGAAGGGAAAGATCACGAATGTGGTTATCGGCGAGGGCATCACCGCCATCAGTGAGAACCTGTTCGAGGGCTTCACCAGCCTGTCAAGCATTCAGATCCTGAACGACAAGGCCGTCATCAGTCTTGGTAAGGACGCTGTTCCTGCCAACACTGGCCTGACCATCGATGTACCAGGTAATCTGTATAACGAGTACACGATTGCCGATGGGTGGAAGGACCTGAGCATCGACAGTAAGAACGCAGTCAAGATGGAGGGCGTAGAGTTTGGTGCCTCCAACAGCTACGACACCTTCTGCTTCAGCAAGGCGGTGAAGGTGCCCTCCGTGCTGAGAGCTATCATCATTACCGGCATCAAGGACAACATCCTCTTGACACAGGAGGTTGAGAACAGCATCATCCCTGCCAACATGCCCGTTTTGTTACTGAGCAAGGAGCTGAAAGGCGATGATTTCCGTACATCGGGAGCACCCGAGCAGGGTAGTGACACCAAGGGCGCTACCACCCCGACGAACCTGCTGAAGGTGGCTCCGGAAGGTGGCAAGACAGTGACACTGGGCGAGGTATATCTCATCTATAATGATGTGTTCTACCTCTCACAGGCAGGCACCATCGCCGCAGGCGGCGTCTATCTTGACACATCCGTAGAGCAGAATGGCGAACCGGCCAAGGCCCGTAGCTTTGCACTCGCCATTGGCAACGCCGCTTCTGGCACCACAGGCATCTCCACCGTCAGCAACGCCGACCCCACCCCCGTCTGGCATACCCTCGACGGTCGGATCCTCAACGGCAAGCCCACGAAGAAGGGACTGTACATCAAAGACGGCGAAAAGATTTTGGTAAAGTAAGACCACAATTACTCTATAACCCGAATCGGTCATTAGCGTTATGATGAAAACAGCCTTCATTTTGGAACAGATGTGCTGCTGGTTTGAGTGCGCAATGGGGTTCCATTGTAATCGAAAAGCGGCGGGACAGATGACAAAAAGAAAGCTTGTTAGCGCATAACAGCCTAACGACCGATTTGGGTTAAATCAGATTGGACTCGGCGCCGGCGCCGGGTCCTTTTTTGGTTCTTCGAGTCCGTAGGCAACCTCATTCTTAGAGAGGGTAAGTGCGTCGCTGATAAGACACTTTCCCCGAGAGAAAGTTGAAAGAAGTGCACTACCATCACTTTCTTTGCAAGCAACTGGCTACAAATGATTTACAGAGGTGATGGTAATCCTTTCAACATCACTTTTACCCCCATTTATCTTCGCCGAAACAGCAAAACCCTGCGTAGACGAGTCAGCTCTTACAGTAAAACAAGTTGTTTTACTTTGGTAACCATCGCGTTAACGATGCAAAAGTATAGGGTTTACAGAAGTAAAACAACTTGTTTTACTTTTAGAGTAATATTTTGTAAACTTTCTTTCAAACGTATTCTAACAATAAAAGCACCCTCAGCAACACCATAATTGACAATACTTTTGCAGGGAAACCACTAAAAACATCACGTATAGTGAGTATAAGGGTTTTATATACACCATATATAACAACTTATATAATAAGTGGTTATATAGTAAGTGATGTTAATGCGTAAAAGTCAAACAAAAAGTATGAGTAACTATTTTTCATTCTCATATCATTTACTATCACAAGTAAAGTTTCTTCTTTTGCCTTCGCTTTGGGTAAATCTGCGACACAAAAGGCGTCCTGCGCCGATACTCCCTGACTCCTTGACCACCAGACTTCTTAGACCATCATCTCCACGGAAACACTTTCTTTTCTACGGACTTCCTGGACTCTTGGGACTGCCGTAAAACTGCGAAACCGCATGATTCATGCCATATGTAGTCATAAATTGTAAATATTCTATAGAATATTTGGTGGTTTCACAAAAAAGTCATACCTTTGCATTTGAATTCTACAATAATATGGTCATGAAGGTACCAAACCCAATTTACGACTGACAGAAACACAAGATTAAAAACAGAATGGGCACATACATCAACATAGGCAATGCAGGATTCCAGTCTGCCCGTAATGGGGAGTACGTGGATAAGTCAGGGCTGATAGCGGTGGTGAACGAAACGTTATACAGTAAACGGCGTTTTGGTTGCGTGACCCGCTGTCGTCGTTTCGGAAAATTGATGGCAGCAGAGATGCTTTGTGCCTATTATGACCAGTCTTGCGATTCACGCGGACTATTCACAGATCTTGAGATTGCTGATGCCCCATCGTTTGAGAAGCATCTGAACAAGTATCCAGTCATTTATTTAGACATGTCTGATTTTGTAACTCGCTTCAAGGATGATATTATCGTGAAGCAGATAGACAACAGGCTCAAAGCAGACATTCAGAAAGTTTATCCAGATGTACCTTTAATGGACGATGATGACTTAATGGATCTACTCGTCCGTATCGTAGAAGCCAAAGGTCAGCAGTTCTTTTTCATCATTGATGAGTGGGATGCCATCTGTCGCGAGTTCAAGGCTGGAACCAAGGCTATGGATGAATATGTCGATTGGCTTCGTCGGCTTTTCAAGGGCGGCAGGTCATCGGACGTCTTTGCCGGTGCCTATATGACTGGCATACTCCCCATAAAAAAATATAAAACAGAGTCGGCATTGAACAATTTCTTGGAATACTCCATGGTAGAGCCGCGTAAGATGGCACAATTCTTCGGCTTTACGAAAGAGGAGGTCAAGTCTTTGGCTCAGAAGTATGACATGGACTATTCAGAACTGGAAAAGTGGTACGATGGCTATCAGATAGGTGACGAGTTGTCGATGTTCAATCCTAACTCGGTAATGCAGGCTGTTGATGTTGGGCGTTGTAGCAGTTTCTGGGCTGCCACGGGAGCCTTTGATGCTGTGGCTCACTATATCCAGATGAATTATGAAGGTCTGAAGGATGACATTATCCAGATCCATCGTGAACTGGCTACAGGCAAAGGCTTTGCCGACATTGTGCTAATTCCGCGAAAGAATGTTGACTCGCCTGCCATTGTCCTGGAATTAAAGGTCAACAAGGATGCCGATACGGCCATCAATCAGATTCTCAGGAAGCAGTATCCGGCAAAGGTGGCTCAATATACAAGTGACCTGCTCCTTGTGGGAATCAATTACGACCGCGACACGAAGCAGCACACCTGTCGGATTATGACACACGGTGCCTGTCCCCGTGATATGAACAAGACACTGACAAGGTTATTGAAGGTATGACAGATCTGGCAACACAGCAACAGACAATACGGCAAGGTGAGATTGTGATGTATCAGCCTGACGAGACTATCCGACTGGAAGTGCGGTTGGAGAATGACACTGTGTGGCTGAACCGTCAACAATTGGCACAACTTTTTGGACGTGATGTTAAAACAATAGGTAAGCATATCACCAATGCCCTTAAAGAAGAATTAAGGGAAGTCTCAACTGTCGCAAAATTTGCGATAGTTCAAATGGAAGGAAATAGAGAAGTTACTCGTACCATAGAGTTCTACAATTTGGATATGGTTATCTCTGTTGGATACAGAGTGAAGTCAGAGAAAGGTATCGAATTTCGAATCTGGGCTAATAAGGTTATTAAAGAATATCTTCTTCATGGTTATGCAGTTAATCAGCAATTGATGCGGATGGAACAGCGGCTTGATGAAAAACTCGATGCCCAACAGAACCAGATAAGGGTGATAGAATCAACCCTCTCAGACCATCAGGAGAAAATAAACTTCTTCGTTCGAACGAATCAGCCTCCTGTGGAAGGTGTACTTTTCGAGGGTCAGATATTCGATGCATACAAATTGGTGGAAGCACTCATAAAGTCTGCCAAGCGAGAGATTATTTTGATAGACAATTATATTGATGCCACGATTTTCGACCTGCTTGAAAAGCGGGAACAAGGCGTGGATGCAACAATATATACCGAACATGCTGGTCAGTCGTTGCAACATTTGCAGCAACTTTACCAGCAGCAATATGGACGAAACATAGAGGTGAAGGAGTACAACAGCCGTTTCCACGACCGTTTCCTTATTCTCGACGAAGCTCTCTATCATTTTGGAGCATCATTCAAGGATCTTGGTAAGCGCCTCTTTGCCTTTGAACTGATGGGAATAGACAAATCGATAATTCTAAGTCAATTGTAAGTAAAAGATATGATACAAGATATGAACAAGACACTGACAAGGTTATTCACCATAGCTCTGCTGATGATGGTCAGCATGGGCTCTTGGGCAGAGGTCAAAATAGATCTCGGAGGAAAAGATAACAAAGGCGTATATGAAGGTGGTACTATCACTGCCAAACAGAGCGAAGCGAAGGACGGCAAGGTCACCGTCACTCTGACTGTCACCCCAGCCAACGGCTATACCATCACGAAGAAAGACATCACCGTCGTTGCCACACTCGCTTCTTCACCCTCCCGTCCCAATGCCCGCCGCAATGCGCCGGAAATCAGCGGCACGCTCGACCTCGATGGCAAAGACCCTGCCGACCTCTCCAAATCCCGAGACTACACCGTCACCGTCGATGCCAACCTCGGCGTCTGGGTGAAGGAGGCTAAGTTTACAGAAAACGGACGGAAAGAAGGTGAAAACGACTTTTCGGGAACGTATTATATTGGTAGTGTTGGCTATAAAGAAGCAAATACGACAACTAACTATTACCTTTGTCCTACGGAAGGATGGTGCTACTACAAGGCTACTAATGACTTTACGGGAACAGATAATGGCATGCCGTTCCTCACCACCTATCAATGTCGAGACGGTGTCTATGATGTCAGGAAGGCCATATGGGTCATAGAGAAAAGCGGTGAAACAGAATACTACACCATCAAACGTGCCCTCGACGGCAAATACATCGTGTTCAACGGGCAAATACGCACGACGTCGAACAGCGACCGCATGCGCGTTCACGTTGAGGCAATGGATACCCCCGACGACAATGCGCTGTTTAAACTCGAACCCAGCGGCACGGCTTTCCATATCAAGCCCAAGAATGCATCTAGCGACCGCTACCTGACGACCAACGCTGGCAACAAGTCCTCTTTGAAGGGAGAGTCGCCCAAGGGCAACGGCCCTACTGGCTTCACCAATACGTCGGGTATCATCGGAACATACACAATCAGTGACGACGGTAACAACAACTATTATCTGGAAGAAGCCATCTTGCCACCTACGTTCACTCTCAATGCCGACGGAACGGTAACGCTATCTTCTGAAAGTGGTACAACCATCTACTATACCACCGACGGCATGACACCAACGGCTGGAAGCACTGCGTATACAGCAGCTATTCAAGTCACCAGTACTATGACAAGCATCAAAGCGATTGCCATCCGGACTAGTGACAATAAGGCATCAGATGCCGTCACACTGCCTTTGCACACCTATACCTACAACATTGTAAACAAGTCAGGCGACATTGCCATCAAGCAAGTTGTAAAGCAGGCTGAGGGGAAAGCGCTGGGCAGCATGGCTGACATACCTGCCGACATCCGAAGTCCCTATCTCATAGGTGAGACTGTGACGTTCTATTCATTCGATGAAGCATTCACATCAGCCGAACAACTCACTGACGAGGTAAAGATTAGCGCCACGCCACAAGATGATGCCAATATCTACGTGACATACACCACCGACCATCTCTCGGAGAAGTTCTTGAGACTGCGTGGAGCGCGTGCCTTCAACATAGTGACGAATGGTGAATACGCCTACGACAACGGTGGTACTTTGGCATACGACAATGTCGAAGCCAATAAAACGCAGCCAAGCCACCTCTGGAATATTAGCGGCGGCGATCCCTATGCCGTGCAAATTGATAATCTCGGCACTGGCAAATACCTTGTATCTCCCACAATGCCTACACTCTCGTTAGCAGCGACTGCTACAAACAATTTCATCCTGATGGAGGAAAGTGCCGCTGCTGATGCAGGCTCCGAGTCGGTGAGGCTGATGAAAGCCACGGGCACTGAAGACATTGTTGTGACGAAAGCAGAATTTCAGGCCAGCCCGGTGAACATCACTACCAAATACAATCTCATTGACAAGGCCGGCAAGCTTATTCAGGGAAATATTGAGAGTGAATCGTCAGAGTTAGGACTGCCCGACGAGTGGCGCAGCCCCTTGGTGTCGAAGTATCATTATTACAGCACGGCTGGCCTGTCAGGTGAAACTTACAGTCCAATTGGCGAAGAAATCACCAGTCCTTTTGAAGCGGGCGCTGATGGTAATATTTATGTGACTTACGATGTAAGTGACGCCATCGACCTTGATGGCCGCAATAGTCTCAGAATTGATGGCAAGGAAAACAAAACCTACATGCTGAGGTATCTGAATGGTGAGAAGTTTTATCAGGAAAATGGCGAGGATGATGTGATGGATGGTTCAGATACCAGACCTGCAGAGTTACGACAGGCTGTTTATCCATATAGTAATGGTGATGCTGCTCTATATGTCTATGGACCTGAGCGTTGGAATCAACAACTGGCTAGTGGAGCCAGCACTCGTTCACGTTGGTTGTGGCTCATAGAACCTGCCAACAATCCCGCAACTAAGGCAGATCTTGATCCATACCATGTTCTCATCTCGTCAAATCAGACACAGACGAACTATAAACCTGGTGATGTTGTTTTAAATTATTACCATTCCTATTTTCGCACCTATCAACCCGACGGATACGACAAAATTGTTACTGGTGTTACTAATGACAACCCCAAAACCACAGGTGGAGCTGAAACAGACCCCGCCAACAACAGCTTAGCTACAGAATACATGATTCTTGGCACATTAAGCCAAAGCCGATTGGTCACTCTTCATCCTGTGCCCTTGGACAGCGACCATGATGGCACTCCTGAGTCAAACGAACGGCGGACTATCAATAGTTTTGAGATGTACTGGAAAAACAACCCGACAATACAAGGAAACCCTGACCATACTCCTATGCCAATACCGGGAGTGCTATCGGAAGGAAACAAAGTGACAACCGAAGGCCGTGGAATACCTCTTAACTCTCAGCAAAAAGCAGAAATAGAGAACCATAAAGGTTATGGATGGCATGTCTATCAAGAATGGGCCAACTCCGCAGCATGGGTGAATAATGGCGACGGAACTACAGGCAAGAAATACCTGAATGAGGAGCATGTGTTCCAAACAATCAACATGGGGGCTACAGGCGAATTCGTGTTTGAAGCCGTAACCCTTGTGCCGCAGGTCATTCTTCTTGACCAGCATGGATGGGAAATCATGCGCGTGCCCCTTTCCAACACAACAAAACTAAAGGAATACAACAGCCCGATGGTTGATGAATACCAATGGTATTCAACCTCTTATAAGATTCCGGGCTACCACAAGTATACCGTCAGTGGAACTCCCGCACACGTAAGTAGATCTATTACTGAAGTCCCAAGCGGCGACACCGACTTCTACGTCACTTATACCGTGAAGCCTGAGTATGCCAACGCCTATACGGGGGCTGCGACATCCGATGCTGCTGTTCCCTCGGCCTACCTGCTGAAACAGGGCGGCAGTTATGCCTCCACCAACGGCTCAGCCATCACAGCCGCTGAGGCTCCTGCCAGCATGGAAGACATACCCAACGTCATGCAATGGAACTTGCGGCCCAACTTCGACATAGACCGCGAGATGGGCTATAAGTATGCCGGAGAGACTGGGGCACAGGATGGAGCAAAGAGCAAGGAGGCCACTGACCAGGATAACTATGATGAGGGCCGCAACGGCTTCGACCCCTACAACGTCCAGATACAGAGCGTGGCCTATCCGTTGCGTTACTTTACGGCCAACACCATTGGGATAGCACTCGAAGGTGGTGCTTGGAAAGGCACATCGGACGCTGTTAACCTCCAGAATCTGAGCAACAAACAGACGGCAGACGGTTATGACCAGACCAAGCTAAACATCACCAACGCCACCTTCATGGTGGTGGATGATGGAGCAGGCAACATGCGGCTGATGCCCCGCTTCGACAATAGTAAGGTTGTCACCTTCTCCAGTAGCACCCCCTTCAAGACACTTGCGACCGCTGGCGACGAGGGCACAGGCAACCAGACGCTTTGGCTGGAACTGGTGCCCAAAGCACAAGAGGTTCATAGCTTATCTGAAATTAGCGATATGAACGGTCACTACCTACTGGCTCAGGATTTCACCTTCGATTCTGGTTCGCTTGGAACGTCGGAGCACCCCTTCCGCGGTATCATCGACGGTCAGCTCAACACACTCAGCGGCAAGACTTCTACACCCTTGGTGGCATACGCTGACGGAGCCATCATCAGGAATGTCATCCTCGAAGAAGTCGGCATCAGTAGTGCAACCACCTTTAAAGTTGGAACTGAAGACAAAACGGCTATTGGAGCCATCGTCTCTGTTGCCAGGGGAGCAACCCGCATTTATAACTGCGGCATATTGGCTAAAAACAGCACAGTAGAAACCGATAATAAAGGTTATACAAAAATCACCTCTTGTAGCAGCTCTGTGAGAGGCACGGCTAATTATGTAGGCGGTCTTGTCGGCTACCTCGATGATGAGGCCCGCGTCATCAACTGCTTCAGTTATGCTGATGTTTCTGGAGGTGATTATGCAGGTGGTATCGTAGGTTATAACAACGTTGCCACCACTTCTGCTGCTAACAACCTCAAGACCATGGTGATGAACTGCATGTTCTATGGTGAAGTGAGTGGTACATCGATTGCCCCCATCTATAATGGTGAGATTATCTCTAATGCTGGAAACAATGGTGTGGGTAATTACAATTATTTCCGTGCAGAGGCGGCCTACATTCAAGACATTAACATCACCAAAGTATATAACTGTGCCTTATCAGCAGAAACACGCTATTTACAACGCTTTGAGTTCTTCCGCCATCTGCTCAACAGCCACCGAGAACTGGCCGCATGGTGGGCGACGGGCAGATATGACAATAAAAATGAAATGGCCAAGTGGGTACTGGAACCTTCGCAGATAGGCACAGATACACCATATCCTATACTCAAGTCACCAGGCCAGTATCCATCTGTAGTAAATTATGATGCAGAGAATGCACCGACCACGTCTGAGCGGAATAAGGGCGGCAAATTGGGTACATTGACGGTGAATATCCAGATGGGGGCAGGCGGTGCTGTTTACGGTCCTCCTACTGGGGCCGAGATCGAAACGGAATTGCTTAAGCTAAATATAACAGATAAAGACCCCGAACACTTCAACTTCAACTACTACAAGGTGCAATTGCCCTACTACAACGACGTGGGCACGAAGAATTATACTGGCAACCGCGTGGTGACGGGCTGGAAGATTGTCAGTATTACCGGTGGTACACCGGGCACCTTCACCGCTTCCGACTCCTGGGGCGGATATAACTTCGCCGACCGCAACTGCACCAATAAAGATCTTTACGGTACTGGTGGTAGCAACCGTATTTTCAACCAGGGTGCTTACTGGGATGTACCCGAAGGCGTCACTGAAATCACCATCGAGCCATATTGGGCAAGATGCGTGTATTTGGCAGACCCCAACGCCGACAAGGTGTATAATACGGCAATGGAAACCGGATACGATGTGCCTAGGGTCGGTGGCGGACAGATATTCAATGACGGCAAAAAATATAATCTTGCTACCCATAGTCTTGATGAAACAAATGGTCAGATTGTTTACACCTCTATGGGCAACGCGATCGCAAGTTCGGGTTCGGCACTTTTTGTGGGGGTGGATGCAAATAGTCACTCCGTTTATGATTATGCCGTGGTGCTTGTGGGCAATTATCATCATTATAACTCCATTGAAGCAAGTAGAAGCAAACCCTATACGGTTACTTCTATCGATCTTGATGGCGACAATGAGCCCGACTACTCCTATATCCTGCGTTTCAACGGTCGTACCGAATTCCACCCCGTGAGGGCCGACTTTATCAATATCCCCGGCCTCGGTATGGCACAGAAATCTAACGGTGGCACGGGTTCGTACAACTTCGGTATCCTGATTCCCAAAGGATGGTTCGAGAGTACCAACACCTCGCTCTTTCGGTTCACTCAGTTCGAGTATGAGAATCAGACCAGAAGCGAGACCGATGCCCTCATCGTTCAGGGCGGCGTTATGGAGCAATGGGTGAGTTACAATCAAAAAGGCAGATCAAACAAGATACCTTACATCCATGTAGGAGGTAACGTGTGGTTCAAGGAGTTCCACACAGGCTGTCACCAAGATAAAAACCAATCAAGTGGAGGAAATCGATTCCAGCCAACTAAACACTCCCCCATATCGGTTACTGGTGGCGATTTCGATGAGTTCTACCTCACGGGACTTTATGTAGCCAATGCCAATCTCGACAATTACGCAGATAATGCCGAGTGCTACATCAATGGTGGTCACTTCGGCACCGTCTGCGGTGCCGCCATGGAGGGCATCGGCAAAGCCAATGGTGCCGACAATACAGGCAACATCACCTGGCAGATCCAGAACGCCGACATCAAGGAGTTCTATGCCGGCGGCCTCAACGCAGCAAAACCTGTGACGGGCAACCTCAGCACCACCATCGTCGACAGCCATGTGGGCATCTTCTGCGGCGGTCCAAAGTTCGGTGACATGAGCGAAGGCAAGACCGTCACCACCAATGCTACAGGCTGCACCTTTGGCACCTTCTTCGGTGCCGGCTACGGCGGCAACTCTTACAGCCGCTATGCACCCAGCAATCAGAATAATGTAACAAATATTGGATGGAATACTTGGGTTAATCAACAGTATAAGCAAGAATACAATGCCACATACGGAGGAGTCTCTACTCAATTTTTCTACCAATTCCTGCCAATGTCGGATAACAAGACCAACGTGGCACGTATTCTCATAGACTTTGTCAAGTTCTCTTTGGCAACTACTCATGGCGTCACCTCTACCTTAACAGGATGCACCATCAACAATAACTTCTATGGTGGCGGTAGCCTTGGCAAGGTAGTAGGCTCAGTCACATCCACCCTCGACGGCTGTATTGTAAAAGGTAATGTATTCGGCGCAGGATTCTCTGCATCAAATCCTCCTGTCGTGGTAGATGCTATTGGTTTTGAAACGGAACCCTATTATTATACAGATTTGGGTAACTATCGTATTGGTGTAAAGTATGAGTCAAAGGTAGATTACGAACCGAAAACATATACTTGGCAGCACAAAGAAACAGTTAATAATACTAACTCCGCAATCGATAAAGTTAATCATATTCTCTATACCACCGAGAATCTGGATAAGTCTAACCTCGGTTCGGTGGAAGGTAGTGTTACCCTCACTATCAAAGGCAAAAGCGTGATAGGAACTCTTGAAGGTGAGGAAGGCTCCCAAACTCTCAAAGAGGGTTCAGGAAATGTCTTCGGTGGCGGCGAGTCGAGTTATGTCGTCACTAATTCCAATATCACAAGCCAAAAGGTTACTGTCAATTTGGAAGGTGAAACTGTAGTGCATGGAAATGTTTTTGGAGGTGGAGATAAAGGTGAGGTTCAATGCAGTACTGAGGTGAACATTCAGCAATGATGGAAGAAGGAAGATGGAAGATGGAAGATGGAAGAATAAGAACAAGGTAAATGACAAACGAGATAGCTCATAAGACAGCACAGCAGGGTGAGATCATCCTCTACCAGCCCGACGAGACCGTAAGACTTGAAAGGCTACGGGTAGGCGGGCTATGCCCGGGAATGGTCAGGCTGGAGGATGATACCGTGTGGCTGACGACTAACCAGATGGCAGCATTATTTGACAGGGAAGAATCAAATATACGTCGCCATGTTATAAATGTGTTTAGAGAAGGTGAACTTGAAAGGATCAATAACGTGCAGTTTTTACACGTTAATGGTGTTAAGAAACCTGTTCCATTTTACTCACTTGATGTCATCATCTCTGTCGGCTATCGCGTAAAGTCCCAGCGAGGCACAAAATTTCGCCAGTGGGCTAACAAGGTCATCAAAGACTATTTGCTTCATGGCTATGCATTTAACCAGCGGTTGCTACAGGTGGAGCAGCGTCTTGATGCTCGTCTCGATGCCCATACTCAGACGGAACAACAACGCTTCTTGCAGATTGAATCTACTCCCGCAGACCATCAAGAGAAGATAGACTTCTTTGTGCGTACGAATCAGCCGCCGGTGGAGGGTATCTTTTATGACGGCCAGATATTCGATGCCTACCGATTTGTGAGCGAACTGATTCACAAGGCAAAGCATCGCATCATATTAATAGATAATTATGTGGACGAGACGGTGCAGGAGCACTTCAATCGTGCCCACGACCGGTTCCTGCTGATAGATGATGAGGTGTACCACATCGGGGCCTCGTTGAAGGACCTGGGTAAGAAGTGGTTTGCCTTCACCATAATGCGCGACCTCACTGCGCCGGAACTGATAAGCAGAATCAGTAGTAGTGCCACGGCCTGAGCACCGACAAGGGGCGCAAGAAGATGAATAAAGAATAAGAACAAGATATGAAACAAGATATGAACGATACTTTTAGAATAGTCCTCTGGGCAATGGTTATGGCGGCGATGACGCTGCTGACGGGTAGTACGGCAACGGCACAGGATACACCAACGGGGCCTAGGGTTCATGGCAACGTCTATGGCGGCGGAAATCTGGCTACCGTTGGTGGCAGTGTGACCGTAAACATGAAAGCGGGCACGGTGGAGAAAGATGTCTATGGCGGCGGTGCTCTGGCAAATACGAACATCAACAACGCTACCGTCTCCTCAACTTCGACCAACACCACCACCGTCAATCTGACGGGCGGTATCATCATGGGCGATGCCTACGGTGGCGGACTGGGACGTATTGAAGTAACTGCGGTAGCGGGCGAGAAATATACTCAAGAAGAAATAGACGCTGCCCAAGAAGGCGATCCCGCCTACGGCAAGACAACAGACGACTGGAAGGTGGAACCCATTGAGGGTGTAGAAGGAGTAGAAGCCACAGTTTATGGCGATATCAATGTGAATCTGGGCAGTAGTACCAGCGGTTCATCTGCCACGGGCTTCTATATTACTAAATACACAGGTGACCATTCTGATGTTATCAAAAGTGGCCGTATCTTTGGCTGTAACAACTTGAACGGCTCACCGCAGGGCGACGTGAGGGTAACGGTCTGGAAGACGGTGAAAGGCAACTCTGAGAGAACGGCCCAAGATAACTTAAAAAATGAGAATGCTGCTCACAGTTATAATGTTGCAGCCGTCTATGGTGGTGGTAACCTGGCTAACTATGCCCCTACTGCTACGGGCAAGAAGGCTTATGTGAGAATTGAGACTTGCGAAGTCAGTATCGAGAGTGTCTATGGTGGCGGCAACGCTGCCGAAGCTCCAGAGACCAATGTACTTGTTCGTGGTGCTTATGAAATCAATGAGGTGTTTGGTGGTGGTAATGGTAAAGATCCATACACGCTGAATGGTACGGACTGGATTGACAACTCTGGAGCAGATGTCAATGGTAATGCCACTACTTTGCTGACAGGTGGTCTTGTACATGGGGCCTACGGCGGTAGCAACAAGAGAGGAACGATTTTTGGTAATGTCAGCATTGATACGGGCACAGGCTCAGAAACTGATCATTCAACGAATGCTGGATGTCCGCTGGATGTAGAAAAGCTTGTCGGTGCAGGTAAGGATGCCGATGTGAACGGTGACCTGATCATGGTCATGGGCTGTAAGCCTGATGAAAAGATTCCAGTGGTCTATGCTGGTGCCGACAATGCCAACGTAAATGGTGACGTGATGCTGACCATCACCAGCGGTAAGTTTGGCAAGGTGTTTGGCGGTAATAACGCAGGAGGTTATATCTTGGGGCGTATTAGACTGAACATTGAGGAGACGGCCGATTGTAATCCTGCCGTTCCTATCGAAATTGACGAACTCTATCTTGGAGGTAACGAAGCTGAGTACTCGATGTATGGCTATTATAATGCTGGTACAGCTGAAGCGCCTGTCTATAAGTCAAGGACAGCTGCTATGGCTGCTATAACAGATCAAAGTGCTGAAGGATACACACCAGCTGTTACAACGATGGCAGGCATGGACGTTAGAAAAACGGCTCCTTATGCCAAGCCGGAACTGAACATTATCTCTTGTACGAAGATAGACAAGGTTTACGGTGGTGGCTATGGTGCCGGTGCTACACTCTACGGCGATCCCATCGTAAACATCAATATGATTCCGGGAAAACATACCAGCAGCGTTTCTGACAAGATGAATACGTTGGGACTTCCACCTACGGATAACTCTGATAAACTGGGCATCATCGGCGATGTATTCGGTGGCGGCAATGCTGCTAAGATTGAAGGTAGCACTACGGTAAATATCGGTACGGCAACAACGGTGAACCTAACTTCCATTCCTGATGATGACAATACGGAGAATGTGGATGAATCACTTGCAACCGTCAAGGGTGCCTACATTGTTGGTAATGTCTATGGTGGTGGTAATGAGGCTGATGTCACAGGTAATACGTTTGTGAATATCTGTGCGAAGAAGGAAACAGACACCTATACAAGTGTAGCATTTTCAGACGCATCGGGTGTAAAGATAACTAGCAAATCAGTTAATGGAGAAAAAGTTGGTGGCAATATCTTTGGTGGCGGCAAGGGTGTTGCGGACAATTTCTTGTGTAATAAAGCCATGATTGGAAAAGATGGCGCAGGTGCTGACAAAGATAATTATCCTGATGGCTATCCTGATGGCAATACAAATGTCATCATTGGCAATGGCACGGTGAACGGTTCCGTATATGGCGGCGGCGAGGTAGGCCGTGTCGAAATGAATACGACGGTAACAATAGGACTCACAGGAACAACCACAAGTAACCCCGATATCAAAGGCAGCGTATTTGGCGGTGGTAAGGGCGATGAGGAGCATGGCTACGCTGCTTTGGTGCGTGGTAACCCGACTGTCACCATTCAGGCCAATGCCAAGGTTGAACACAACGTCTATGGCGGTGGTGAGATTGCTTCAGTGGCCAGATATAAAGTTCCCAGAACAGACGAAGACGTAGCAGCCGCTATAGCAGAAGGATATACAGATGCGGTAAAAGGAAGGCCATACGCATTGAAAGACGTGAATAGCGGTTTTTGTACTGTCAATGTTTTAGGTAATGCCGTCATTGGTCCAGACACCCCCATGAAGATGTATCATAAGGTAAATGATGTTATACCTGCTGATGATGCTCCCGATGACGCAGGACATGTATTTGGAGCAGGAAAGGGTATCTTGCCAAAGAATTATGCTTATGATTCTAATGAGGTCGGACATAAGCCCAGAAGTAGGAACAATGAAGATGGATGGGATTGGTTTGGTGATGTGAATGAATATATCGCATTTATTAAAACGCTTGCCTTGTCCAGCCAGACCACAGTGACCATCGGTGATGAAAACGACAGCAACTGCAATCCGTTTGTCAAGGGTTCCGTCTATGGCGGTAGCATGAATGGTATTGTTCAGTTCGATACCAATGTGAATATCAAGAGCGGACAGATTGGTTGCGGAAAGAACGCAAATACGCCATATGAAGACGGTGTTTGGGTTGATGGTTACGAACCAACAGAAGATTTGGAATGTGCCAGCTGGGATTATGGAATGGATACTGATAACGATGGTAAGAAAGATTTGTTCGCACCTTATGACCCGAATGCTAACGCAACGGGAGATCTGGATAAATACCCGAAAGTTGATGCACAGAGTGAAGCTCAATCGACTAAAGGCGGCAGACGTATTGCTACAGATGGCCATACCTTCTACGGCAATGTGTTCGGCGGCGGCTCTGGTAGTGTGCCTTACTTTGATACTGCAAAGGGTGTAAGCCAATACATCATGAGCGCAGGATGGGTGAAGGGTAATACAAATGTGACCATCAGTGGCGGCCATATCCTGACCAACGTCTATGGCGGTAACGAGGCCACCAATGTGGACGGCACAGCGACAGTCAAGATGACCGGCGGCACGGTGGGTGTGCCGCGCACGCTTGCCCAGATTGACGCTCACCCCGTCACCTGCTACCTCTTCGGTGCAGGTAAGGGTGACCAGCGCGTATTATTCAACAAAGACACGAATGTGAAGGATGTCGTGGTTGAGATTATCGGCGGCAAAATCTACGGCTCTGTGTTCGGCGGTGGTGAGGATGGTCACGTGCTGCGCGACGTGACGATGACCATTGGCACGGCAGCGACAGCAGCCGTAGGGACAGAGGGCGAGGAAGGCTATCAGCCTGCTGTTGCGGCCTCCGGCCCCACCATCGGCACTTGGGGCACCAGTTACGTCGATGGCAACGTGTTTGGCGGTGGCCGTGGATTCGGTGGTGATGCCTATACTGCTGGAAATGTTGCCGGAAGCGTCACCATGAATATCAATGGCGGTACGATGCTCGGCTCCATCTACGGCGGCGGACGACTCGGTTCTGTGGGCTATGGACTCTTCGATGAAACGACAAATAATCAGCCAACACCAGGCTATGGCGAGATGCGGGCAGATGCTGATACTGAGGAAGGCTTTGTTCCTGAAGGCGGCTTTACTCATGGTCGTGGCCACATCGACATCACCATCAGCGGTGGTACGATTGGTAATGATTATGAATATATCGTGCCCAATTCATCTAATATTCCGAATACTATCACTCAAACAGACATAAGCAAGTGGACTTCTGAGAATTGGGCTACTTGGAAAGCGCACAACTACATCCCCAAGACGGAGTTTGATGCCTCTGGCCGTTTGACACACACCAAGGGAGGCAACGTCTTCGCAGGTGGCATGGGTCGCCAGACAAAATTGGACGGTCAAACGCTTATTGATGGTATTGACTGGTGGAAACTGGGTTGTGTCAAGCAGACCAAGCTGACCATCACTGGTGGTCATATAAAGAGTAATGTCTATGGCGGAGGCGAGCTGGGTGCGGTGATACCTTATACCAATGGCAGTACAACAGAGGGCGGTACAACAGAGATTGATATCAGTGATTCGGCCGATATCGGCACTCCTGTGACAGAGTCTGTTACCACAGGTGAGGGCCAAAGTGCTCAGACAAATGATGTGTATACCTTCGGTAGTGTCTTCGGTGGTGGCATGGGTAGCGAAAACGACACCTCCACAGAAGAAAAGATTGGCGGTCGTGTTGCAGGCAGCACTAAGATTACCATGACTGGTGGCGATGTGAAGGGCAGTGTTTATGGCGGTGGCGAGTTGGCCATTGTGCAGGGTAGCCATACTGCCAAGAACAGTAAGAATGAAGATATGGGCGTGGGTACAGAGATCAATATCAGCGGCGGAACCATTGGCTACGACCAGGATGGCTTCGGCGGTGCTACGATGGGTAACGTCTATGGCGGCGGAAAGGGCAGCCTTACTACTGCTAATGCCGGTCTCATCAAGAACAACACGTTGGTCAAAATCACCGGCACGCCTACTATATACCATAATATTTATGGTGGTGGTGCCTACGGCTCAGTAGGAACCTTTAACTTCACTACAGGTGTACCTACCAGTTGGACTGACGGCACTGGTAAGGCTGAGGTCATCGTCGAAAGTGGTACCATTGGTATCAACGGTCATGAGAACGGTATGGTGTTCGGCTCGTCAAGAGGTGATGTAGCCGCTCCGGTTGCTCCATCCCAAGGTGCAACTCCTGTTGACCCCAACGACCGACTGGCATGGGTTTACGATACTCATGTGGTAATTGGCAATTCCACTTCCAGCGGAGGACCTTCCATCAAGGGTACTGTCTATGGTAGTGGCGAGAATGGCCATACTTTCAACAATACTCTGGTGGATGTTAATAAAGGTACTATAGGTATTGAAACTGATGCGGAGATTACCTACACAGAGAATGGACAATCACTCACAAAGGGCGGTGCTGCTTATCCATACCGTGGCAACGTCTATGGCGGTGGCTGCGGTACGGACATGTACGACTCTAATGGCGATGGTACTGATGACACCTTTAACCCCTTAGCCGGTATTGTGCTTGGCGATGCTACGGTTAACATCAACGGTGGTAAAGTCGTCCGCAACGTCTATGGTGCCGGTGCCATGGGTTCGGTGGGTAAAACTGTTACCACAACTGCCAATAATGTTACGACAACGACTGTCAGCGGTGGAACAACCACGATTAACGTCAGTGGCGGTACTATAGGCGTTGATGGTACAAATGGCGACGGTAATGTCTTTGGTGCAGCACGTGGAAACGAGAATGCCACAATTAATGAATTCGCTTTGGTGAAAAAGGAAACCAGCGTTTCTGTCACAGGTGGCACCATCAAAGGCAATGTCTATGGTGGTGGTGAGTTAGGCTGTGTAGGAACATTTACCGTTTCTCAAGATATGAGGACGTTTACTTGGCAAGATACTAACGGTGCTAACAATACTACAGGCAATGAAAAGAACACAGGCGTTTGCAATGTGACTGTTGATGGTAGTTCTGCGGTCATTAATGGACATGTGTATGGAGCCGGTAGGGGTAAGGACGACACCTTCTGGTGTGAGAAAGGTATCGCATACAGCGCGAATGTCGACATCAAAAACGGCACGGTGAGCCACAACGTCTATGGCGGCGGCGAGGTAGGCCGCGTGGAGACTGATACCCAAGTGAAGATAGGAAATGGAATCGGAACAGCCGGAGGTACAATCACTCCTACTATTATGGGTAGCGTCTTCGGTGGCGGTGCAGGTGTAGAGACACATGGATACTCTGCCCTGGTGCGTGGTAATACTACTGTCACTGTTGAAGGCAATGCTAAGGTTGAACAAAGTGTCTATGGCGGCGGACAGATTGCCTCGGTGGGCAGATATGCCCTTGACTCTCAGAAAATGCCGTCTATATTGCAAGGCGGTGGGTATTGCTTTGTTACCGTTCAGGGCCATGCCACCATCGTAAAAGACGTCTTTGGTGCCGGTAAAGGTGTCACGCCTCATTTTAATAATTCTGATGAAGACCTTTCGAAACAATCAAGACGTATGTCGCTCAAGGATGGTTGGGAACAACTAGTAGGGGACGATCGATTTGCTTGGGATTATCTCACGAGTGAGTCTGACTATTCAACGTATCTTGAAACGTTGGCTTTAGCAACCCACCCCGAAGTGACCATTGATGGAAATGCGACTGTCAGTGGTTCCGTTTTTGGCGGCGGCGAGCTGGGTCTTACCAAAGGAAGTGTTATTGTCAACATACATGGTGGAACGATAGCGGAGGATGTGTACGGTGGCGGCTCGTTGGCCAACACAAATACTACAAACTCAGTTGATACCGATGGCGATGGAGTAGCAGATCAAACCGTCGATCCCACTACAACAGTCAACCTGAAGGGCGGCACCATCAACCGCAATGTGTATGGCGGCGGCTTAGGAAGACTGGCCAAGGATGCAGTGGCGGCTACGCCCGCACAAGGTACGGTAGGTGAAGATGGATATGAACCCGCTGTGGAGGCTCAGCCTGCCGTTTCCGCTGTTGAGGCCAAGGTATATGGTACTGTGTTAGTGAAACTGAACGAACCAACTACTACGACAACTGGAGAGGGCGAAGGCGCCACTACCACCACCACCTACGGCGACTGCGAGGTGAAGGGTACCATCTTCGGTTGTAACAACCTGAACGGTAGTCCACAGAAAGATGTCACTGTTCACGTCTATAAGACGGTGAAGAAGAACGACTCGCGTGTAATGGCTAAGCCTACTAAGGATTCTGGCACTTACGAAATGACTGCCGTTTATGGTGGCGGCAATTTGGCGGCCTATTATCCTGACGATGCCACAACAAGAGGAATAGCCCAGACAAATGTCATCATCGACGGTTGTGACTTGACGAGTATCAAGCAGGTGTATGGCGGTGGTAATGCCGCTTCTGTGCCAGCTACACATGTGGTTGTCAATGGTACGTATGAAATCGAAGAAGTGTTTGGTGGCGGTAACGGTTTTGATAAGATTTCCAAGAATGGCAGCACCTTGATTACTAATCCCGGTGCAAACGTTGGCTTTAAGGACTATTGGGACTACACGAATGAACAAGACATGGCGGATTATGACACTAAGGATGAGCGACTGACCAACGAAACCTTCTTAAACAATTATGTCTACGGATCAGGCAAGGCATCGGTGGATATCTATGGTGGATTGGTGCATCGGGTATTCGGCGGTTCCAACACAAGAGGTAATGTGCGTGAGGCGGCCGTGACGATGCTTCAGGATATGGAAGGATGTAACTTCAAGATTGACGAGGCATACGGTGGCGGCAAGAGTGCACCGATGGATGCTGAAGCGAAACTGCTGATGGCTTGTATCCCAGGTTTGTCTGTAGCCTACGGTGGCGCTCAGGATGCTGATGTGCAGGGCGGTGTGACAATGACTATTACCAACGGTACTTTTGATCGTGTATTTGGCGGTAACAACATCAGTGGTACTATCAACGGTCCTATCGTGGTGAATATCGAGGAAACAGGCTGTCGTCCCATTGTCATCGGACAACTCTATGGCGGTGGCAACCAGGCGGCCTATACGGCTCCATGGAAGGATGAGAATGACCATTCAAAGGGTCGTAAAGACGGTCCCACCGTAAACGTCAAGTCGTTTACCAGCATCGGTGAAATCTATGGTGGAGGCTATGGTGAGACGGCTGTGGTGAAGGGTGATACCCATGTGAACATCGATGTGACGGAAGGTAAATGGGCTTCTAAAGAAACGACCCAAGATGAGATAAAGGAAATCAAGTTCTCTGAGTTCAAAAGGACTTCAAATGGAGGTTTCGAGGTGGATGGAGATGGCAATCGTATTGAGGAAACAAAGACGATCACCGTTACAATCCCTGGCCATAAGAAAGATGCTATCGGAGCTATCGGTAATGTCTTCGGTGGCGGTAATGCGGCAAAGGTCGATGGAAATACGAACGTGAATATCGGTACCAAGATGGGGGCTGATGAGTATATGGCTGTGGTTGATGTGCCTACGAACGTAGCTGGCTTATATACCCGTTCTGGAGAAGGAACTACAGAATCTCCGTATACATATACTAAAGTCACTGGTACTTCCGTAGCCCCTTCATCTGGCACGACCTACTACAAGGAGTACACCATTAAGGGTGCTGATATCCGTGGTAACGTCTACGGAGGAGGTAACAATGCTGCAGTGACGGGCAACACGAACGTGCAGATAGGTAAGAAAGCCGAGTAGAAGCATCGGTGACTTAAAAATAGGTTTTCAGCGGCCGCTGCCGATATTAGCAGCGGCCGCTGCTATTTTCGTTGGCGGCCGCTGCCAATTTCGGCAGCGGTCGCTGAAAAATCGTATGGTACGGGTAAACTCCCGCGAAGCTACGAGCAAACTCCCGCTTTGCTACGGGCTCTCACCCTCAGAGCTACGGGAGGGCTTTCGTTCTGTTACGGAAGGGCATTCGTTCTTTTACGGAAGGGCATTCGTTCTGTTGCGGGAGGGCTTTCGTTCAGTTGCGGAACACTCAACACTTATTACCCTTCACCTCTATCCGGAAGGTGGTGCCAACGCCCACTTCGGACTGCTTGACGAAGATGCGACCGTGATGGTATTCCTCTACGATGCGGCGCGCCAAGGAAAGGCCGAGACCCCAGCCACGCTTCTTTGTGGTGAAGCCTGGCGTAAAAACGTTCTTCAGGTCTTTCTTTCGGATGCCCTTGCCGTTGTCGGCCACTTCTATCACCACTTTTCCCGACTCCTCCAGCAGCGTCAGCACAATGCGGCCAGAGCCTTCCATGGCGTCAACGGCATTCTTGCAGAGGTTCTCAATGACCCATTCAAAGAGCGAGGCGTTCATCTTGACAACGACATCATGGTCGGGCAGACGGCGCACTATCTCCACCTTCTTCGACGTGCGGCGGTCCATGTAGGCGGTGACGTGTTCCAGCACTTCGTTCATGGAGGAATCGACGGGTTCGGGCAGGGAGCCAATCTTCGAGAAACGTTCGGCAATACGCTCCAGCCGTCGGACGTCCTGCGACATCTCGGGAATGAGCTCGTCATCAGGATACTGCTCCTTCAGAATCTCCACCCATGCCATCAACGAGGAGATGGGGGTGCCCAGCTGGTGAGCCGTTTCCTTCGACAGACCTACCCACACCTTGTTCTGCTCGGCCTTCTTCGATGAGAGCAGGGCAAAGATGGCCACCACGACGAAGATCATGACGATGCCCAGCTGGACGTAAGGCCACTGGGTGAGACGTTTGAGGAGTGTGGACTCATCGTAGCACACCAACTGGTAGTCTACGGAGTCGTCGGACTCTATCTTGATATAGTCTCCTGAGCGCAGCATACGCTGGGCATAGGCACTGACATAGGCATCGGAATCCTCTGCGGTGTCTTCATCCATGTGGATATTGCGATAGTCGGTGACTGTCCCGGCAGAGTCCATCACAATGACGGGGATGGTGTTGTTGCCCTGGATGACATTGAGCACCAGTGTCAGGTCAGTGCTCTCGTCGGCTTCGTTGAGTGCCCGCAGGGCCTCGGCCCACGTCTCCATCTTGGCACGTTCCTCACGCTGCAGGTCACGCACTAAATAGTGAGAGACCAAGAGGGAGACAACGGCGATAATCACTGCCGCTATGACCAAGAGTATCTTTACCTGACGGATTCTGTCTGTCCACTGCATACTCTATAATAACGCAGGCATCGCCAATTTATTGTATAAACACGAAAAAGGGGTGCCCGTTGGAGCACCCCTTTTTCGTGTTTATTTCTTTATTTCACATAGACTTTCTTACCCTTACGGAGATAGAGGCCCTGAGCGGGTGGTTCGCTGAGACGCTGTCCCTTCAGGTTATACCATTCCTCATCGACCATTTTTCCATTTTGGTCGAAGCCTGCTATACCGGTATCCACACCGGTCTCCTGGGAGATGGTCACCAGTGAATAGGCCTTCTCGCCACTGCATATAAGCTTGACATCGGCAGAGCGCTGGTCGCCTGCATTGGCTGCAACATGGAAGTTGATGATCAGCTGTTCGCCATTGACGATGTAGTCGTATTTCAGCCAGGTGCTGGCCAACAGGGGAACATGGGTATTGACTATGATGCCGGGAGCGAAGTTGGCCATGGTGACTGTCACGTCACCGCCTTCCTTAGGAACGACAGCACCGGCTGGTGAGACAGATGTGACAATAACGCTGGGCTTACGTATATCCAACACTTTCACGTCGACGAGTTCAACGGTTCCGTTAAAGGTCTTTTTAGGACCTTCCACAGTAACCTCATTACCCACTTCTATTCCCAGGCTGGAGAAGTTCTTCGTCTTTCCCTGGGCATCAAGAGTTCCATAGATGTAGATCTGGCCGGTCTCGTCCTCCAAGTACCAATTGCCATAGGTAGTATTGGAGATGGACTTACAGATGCCTGTCACACGGAAGGTGTCGCCATCGGCACCTGCAATGACTTCGGCACAGGTGGAAGGCTGAAGTCCGGAGGGCTGATAGTCACCAATGAGGGCCTTGCCAGCGGCATAGACTTTACCCGTGGCCTTTTCGATGAGCAGCGCAACGACATAGAGCTTGGACTTATCCTGGATCTTACCATTGGCAGAGATATCTGCACGATAAGTGCTCTCAATCTCCTTGCCTGAGACCACCTGACCACTGATGGAGCCGTTGACACCATAGTGGACGCCCCAGCCATCGATGGCTACATGGTCGTAAACCATATCAATGATGGTCTGTGGCTTGGTCACCAGTTCCATCAAACGGGGGTCATTACCTGCATCTGCTGGATTGTTGGAGTAGAAATTGTACTGAGCCCATTCTGAAGTAGTGCCCTTCATTCCGTCCTCTACCAGCACATAGCCGATGGCAAAGGGAGAGTCTGGTGCATTGAAGCCCAGCTTCGTGCGGGTATCTATGCGAATGGAGGTCTTGGCCTCGTCAGCCCAGCAGGCCGTGGCAGTGATCTCACCGGGGAATGTTGTCTTCAGCACGTTTTCAATGTGATTGACAATTCCTATGTAGGGATCCACCAGAGTGCCTCGGTTCACCGTGGCTTTGGGATAGGAACCAGAACTAAACCAACTGTAGGCAGAAGTCTCCATGGGGTCGCCGTAATGGAGGGCGATGGTCTGCACCCTATCGCCATAGGTCTCGTTCACCAGCTGGAGTCCCACGAAGCCACGTGTACACCAGCCGCACCAAGTGCCGGTAAACTCCTCCATGAGAAGCGTGGGACTGGACTGATAGTCAAGGGTGGTCAGCATACCTCTGACCTTGTTGCCATCTATCGGCACTCCGTTGATCTTGGTGATGGTAACCAGCTTTTCCTTGGGCGTGCACTCATTGTCGGCAGACAGAGTAAGCAGGAAACTGCCTTCGCAGAAACCACCATGAGAGGCAATGCCTGGAATAGAAGCCGAGGCATGCTGCTCGGCAGAGGCCACGCCATCGGAAGTCACAACATAAGAAATGTCGGTAATATCGCTGATACCATAGTTCAACAAGTAGACAGGAACCTGCGTAGTAGTGCCCTTCATGGTATAGACGGGATCGAAGTCGTAGGGTGTAATACGATGATCGGTAAAGTTGTCGCTGCCGAAGCATACCCTGGACACCAGATTACCACTTACCTCTTTCCAACCGGCACCGTCAGGTGAGTTCAGGAAGAACGCCCCATTACGGGTCAACGAGGTCAGGGTGCGAAGCAGGGCACGATTGCCCTCCCTGATACTGACATCGATGATATCGAACGAGAAGCCTACATAAAGTCCCCCTTCAGGGATCTCGTAACCACGGCTGAAGAGCACGTCGTTGAACTCTTCGAATTTGAGTTCACCGACATCCTTTACTTCCAGACAGCCACTGCCATCCGGTTCCGGTAGCCGAGTGGATACCCATACCTGCACGTTGGCCATGGCCAGGGAATAGGGGAAGAAGCTGAAGCCGTCGATGGTGGTTCCCTCACCGCCAACGAAGTCGTAGGGGATGAAGGTGGCAGCATTGTAGCGACCATTCTGAGGCGTGTTCTGATAATACCATCCGGCATTCTCATCGGCATCGTGGTTTGTCCACCAGAGTTGCTGGGTGGTGGCAGTCTGCCCATTGGTCATCACAATGTTCACCGTGTGCTGCTCTCCACTCACCGTTGCACGGAGGACAGCCTCCAGGCGTCCCTCCTTGACATTGGAAGCATCGAACTGCACCTGTGTCACACCCTTCTCAGTTTTAAAGTCCTTCTGGAGCGAAGAGGTTTTCATGATCACGCAGTTTCCTCCCATGCACCACTGGATACGAGCAGGACTGAGGGTGTTGCTGAGAATCTCCAATGTAGCCGACCCTGAAAGGTCAGCGCCACTGATGGATGCTAACAGGAGCCCGTTCATCGGGTCGCTGGAAGGATTCGTCTCACAGTTCAACTCTTCTGGGAAGAACACATCCGGCTCTGCCTTGATGGTCACCGTGGCGCCATCGGGAAGGGATTGTCCACCATAGCGGAACTCAAACGTCTGTGCCTGACTGACCAATGTCATACCCAGGCAGAGTAACAATAGTGATAATAGTCTTTTCATAATCCTTTATCTTTATTCATACTTCATTGATCATTTAGGGGCGCTTCATGTTGGCCGAAGGGTAGCTTTACGACCTGCTGCACACCACCATCATCATAGACAAACGCCACCAGGGAAAGATGGTTCTTGTTCCATCCTTCGTCCAGGTCAACACGGAAAGGTAATACATACTCCTGACCCGGCTGCCAGTCAACGGGAGTTCCCCAGTCACCATTGACAGCCTTGCGCAACACGTGGTTATGGACGAAGGAAGAGTTCATCTGTCCATCGGGCATCATCTGAGGAGCCACGATAGAATCTTCCGTCAGCCAGAGCTGCAGATGGCCTGACACAGACTGATGCACAACAGCTTTGACCTCTGCCGACAGCCCGTCGGATGCAGAAGAGTGGCAAGTCAACGAGAGATTGGCGGGTGAAGGCTGCTGCAGGGCATTGTGAACCATCGTCTGCCACTGAGTCTGCAGGGCTACCCCACCCTTCCGGTTGATGAGCCCCGACGGCTCCACTTCCACCTGCCAATAATCATAATAGGTGTCGCCGACCTGCGTACGCAAACCTGTCAGGCGGTCACTGTTCCACACTGCCAACGGACCGGAATGGATACCCACGGCTATGACATTCTCCTTGCCATACTGCTGTTCCAGCTGTTCTATCTCAATGATGGCATTAGGACAGTTCACACAACGCTGACCGGTAAAGTCTTCAATTAGCACAGCCCTGTTGACTGCGGGCGGCTCTACATAGACCAAACGCTCGTCCTCAGGGATTTCACTACAGGCTATAGCCGTCAGCATCATCGCCAGTATGCAGAATGCTTGTTTCATCTCGTCAGAAGTTATAGTTATACGACAACGAAAGACCTTTGCTCGCAGGAACAAACCTGCACACACCTCCAGAACATTGGTAACTGGCCCTGGTACGACCGTAGCCTACCTGCAGACGATGAGCTCCGGTGCTGTAGGCTACAGAACCCATATAATAATGTACGTGTGTGTCACCGACATTATAATTATCAGAGATACTCACCATCCAATGGGGAGCCATCGACAGTTCCAGTAAGCCAAAGGCCCAGTCGCCCTCGTCCTGTTTGGTAAAGAGATACTGAAGCTCACTACGCAGGCTCAGATGGGGACTGATGCGGTATTTGGCTTCGCCCACAAGGATGTCAGCATGGATCATCCCGCCCTCACCCTCTATGGCCGTCATGTTATACAACTGGTTCATATACATCAGGTTCATACGAAGCGACTTGGTGATGCGCTTCTCCACCTGCACGTTCAAGTCCTGATAATAGGTCTGGTTGCCCCATTTCCAGAAATCAGAATGATAGCCGTCAGAACCTGCCACCTGCCCGTTCAGGGTCTTCGGCTGCTGATCGATGGCATGGACATGCGAGAACTCCAGCTTCAGCGTTGTGCCATAACGACCACCGAACAGTGTCTTGGGCTTGAAGGTATAAGCTCCCTCGGCCTGATAGGCCCATTCGCCATTAGGATTGGTAGCGTAGGGATAGGAGGCAGGAAGGGCATAGGTATGCTCCATAGTGAAAGCCGGCAGATGATTGATGGACGAAGAGATGCCCGTCATGGTGCGACGACTGCGGAAAGTCATATTGTCGCTGCGTTTCACCTGCAGCAGCAGGCTGACGCCACGTTTAGAATAAGAACCCGACAACATGGCCACATGGCCACGACGGTAGATATAACCATTGTCGAAAGAGGGATCCTGCGATTTTCCGGCATATTCAGCCAGCAGGCTCACGTTTCCTTTCTGGAACCGGGCTCTCACGTCAAAGGCATTAACATGGGTAGGGAGGTTCAGCTTATGCAAGGCATCTGTCATAATATCCTCCTCACCTTCATGCTTGTTCACAAACGAAGCGCCAACACTCAGGTAGCTGTCCGATTGCCTCAGAGGCTTGATCCATTGATCCAGATCCACCTCCACGTCTGCACCTGATATCCAGGAGTCGTTCAGTTTCCAATAGCGACGCTGCTTACCCGACAGCACCTTCATGGTAACGCCCGAGACCGGTTTATATAGGAGCCTGCCACCGATCAACGCGTTGTCAACGCCTAAGCTACGCTCTTCGTAGGTGCGGAAAATGAAGCCTGATCCAAACTGGTCGTAGATGCTTCCAGCCGTCAGTTCCACATTCCTGAAATGACCCTTCACATAGGCACTGCCTATGCCCCAACCCTGAAGGTCGCGTTCATAGCCTGGCAGCGGATGTTCCAAGTATTCCACACGTAGTCCTGCATCCACGAACTTGCTCTGTAGCACGACTTCTGCATAGCTGTTGGTCTGTGCCCAGTCGTCCACCTCAGTAATGCCGATCGTCTCGTCCTTCTGAGGAATCAGCACATCACTCTGTACACTTCCTGTCACAGTAACGCCCCCTCCTCCAGACTCCTGTCCCATCAAGGGCAAGCAGGATTCCGCCAGCAGCAACGCCACAGCCATCGCCCACAGTAACCGACTACTCATCTTTTACCACTTATCATTTATCTTTTTCCCCTGCAGAAGCGCAGATCTTCCTTACCTCTTCTATCAGTTCCTCCTCAGCTCCGTCAGTATAGCCCTGATGCTTATAGGCTATACGTCCCTTGCCATCTATAATCAATGTATAAGGAATGAGCTGAATGCCTAAAGCCCGTTTGAAGTCACTGTTCGGATCAAGCAATACTTCGTAGGGCCATCCGGAACGGTCGACCAAAGGTTTCACCTTATTAATATGATGGGCTTCATCTATAGAGACTGCTATCAACTTAACACCTGTCTCCTCCTGCCATTCATCGTAGACTTCGCTGATGGCACTCAACTCACGGTTGCACGGTTTACACCAGGTGGCAAAGAAGTCAATAATCAATGGGCGGCCACCATTCTGCAGTGTATCAGTACGTACAGCCTTTCCACTGATATCCTTCAAGTCTACGGCGGGCAACTGTGCATCAACGGTAAGCACACCCATCAGCATAGACAAACAAAATAAGATACGTAGTTTCATATCCTTTCTAATTAAATGACAATTACTTCAGCTTCAAGCCTTCTATATCACTAACCACTGCAAGGTGTGATAAAACACCTTTGCTTTCGGTCAACTGATAAGTTGCTGCAAATGTACACAAAAAACTTGAATTATAGGCCAGTCCAATAAAGATTTTATTATCTTTAGATGAAAGATAATGAAAAACGACAGAAAAGCGAAACAAATAGCTATTCATTTTCAATAGCGTATCAAAGGTGTGAATAATTGAAAAAGGTAAGCAATGAGCAAGGAAAACGAAGAAGCCCTGCTCCACGACTGTGGAACAGGGCTCCGTTCTCTAAAGAAGGCGGCCTCCTACTCTCCCGCATTGCATTGCAGTACCATCGGCGCAGGCGGGCTTAACTTCTCTGTTCG